>NZ_RZAA01000005.1:0-431637 GCF_003994535.1 Pseudomonas sp. PAMC 29040
GGATTTTATTGCCCATTACAACCACCGGCGTTGTCACTCCGCCTCGAATAACCTGCCGCCAGTTACTTTTGAGGAAATGGCGGCCTAATACTCCTACGCAATGGTCCAAAAAAACTGGACCACTACAAGCTCGCTCCTACAGGGTGGGGGTTACAACTGCTCGCGGCCGAGGGTGTCTTTGAGCACCGCGAACATCGCATCCAGATCCACCCGCGAAGTTGCGGCCGGCGTCATACAGCGCGCCCTGACTGTAGGAGCGAGCTTGCTCGCGAGCTCTTCGTTGCCGGTCTGAAAGGCTCGCGAGCAAGTTCGCTCCTACAGGGTGGGGGTTACAACTGCTCGCGGCCGAGGGTGTCTTTGAGCACCGCGAACATCGCATCCAGATCCACCCGCGAAGTTACCAGCGCCGGGGCGAAGATGATTGCATCACCGGTGGTTTTGACGTGCAGGCCGGCGTCATACAGCGCACGCTGGACCCGCGCGCCCTTGGCCCCTGGGGCTTCGCCAGGGGGCAGCTGAATGCCGCTGAGCAACCCGTAACCACGCAAATCGCTGACCTGGGGCAAGCCGCGCAAAGCGCTCAATGACTCCAGGAAATAAGGCGTCAGCTGCGCGCCTTTATTGAACAAGTCCTCATCACGGTAAATATCCAGCGCCGCCAATGCCGCCGCACAGGCCACCGGGTGCCCTGAGTAGGTATAACCGTGAAACAGCTCCGGCCCGGCGCCTTTGCTGGCGTTGATCACGGTGTCGTAGACCTGCTCGTCGACCGCCACTGCGCCCATCGGGATCGCGCCGTTGGTCAAGGCCTTGGCCATGGTGATGAGGTCGGGCCTGACCTCGAAACTCTGCGCCGCAAACCCTTGCCCGGTACGGCCGAAGCCGGTGATGACTTCATCGAATACCAGCAGGATTGCGTGCTTGTCGCAAATCTCGCGCAGGCGCTTGAGGTAGCCGGCAGGCGGCACATACACGCCGATGGAACCGGCAATCGGCTCAACGAAACACGCGGCTATGCTGTCGCCGCCATGCATGGCGATGATCCGTTCCAGATCGTCTGCCAGGTCTGCACCATGCTGCGGCTCGCCCAATTGATAGCGCTGATTTTCTTGCCAGGTATGACGCATATGACTGACGTGGGGCAGCCCGCCCGCCGCGAATGCCTGACGGTTGCGCATCATCCCGGACAGCGCCACGCCACCGAAATTTACCCCGTGATATGCCCATTCGCGGGACACAAAACGCGTGCGCTGGGCCTCGCCGCGAGCACGGTGATACGCCAGGGCGATTTTCATCGCGCTGTCCACCGACTCGGAGCCGGAGTTGGTGAAAAACACTTTGTTCAGGCCTTCAGGCAGCAGTTCGCTCAAGCGTTCGGCCAGTTCAAAGGACAACGGCGAAGCGCGCTGAAAATGCGGGGTGAAGTCCAGGGTCAGCAACTGTTTGCAAACGGCTTCGGCGATCTCGCTGCGGCCATGGCCGGCGGCACTGCAGAACAGCCCCGAGCTGCCATCGAGCAACGCGCGACCTTCACTATTCCAGTAGTGCACACCCTCGGCGCGGACAAACAATTGCGGGGCCCGCTGGAACTCGCGGTTATCGGTAAAAGGCAGCCATTGGTGATTCAGATTCATCGTCATGCGTATCACTCCTGAGGGGCAGTCCGGGTGTTCCAGTTGCTCGCAGACTAGGCACCGCAACAGCCGGTGACTTAGATCCAGACGGGCTTTTCGATGGAGCCAGTTCTGGCACCATCGAAAGCGCCGGCTGGCTCTAAGCCTGTGGGGGCGTGCTGACTACAGTGGCGCCATCGAGCACCCCGGAGCGGCGCATGAACCCTGAAACGAGTTGGGCCTTGAGCGCTCTCTGTGTGTTGGTGGCAGCGGTGGTACGCGGGCTGACCGGCTTCGGCTTTGCCGCCATCGCGGTGGTCGGGCTGGCGATGCTTGGATCGTTGCAGCAGGCGGTGCCACTGGTGTTGTTCCTGGAGGTCGCATCCAGCGTGATGCTGTTACGCAGTGCCTGGCGCGGGGCCAATTACCCCTTGCTCAGGCGTCTATTGCTGGCGGCGGCCTGCGGTGTGCCTTGCGGGATTTTGCTGTTGACCGGCAGCGACAGCCGCGGGCTGACGCTGGGGGTTTACGGGCTGGTGGGGTTGCTGGCGGTTCTGGGGCTGGCGCGGGTTCGCCTGCCAATGGGCGAGGGGCGGGCGGGGGCCTGGCTGGTGGGTGGCAGCAGCGGCGCGTTGATTGCCGCGTTCAGCATTGGCGGCCCACTGGTGGTGGCGTGGCTCAGCCATTGCGGGCTGCGGGCACAGGTGCTGCGGGCGACGCTGATCATGTTCTTTTTCGCTGTGGATATTGCTGCACTGGCGGGGCTGGCGATGGCCTCGGCTATCCCTTCGGATACAGGCTGGCAAGCGCTGCAGATGTTGCCCGCATTACTGCTCGGGCTGTGGCTGGGCCAGCAATTGTTTTTGCGTATTGAGGCCGAACAGGCTGCCCGTTTTACTCAATGGCTATTGCTGTTACTGGCAGGCACAGGCCTGTTGGGGCGGGCGTGGTCCTGATTTTTTCCAGGGGGAAACTTATGCGATCGAGTGTTTTTATCACGGGTGCCACTTCCGGTTTTGGCGAAGCCTGCGCCAGGCGTTTTGCTGCCGCTGGCTGGGCGCTGGTGCTGACCGGGCGCCGCGCCGAGCGATTACAGGCACTGGCAGATGAACTGGGGGCGCAGACCGAAGTCCTGGCACTGGTGCTCGATGTCCGCGATCGCGACGCCATGCAACAGGCCATCGAGCAACTGCCCCCGGCCTTCAACACCTTGCGCGGTCTGATCAACAACGCCGGTCTGGCCTTGGGCACCACCCCGGCCCAGCAATGTTCGCTGGATGACTGGGACACTATGGTCGACACCAATATCAAGGGCCTGCTGTACAGCACGCGCTTGCTGTTGCCGCGTCTGATTGCCCACGGCGCCGGAGCGGGAATCGTCAATCTGGGTTCGATCGCGGGTAACTGGCCATACCCCGGCAGCCATGTGTATGGCGCGAGCAAAGCCTTTGTCCGGCAGTTTTCCCTGAGCCTGCGTTGTGACCTGCAAGGCACTGGTGTGCGGGTGACCAATCTGGAGCCGGGGTTGTGTGAGAGCGAGTTTTCCCAAGTGCGCTTTGCCGGCGACCAGGCCCGGTATGACGCGTTATACACCGGCGCCCAGGCCATTCAGCCAGCAGATATTGCCGAGACGATTTTCTGGCTGCTCAACCAGCCGGCGCACATCAACATCAATAGCCTTGAACTGATGCCCGTCAGCCAGTCGTGGAGCAACTTTGCAATTGAGCGCGCTCAGGGCACGTGACGCTGGCCCCGGGGGCCATACAGCACTATGCCCAAGAGCCGTTTTGCTACCTGTCCGGCATCAGGAGTTCAACTAGGAAATATCCTAAAGACAGCCAGGAGTCCTTGCCATAGTGTGCCCGCAGGCTGGTTTCATTCAAAAAGCGGCACAGGTGGCAAACCACTCTGGAAGAGTGTTTGCAAACTTACCAGCCCGTCCCGTCAAGGAGGTACTTGCTTCAGTCAGCAGGTGCCGCTGTTGGTTTTTTTATCAATAAACAGCAAAGACATTGACGGATTAATTGCCTGTGAAGTCCTGTCTTATTCCTGGTCGTGGAGATAAAAAATGTACGGATCCCTGGCAGAACAAGTACGTGAAACAGCGCAAACAGAACAATCAAAAGAGGACATGTTATTTGCCATTCTTGCTGGAATGACCGGTGTACATCCGGGAATGTCGGCCATAAACCTTGCACGAAGCTATATGAAAGTCTGTGCCGTCAGCGGGTTGAAGCTCAACCCTTACTTTGTCAAAGACGGCAATTCCCGACCCTCCCCTAAAACCGCAAGAATGCTTGCCAATCGCAATTTCAAGGGGTTGGGTGTTACGTCTACCAGTCTTGGACTGGCTGCATTGGCTCCTGCCATCTCGCCCGTTCCGGCTCCCTTCGCGGCCATCCGTCACGCGTCTGCAACCGCCTCGACCACCCTGCATCTACACCGGCTTTCAAGATTGCTGGCGTCCTGCCAACCATTTGCCGTTGGCGACGAACAGGTCGCCCATGCAATCAAA
This sequence comes from Pseudomonas sp. PAMC 29040, assembly GCF_003994535.1. Lineage (NCBI taxonomy): Bacteria > Pseudomonadati > Pseudomonadota > Gammaproteobacteria > Pseudomonadales > Pseudomonadaceae > Pseudomonas > Pseudomonas sp. PAMC 29040. The sequence continues at coordinate 4,129 of NZ_RZAA01000005.1, forward strand.
TGGCTGCAACTGGCCATAGAAGTAAAGTTGGTAAAACTGGCATTTCGGGGAACAGAAACCGCATTGTCCACCACCTCGACTCTGCTCTCGTTTACCGGCATCGGGCTGGCTGGAAAGATCCCGATGATCATGATCAGCGTGCAACTTGAACTGGCCAGACAAGGGGTCAGTAATAAATATGCCGCCCTGTGCAAGATCGCGGCAATGGAACTGCAATGGGCCGCATTTCTCGAACAAAACAACAGTAACGCCGGTCTGCCGGAATTCAATTTCAACGCATCATCCCCGGCGGCCATGATCGAAAAACTCGAGCAGAGAAAAATGCTGCTGGGTGCGGCAATAACCGGCCAGGTGCGCAGCAGTGCGCTGGACGCCCGTACCGGCAACACCGGGTTAGGACCGGCAACTCTGATCATTAAAGAAATCATGGCCAAATACACCCTGCAAGGGCAGTTCTGCTCGGGGCACGACTATATGGCCATGATCAATGAGCCCGCAGGCTGGAATGCCATTGCGGCAAAGCTCATGAACATTTAAGACCGGCTTTCCAGGGTGTGTATTCAACCCCCTTGAACGTGCTGGTCATGCCTTGGGTGTCAGGGGTGAAACCCGGCATGGGCCTGCAGGCGCGCAACGCGTTCCTGCAGGCAGTGCGGTGGTGAATCAGAACAGCCATTGAGCGCCGAGGGAGTAGCCGGTCTGGCTGCCCTCATCATTGCCAAGGCGGCCATTGATTTCGGCGTAAAGCCCCAGTTGCGGGGTGATCGCCAACTGGCTGCCGACCTGGGCCCGACCAAAGCTCTTGTCGACGCTGCCCAGTTTTGCCTCTCGGGCTTTTCCGTCCGCGAGGCTGGTCAACAGGATGTCGTCCAGACCTCCGTCACCCATTTCCCTGACCCAGGCAATGTCGCCGTACGGCTGCAGGCTCATGCCGGCCGGCAGGTCGAAACTGCCCCGTACACGCCAGCCGAGGCTGGCCTGCAGGGAGTCGAAACTTTGCTCCTCATAGGTGAGGGCAGTACGCAGCTGCTGTTTTTCGTGAAACTTGTCGATCCGGTAATGGCTGTAATCAAGCCCGGCGAAAGGACCGCTTTTGATTGGGCCGACGTCGAAGTCATAGCCGCCGATCACCCGCGCACCGAGGCTGAGGGCATCGGTTTCACCGGTCTGCTTCTGACTCAGCAGCACCGGGCCGCCGTTGGCCTGGATCAGCAGATTGCGCTTGCTGTCGAAGCTGCTGTGCCCGGCGCTCAGGTCGCCTGCCAGCCATGCCGGGCCGCCGTCGTTGAGCAAGGCATAGAGCGCCGCCTGCCAGCTGTCATTGTCGAGCTTGCCGCCATGTTCCAGCTTGTCGCGGCCATTGAGGTAACTGAGGCTGGCGCCCAGGGTCAGGCTCGGGGTCAATTGATAATCTCCCAAAGCATGCAGGCCCAGTCGACGGCCTTCGTGGAAGGGGCCACTGTCTGCGGTGTACTCGCCATCAATGCCTATTTCGCCATCAAAGGTGCCCGCCTCACGACTGGCAGACTGCAAGGTCAGCCAGCGCCGGTCCAGCAGGTTTACCTGAGTCTGGTGCTGACGTTGCAGGCTGTCCTGCATCGCACGGGCGACGGCCCCGCCAGACGCCGTTGACGCCATGAGGTCGGCATTGGTCAGCTCCAGCACCAGACGGCTGAGCAGGCGCGAATAGTCGCGCAGGCGCTGCTCGATACGTTCCTGGCCAAAGGCATCGGTGAGCACGGTTTCATTGTCTTTTTTGGGATCATGCCAGGTCGCTCCGCCCGGGATTGCCGGGTTGTCGGTCTGGGTGTAGCCGTCCATGTCCCCCAGTTCCCAGTTGGTGGCTTCGACGTAGAGCACCGGAATATTCAGTTTTTCAAAGGATTCGCCATCACTGCAGCAACCGGTGCCGGCAGGATAGGCCGCGTCCAGACCGGGGTTAGTGTGCAGGTCGATATTGAGCTCTTTGGCCAGCTTGAACGCATGTTCGCGCAGTGCCGCCAGCCCCGGGTTGGTCGCACTGTTCTTGCCGGAGTGGGCATACATCATGTCGCCGGTGATCAGGCTGTCGAGGTTGATCATGGCCAGCATGTTGTTCTTCTGGCTGGTACTCAGGCTGTTCACAAAGGCCTTGGATCCTTGCAGGCCTTCTTCTTCGGCGCCAAAGCCGATCACCTGCAGCCCGTACTCCAGCGGCAGGCCGTTGAGATTGCGGGCGATTTCGGTGAGCACGCTGGCGCCCGAACCGTTGTCGTCGACCCCTTGCAGGGCAGGGCGACCGAAGTAGGTATCAAAGTGGGCGCCGACCACCACGTATTGCGGCAGTGTGCCCGGGGCATAAGCCACGACGTTTTGCGAGCTGCGACTGTTGTCGGCGCCCCAGGAAAAATCCTGGCGGGAGATGCTGTAGGCGTCGCCCATCCGGCTTTGCATCCAGTCGGCCGCCCCGGCGAAATTGGCCGTGCCCCTATAGCGGCCCGGGTAGTCATGAATCAGCGTGTCGAGGGTGTCACCAGCGTATTCGCCGTAGTCATGGGCCTGGCCTGATGTTGACAGCAGGGCGCCGGCAACGCTGACAGCGAGTGCGAGAGGTTTGATCACAACGTCTTCCTTGAGTTTTTCTTTTTGGATTGAGGCAATACGTCTAGACCATTTGCATGATGTGCGCCCCTTTATCGACTTCTTGAACAATTGACGCCCAGCGTTAAGGGTTCGTCGCCAATATGTAAAAGAGAACCGGTTTTGAATTGAAACCCAGCGCTGCGGCGGGCCGAGAATGCCCCGCAAGCGGGCAGGCCCTGGTGCAAGTGCTGCGAAAAGTAGCACGTAGATATCGATGCTTATCTGAAGGAGCTGGCTTGAAGACAGCAGCGCCGCCATCGCGGGCAAGCCCGCTCCCACAGGGGGAGGGGCGGGTTGCGATGCTTCTCTGTAGGAGCTGGCTTGCCAGCGAGCTCTGCCTTGAAACCAGTGGCGCTGCCATCGCGGGCAAGCCCGCTCCCACAGTGGGAGCGGGCAGATTGCGATGCCTTTCTGTAGGAGCTGGCTTGCCAGCGAGCTTTGCCTTGAAACCAGCAGTGCTGCCATCGCGGGCAAGCCCGCTCCCACAGGGGGATGGGCGGATTGCGATGCTGCTTTTCTGTAGGAGCTGGCTTGCCAGCGAGCTCTGCCTGAAGTCAGCGGCGCCGCCATCGCGGGCAAGCCCGCTCCCACAGAAGGAGGGGGCGGGTTGCGATGCTTCTCTGTAGGAGCTGGCTTGCCAGCGAGCTTTGCCTTGAAACCAGCAGTGCTGCCATCGCGGGCAAGCCCGCTCCCACAGGGGGAGGGGCGGGTTGCGATGCTTCTCTGTAGGAGCTGGCTTGCCAGCGAGCTTTGCCTTGAAACCAGCAGTGCTGCCATCGCGGGCAAGCCCGCTCCCACAGGGGGAGATGGGCAGATTACGATGCCTTTCTGTAGGAGCTGGCTTGCCAGCGAGCACTGCCTTGAAGACAGCAGCGCTGCCATCGCGGGCAAGCCCGCTCCCACAGAAGGAGGGGCGGGTTACTGTGCTTGTCTGTAGGAGCTGGCTTGCCAGCGAGCTTTGCCTTGAAACCAGCAGTGCTGCCATCGCGGGCAAGCCCGCTCCCACAGGGGGAGGGGCGGATTGCGATGCTGCTTTTCTGTAGGAGCTGGCTTGCCAGCGAGCTCTGCCTGAAGTCAGCGGCGCTGCCATCGCGGGCAAGCCCGCTCCCACAGGAGGAGGGGGCAGATTGCGATGCTGCTTTTCTGTAGGAGCTGGCTTGCCAGCGAGCTCTGGCTTGAAGTCAGCGGCGCTGCCATCGCGGGCAAGCCCGCTCCCACAGAAGGAGGGGGCGGGTTGCGGTGCTTTTCTGTAGGAACTGGCTTGCCAGTAATTCAGGCTGCGAGGTCTGGGATCTGCACTCAGAAATCTGCCTTGAGCGACATCACGAAGTTGCGCGGCTCGCCGTAGAAGTTGCCGAAGCCTTCGGTGCCGACGGTGGCGTAGTAGCGCTTGTCGAACAGGTTGTTGCCGTTAAGTGCCACGGACCAGGTGTCATCGATGCGGTAGCCGATGCGGCTGTTCCAGATCGCATAACCGGCCTGGCTGATGTCGATGCCGCTGATGGGCGAGACCCGGTAGTTGCTGCTCTGGGCATTGACTCCGGCGCCGAGAGTGATGCGGTCCAGTGAACCGTCCAGGGCATAGTCGGCCCACACGCGCAGCAGGTGGCGCGGCACATAGGTGTTGTAGGCCAGACCATCCTGGTCGTCATTGGCATCTTCCAGAACCTTGGTCTGGGTGTAGGTGTAGCCGGCCAGCACTTGCAGGCGCTCAATGACTTCGCCACTGACTTCAGCTTCGAAACCTTGAGCCTGCACCTTGCCGGAGTTCTGTGAGCAAGTACTGTCCGGGCACAGCGGATTGTCCTGGGCCGCGTCTTTCTGAATGGTGCGGAACAGGTTGAAGGAACTGTTCAGGCGCCCGTCGAACCATTCGCCCTTGATCCCCACTTCATAGCTGGTGCCGATCAATGGCTTGAGGGTTTCGCCGTTGAGGGTTTTGTAGCCGCCCTGCGGGGTGAAGATGTCCGTGTAGCTGGCATAGGTGGTCAGGTTGTCGTTGAGGTCGAACAGTACGGCCGCGAATGGGGTGACCTGGCCGGTTTCGGTCGCTCTGGAACTGACTGGCGTGCTTTCGCCCTGGTACCAGGACTCGCTATCGCTGTCGGACTTGTACCAGCTCACGCGGCTACCCAGCACGAAGGTCAGCGGCTCGGTCAGCTTCAGGCGGGCCGTGGAGTAAACACCGTATTGTTTGATCCTCATGTCCATCGGCCCGCCACGTGAGGCATTACTCAGGTAGTAGCTGTCATCAGGTTTGGGCAGGTGATGATCGGGGTTGAGTACATTCTGGCGCTGGGGCAGGACGGCCACGGCGTAAAAGTCATCCTTGTGCGAACGGCTGGCGTTGGCGCCGATGGTCAACTCCTGCTCCAGGCCAAGTGCGTCGAATTTGCCGTTCAGGTAAGCGTCGAAGCCATAGTCGGTCTGGTCATAGTCATAGATGCTGCCCAGCATCAGGGTTTTGGTGCTGGTAGCACCGACCGGTACCGAACCGCTGGGGAACGCGTATTCCATGTCCTGGGTGTTTTTTGAATAGACCCCCGCGACCTTCAGTGACCAGTCGTCATTGAGTTGCTGCTTGAGGTCGCCGAACCAGGTGGTGCGCTTGCTGCGCTGGTTGTTCCAGGCGGTGTTCAGGCAGGTTGAACGTTTGAGTTTCAGGTCGCTGCCATCGGCGTAGCGCGGCAGCCCGCCCCAGCAGGGGGTGGCGTCCACATCTTCATAAGCCAGGCCCACACCGAGGGTGGTATCGGGGCTCAGGTCAAAATCCAGGGCGCCATAGTAGATCTGGTCTTTGCGTGCGCCGATGTCATAGAAATACTGCCGGGTCTGTTGGGTGAGCACCGCCCGGCCGCGCAGGGTGCCGGAATCATTTAAAGGGCCGCCGGTATCAACCTGACCCCGATAGTTGTCCCAGGTGCCTGCAGACAGTGACAGCTGGGTGTGAGGGGTGGATTCGCCGCGTTTGCGGATGAAGTTCACCGCCCCGGCCGTGCCGCCCGCGCCTTTCATCATGCCTGCGGCACCGCGCAGTACCTCGATCCGGTCGTAGATCGCCATGTCGCTGTTGAAGCTGTCGGCCTGGACGTAGCTGCTGCCGATGTCCAGCGGCACGCCGTCGTACTGGTACTGGCCGGTCATGCGAAAGCCCCGGGAGTAGAAGTACTTGCCACCCATGGGCGAGTCATAAACGGTAATGCCCGGAGTCTTTTCCATGACCTGTTCAATGGTGTTCAGGTTCTGGTCATCGAGCATTTTGCGGGTAATGACGGTAACCGATTGCGGGGTCTCTTTAAGGCTGTGTGAACCCTTGCCGATGGTCACCGCCTGTGCGGTGTAGGAGCCAGAGCCTTCGGTGGTGGCGTCGGTGCTGCGCTCGGTGATGCTGGTGACCCCCAGTTGCAATGCTTCGCCGGTTTGCGGTGCCGGTTCGACACTGAAGTTGCCTTGCCCGGTGATACGCAATTGCAAACCGCTGCCCCGCAGGGCGGCCTCCATGGCCTGTTCGGGCGACATGTGGCCGATCACCGCCGGTGCCTGTTTGCCCTGCACCAGCGCGGGTTCCAGCGACACGATCTGGCCGCTCTGACTGGCGATGGTGTTAAGGGTACTGGCCAGGTTGCCGGCCGGCAGATTGAAGCTCAGGTCTTGCGCCAGGGTAGGACTGGCCATGGTTGCCAGAGCAACGGCGAGGCAAAGGGTGTGGGGCCACGGGTTGAGCACGGCATTCTCCTGATCGTGTGAAAGTCTCAGGAGATAGGTGCGCCGAGAAAACAAAACCGGACACCGATGCGAACAATTATCAAAAAAAACTTTCCACGGCCGTTATACCGCCCCGATCAGAGTCAGCCATGGACTGTAACGATCCACACGAATTGGCAGGGTTTCAGCCAGTGCGGTGAAGGCCCGGTCGGGATCGTTGAGCGGGTACACACCCTGCACCCGCAGCCCGCGAACCTGGGGAGCAACCCGCACCAAACCACGGGTGTAAGGGCGCAGGGCCGCGACCACTTGCTCCAGAGGATCGTCCAGCACGTTCAGTTTGCCGTTAAGCCAGTCAGCGCGACGGCGCTGGTCACCCTCCACAGGGACGATTTGCCTGGCATACAGCAGGGCCGACTGACCTTCGTCCAGATTCAGGGACATGCCGTTGAACAGCTGTGCCTGCACGGAGTGTTGCAGCACCACCACCCGGCTTGCTGCAGGCTCCTGAGCCACCAGGAAGCGACTTGCCGAGGCGCGGATTTCACCTTCTGCGGTGCGTACGCAAAAGGGCCGGCCCGCATCCGCGGCCACCTCAATCACCAGCTCGCCGTGACGCAGAATCAGCAGCCGTTGCCGGTTATCGAACCTCAGGTCCACGGCGCTGTTGGCGTTCAGGCGCAGGCGGCTGCCGTCAGCCAGGTTGAAGTCCTGGCGCTGACCACGGCCGGTGGACAGATCGGCCAGCAGCGAATTACCCATCGGGCTGCGCGCGCCTAGCCACAAACCGCCACCGAGCAGGCCCAGACCGGCAATAGCGCGCAGCGTGTCGCGCCGGGTTGTGTGGGGTTGCAAGAGCAACTGACGGGCTTCACCGGCTTGTCCGGGCAGCCGATCATCCAGTGAACGCAGAGGGCTGAAGGAGCCGCTGAGGCGCTGCTGCAATTTGTCCCAGGCCTGAGCATGTGCGGGGTCTTTGGCCAGCCAGGCGTTGAAGCGCTCTTGCAGCATTGCGTCGGGAGTGCCGGCGCGCAGTTGCACCATCCAGTCGATGGTCTGTTCGCTCACAGGGTCCAGCCGCTGCTTGCTCACAGGCCGGCCTCGCTCAGGTAACACTGGCGCAATGCCTGTTTCATGTAGCGGCTGACCGTGCGTTCGGACAGCCCCAGTTTTTGCGCAATTGCCACGTAACTCAGGCCGTCCAGCTGGCTGTAAAGAAAGGTGGCTTTGACGATCATCGGCAAACCGTCGATCGCCCTGTCGATGGCAACCAGAGCTTCGATCAACTGCAACTGTTCTTCGGGGGACGGCGCCACGGCCTCGGGCAGCAAGGCCAGGCGATCGAGATAGGCGGTTTCCAGTTTGCGCCGACGGTGACGGTCGAAAATCAGGCGCCGGGCAATGGTGGACAGGTAGGCCCGGGGCTGCTCAATGCTGTCCGGATCTACCCGCGCCGCCAGCATCTGGCAAAAGGTATCGGCGGCGGTGTCCTCTGCGTCGGCGTGATTACGCAGGCGGCGCTGAATATGTTGCAGCAGCCAGCGATGGTGGCTGCTGAAAAAGAAGCCCAGTTTTTGGGTCGCGAGAGGGTGCACCGGTCGGGTTTCCAGATGTGAGTGCGAATAGTTCTCAATATTAGCGGCCACATGATGGCCACTGCAATCGCAGACTTCTGTCAGGCAATCCAGAAATGGGTTGAGGGGGTGATTCAGGCTGCGATGCTTATCTGTAGGAGCTGGCTTGCCAGCGAGCTCGGCCTTGAAGACAGCGGCGCTGCCATCGCGGGCAAGCCCGCTCCCACAGGGGGATGGGCAGATTACGATGCCTTTCTGTAGGAGCTGGCTTGCCAGCGAGCTTTGCCTTGAAACCTGCGGCGCTACCATCGCGGGCAAGCCCGCTCCCACAGGGGGAGGGGGCAGATTGCGATGCTGCTTTTCTGTAGGAGCTGGCTTGCCAGCGAGCTCTGGCTTGAAGTCAGTGGCGCTACCATCGCGGGCAAGCCCGCTCCCACAGGGGGATGGGCGGATTGCGGTGCTTTTCTGTAGGAGCTGGCTTGCCAGCGAGCTCTGCTTTGAAGACAGCAGCGCTGCCATCGCGGGCAAGCCCGCTCCCACAGGAGGAGGGGACAGATTGCGATGCTTTCTGTAGGAGCTGGCTTGCCAGCGAGCTCTGCCTGAAGTCAGCGGCGCCGCCATCGCGGGCAAGCCCGCTCCCACAGGAGGAGGGGGCAGATTGCGATGTTTTTCTGTAGGAGCTGGCTTGCCAGCGAGCTCTGGCTTGAAGTCAGCGGCGCTGCCATCGCGGGCAAGCCCGCTTCCACAGGGGGGGAGGGGCAGATTGCGGTGCCAGCGAGCTTCGATCTGAATTCAGGGGGGCGAGGTGCTCAATAGGCAAAAGCGCTGCGGTGCTTTTGCACGAAATCTTCCCAGGTCACGGGCTGGCGGCCGGTGATGGCGGGGAAGTTGTCGAAGGTCTCTTCAACCCCGGGAATCTGCCGGGCCGCCATGCGCGTGAAGTTGTCGTGCACGCAGGTCATGTAGGCCATTTCGGCTCCGGCCGCGCGCATGTTTTCCAGAAATACGTCAGGTGACTTCGCGTCGTAACGGAACGGCTGGCCCAGGACTCGGGTCATGATGGCGGCGATGTCGCCGTAGGACTGCACGTCGTAGCCCAGGCGGTAGGTCTTGCCGGCATGTTTGTGCGGGTGCAGCAAGGTTTGTGCGGCGACACGGGCGACGTCTTCGCCATCCACCCAGCTGAAACGTGCATCGCCGGTGTATTGCTCGATAACCCCCGCTTTCACTGCCTGGGTGCCGTCGTAGCTGAGCAGGTTCTGCATGAAGCATTCAGGGCGCAGGTGGGTGAACGAAAAGCCTGACCACTCGATGTAGCGTTCCACGAACTGGTGCCAGGCCCAGTGTCCGATGGTGGTGTCGTCCCGTCCGCAGGCACCCAGGTGAACGATGTGTTGCACGCCGGCTTTTTTCGCCTGGTCCACGAAGGCTTTGCTCTGGCGCAGCATGTCCACGGTGTAGCCCGTCACCAGAAACGCGCGATCGATACCTTGCAGGGCAGGGGCCAGGGTGTGTTCCTTGTCGAAATCCATAATCACCGTGCGAATGCCTTGGGCCTCGAAGGGTTTGGCCTTGGCCGGTGAACGGACGGCGGCCACCAGGGTGATGCTGTCGTCGGCCAGCAGGTTGCGCAGGGTGTCGCCGCCGATCTGGCCGGTGGCACCGGTGATCAGCACCGTTGGTTTTTGCGGGGTCATGGGAGCGCCTGTAGGTTGAGGAGTGGCATGGGCTCCAGTTTACTGGGGAAAAACGGTCGTATTTACGATACCTTTTACCGAATGACATGAATTCAGTTCACGAATACGAGGCGGGTATGTTTACTTCCGAGCGCCTGAAGGGCATCGATGTGTTTGTCTGCGTGACCGAAGCCGGCAGCTTCAAAGCTGCTGCCGAGCGCCTGAACCTGAGCCCTTCGGCCATCAGCAAAGGCATCGCCCGACTGGAAAGCCGGCTGGAGGTGCGCCTGTTCAATCGCACCACCCGGCGTTTGTCGTTGACCGATGCCGGGGCCGCGTTCTATCGGACCTGTACCGGGGTGCTGGCCGAACTGGAAGAGGCCGAGTTGTCCATGCAGGCGGAAAATACCGAGCCGCGGGGCCGGCTGCGAATTGACCTGCCGGCAGCGTTCGGGCGTCTGCAGGCGTTGCCGGTGGTGCTGAAATTTGTGCAGCAACATGCGCTGTTGCTGCCGTACATTTCGTTTTCGGACCGCTTTATCGACCCGGTTGAAGAGGGGGTTGATATCGTCGTCCGGGTCGGTGGTTCGGATGTCTGGCCCGGTGCACTGGGGCATCGTTACCTGGGACGTGAGCGGCATGTGTTCTGCGCCGCCCCGGCTTACCTGAAGATTCACGGTACGCCGGTGACGGACCGCGACCTGGAGCATCATCAGTGTGTTGCCTATGGCCGGGCCGATGGCACGGTCAGCCCCTGGAGTTTTTCCGGCAATCGGCCCGGTGAGACCGAGCGCCGGGTGATGCCGGCCAAATACATCGTCGGTGATGGCGAAGGGCAGGTCATGACGGTGCTGGCGGGTTGCGGCATTGCGCAATTACCGACCTGGCTGATCAAGCAACAGCTGGCCGACGGGTCTTTGGTGCAGGTGCTGCCGCATCTGGCCAGCGACGGCCTGGCGATCAATCTGGTGTGGCCGAAAAGCCGCCAGGCTTTACCCAAAGTCAGCGCTTTGCTGGATGCCCTGGCGGCCGGGCTGATGCCCCTCGACCGGTAATGGCGGCAGCGACTACCGGTTTTCGGCTACAGCGGCAGCACCCTGTCGTGGATCACGCTTTTCATCACCAGGGTCGAGACCAGCCGTTGTACGTTGGGCAGCGAGGTCAGGCGCTCGTCGTACAGCTGCTGAAAGGCCTGCAGGTCTTTGGCGATCACTTGCAGCAGGTAGTCCGGGTCGCCGAACAGTCTTTGCGCTTCGATAATCTGTGGAATCTGCGGCAAGGCCGCCTCGAAGTCGGCGACGGCCTGGCGGGTCACTTCGCGCAACGTCACAAACACAATCGCAGAAAAGCCCAGGCCCAGTTCTTTCGGCGCCAGCAGGGCCCGATAGCCCAAAATCACCCCCGACTCTTCCAGAGCCCGCACCCGCCGATGACAGGGCGAGAGGCTCAGCCCGACCCGGTCCGCCAGTTCGGTGAGAGAAAGACGGCCGTCCCCATGCAGCTCCGCGAGAATCTTTCGATCAATTCGATCCACCTGGAAGAACCTTCTAATATGGTCGCTAATGATTGGGATAAACGAAAGATAATCCTATCAGCAAATCTCTAATCTTCTACTGAGCGCATTCGCTTCATTCGGCGCATTGCACAATCCCCCCGGCTTCGTAGAAGGCAGACACTCCGTGACTCTCAGCATCCTGGCCGCCTTTTGGGCGGTGTCGTTCCTGTTCATCATCACCCCCGGTGCCGACTGGGCTTACGCGATTTCAGCCGGTATTCGCGGCCGCCGGGTTGCGCCTGCGGTCGCGGGCCTGCTCTCGGGCCACGTGCTGGCGACCCTGGTTGTGGCTGCAGGGGTCGGCGCGTTACTGGCCAGGAGTCCGTTGATCATGTCGCTGCTCACCCTCGGCGGGGCCCTGTATTTGCTGTGGCTGGGCATCAGCATGATTCGCCAGCCGTCCACCCCCGAGGCCGGGCAGATGCAGGTGGCGGATTCATGGTTTCGCTGGGCCTGGAAGGGCACGTGCGTCAGTGGCATGAACCCCAAGGTATTTCTGCTGTTTCTGGCCCTGTTGCCGCAATTCACCGACCCGTTATCGACGTGGCCGATCCCGGCGCAAATCATCGCCCTGGGTTCATTGCATGCGGTGAGTTGCGCAGTGGTTTATCTGCTGGTGGGGTTCAGCGCCCAGGCGGTATTGCAGACCCGGCCGGGGGCGGCGAAAAAGGTCAGCCGGGTGTCCGGGACGGTGATGATCCTTATCGCGCTGGGACTGCTGGCGGAGCAGGTTTTGCGTTGAGCCTGTAAGATTGCCGGCGAGCCCGACCCTGACCCCGGAGTGTGGAACCGCCCATGAAACAAACAGCATTACTGAGCCTGGCCCTGATCCTCGCAACCGGATTCACCGGCACCGCTGTGGCGGCCGGGGATGCCGAGGCGGGAGCCAGACTGTTCAGCAAAACCTGTGGCGGCTGTCACAGCATTGGCGAAAACGCCCGGGGCGGGTTCGGGCCGCAGCTCAACGGCATAATCGGCCGGCCAGCCGGGACCACGGCGGACTACCAGTACTCCGAGGCGATGAAAAACTCGGGTGTGGTGTGGACGCGGGACAAACTGGCCGCGTACATCGAAGCCCCGAAGAAAGTGGTGAGCGGTACGCGGATGATTTTCTGGGGCATCAGTGACCCCGAGAAGATCGACAATTTGCTGGCGTACCTTGAGACCTTTCAGGGGCAGTGATCACTGAATATCTTTGAGGTAGTCCCTGAGGGTCAGCAGCGGGGCGTCGAGTTGTTCCAGCGTGCGGGCGTTTTTCACATCCAGGGACAGGCGCTCGAGCTCGCGGCCCATTGGCTTGTCGGTGCCGCCCAGGGCGTTCAGGGCCAGGCCCAGGCAGGCATCGAGCTTGGCTTGAATGGCGCCGATATCGCCCTTGCGCACCAGCAGGGCAAAGACCTCGCGCTCGTAGTCCGCCATGACCAGGTCGTCACGCAATATCGGGCTTGAGCCTTCGGTCTCGTAGGCCAGTTTCAGCGCGAAAAGGGCGACTGTTTCCAGTGGCAATTCCATGAAGCGGGTTCCTGTGCTGTGGAGCGGGGCGGCGATCATCGCTGTTCTGCCGGCGAAAAAAAAGCCTTGGCCCTGCGCACCCCTGAAACGGGCAGGCCCTCAGGGTGCGCCAGCCTCGGCCGGCTGCGAGCTTAGCCCCCACAACACATCCAGCACATGTTGCGTGGCCCGCTCCACATCGCCGTCACGGTGGGCAATCCCCAGTTGGCGCCACAACAGGGGCTGTAACGGGCGCATGGCGATCCGGCTGTCAGGCAGCGGGGTGCAGGCTTCATGGGGCAACAACGTGGCCCCATAACCGGCCGCCACCAGGCTTTTGATTGCATCGTTGTAGTTCAGTTGAATACGCGCTGCGGGCTGGTGCCCATCGCTGGCGAACCACTCCGCGGTGAGGCGTGAAAGCCGGGTGGTGTTGTCATTCAGGATCAAGGGCTGCGCTGCCAGCCAGGCGGGGGTCACTACCTGCGGGCATTCCCCGCGCGCCGGCAGGAAGGCCATGACCGGGTCGCGCCGCCAGGGCTTGATCCGCAATTGTTTGACCGGGGTCTGTGGCAGCGCCACCAGGCCGATTTCCAGAGAGCCTTCGGCCAGCCTGTGCAAGGTTTCCCGGGAGGTGAGCACGGCGACCTGCACATCGATAGCGGGATGATGTTGGCTCAAGGTCTCCAGCGCTTGCGGCAGCAACTGGGCGATGGCCCCGGTGGAGGCTCCCAGCCGCACGCGTCCGGCCAGCCCCTGCACCTGTCGCTGCACGTCCTCAAGGGCCTGCTGCGCATCTGCCAGCAGACGCCGCGCGCGTTCCACCAGGGTGGCGCCAATCGCCGATGGCTGGACCCGGCCCCGGCTGCGGGATAACAGCCTGGCGCCTACTCGCGATTCCAGGTCGGCGATATGCAAACTGACCGTGGGCGGGGCCAGGTTCAGCACCCGGGCCGCCTCGGCAAACGAGCCCAGGTCGGCAATAGCCACCAGCGTGCGCAGCCGGTCCAGGCTGATTTCGCGCATGGATCATTCCTTGTTCAGAAAAACTGAAGTTAATCGTTTGGAAATTCAACTTTTCCTATCTTAGCCCCTCGCTGAAGATTGCCGCTCCTGATTTCCTGAGTTCGAGAGCATTCCATGGCAAGTCCTCTGATCTTCATCGACGGCGACCAAGGCACCACCGGGTTGCAAATTCATCAACGGCTACGGGATCGCCCCGACCTGCGTTTGATCAAGCTCGATCCCGAGCATCGCAAGGATGCCCGGCGTCGCGCCGAAATCATCAACGCCTGCGACATCGCGATTCTGTGCTTGCCCGATGACGCGGCACGGGACGCTGTAACCAGCATCGAAAACCCTGGCGTACGGGTAATCGACGCAAGCTCGGCGCACCGTTCCGATCCGCACTGGACCTATGGTTTCGCCGAGATGAACCCGCAACAGGCCCGGCGTATTGCCACGGCGCGGCGGGTCAGTAACCCGGGTTGTTATCCCACCGGGGCAATAGGGCTGCTGCGTCCGCTACTGGAGGCCGGTTTACTGCCTGGGGACTACCCGCTGACCATTAATGCCGTGTCGGGTTATTCCGGAAAGGGGCGGGCCGCAGTGGAGGAGTTTGAAGGGAAGGGTGCCACCACAGGGGCAGCATTCCAGGTGTATGGCCTGGGGCTGGCGCACAAACATGTGGCGGAGATCCAGCAGCAAAGCGGCCTGCTGCAGCGGCCGGTATTTATCCCGGCCTATGGTGCTTTTCGCCAGGGCATCGTGCTGACCATACCTTTGCAACTGCGCTTGCTGGCGCCGGGGGTGGACGGGTTGCGGTTGCACGAATGCCTTGTGCAGCACTACGCCGCTGCGGCCCATGTTCAGGTGATGGCGCTGCAGGAGGCCAAAGCCTTGACCGGCCTTGATCCGCAGTCGCTGAACGGGACTGATGATTTGCAATTGGTGGTGTGTGAAAACCAGCAGACCGGCCAGGTACTGCTGGCTGCCGTATTCGACAACCTAGGCAAGGGCGCTGCCGGAGCGGCGGTGCAGAACCTGGATTTGATGATGGCCGGGGACTAACGGAGGTTACCTGCAACTATTTTACGAGAGCGGAATGATCAACCCGGTGTCTGGATCACAGATTATCCTTCCTGTATTTATGCCCGGGATTGATTACCAGGTCTTTCGTCTGTTCGTCCAGTTCGCTGCTGTGATAGAGGTCCAGACATTTCAGAAAGTCGAAACGTACATCCTTGATTTCCGGTTCGACTAACGGGTTGTGGTAATTGCGCGCCAAATAACTATCGACCAGGGACTTGATAGCATCTGGCGCCCTTTCCAAGTCGTATTCGGTCCAGTCGCGTAATGCACTCACACTACTGCCGGCATCAATAGCAGCACTCTTGTCATTTTGGTAGGCGTTCGCGACACAGGTGGCCAGGATCATGTCTTTATAGTTCTGGGCATGGGGACGTGCCCCAGCGCCAGGAAAGCTAAACTGGCTGTTCTGTGCATGGCAAACTGACAGATAGAGGGCCAGGGCCGAAACAGTCAGGCCACCTCTCCAGATTATGTTCATGGCAAATTCCAAAAGTTAGCGCGGTCGGTGCTGTATCTCGCTTCTGGTTCATTGAAGTAACACTGGTCGTAGCAGATATTGCCATCGAATAGTGTTGCGTGGCCTTGAGCATCTGACCAGCCTGTAACTTCAAACAGGATCAGCCCCTTTCTACCGGCAAGGGATCCTCCACCAGTGGGCGGGTATTCCAGGATATCAGGTTGCCCCCAACGCTCCTCGAGGAATGCAACAAGATTCCTTACCCGGAAAAAATATTGGCGATTGTCCGCTCCTGATACTGTCTGTCCTGGAGTTTTTGGAATGTTCATGCCAGATTGATTCAAAATATAACTAATTCGAACGGCACAGGTATTACTCCAGCGCTGCTGGGGTATGGGGTTGTTGATATTCTTTTCAACATATCCACCAATTATTTGTGCAACTTTTGCGCCGGAGTTGACAGGGTCGTAAATTCGCTGTGAAGCAGCCCAGGCAACAGAGAAAAAAGGTCGAGTCATTTGTTATCCTTGGTTTTTATTTGGTCAAGCCATGCGCAATGGCAATAGCTTTGTTCATTGAGGAAGAACCCTGTGTCGGCCGCTATTTATTGTTATGTAACCAGTAGATTCGGAGTCTAAATCAGCGGGATTTAACTTTATGTCGGTCCTTGTTTTCAACGCTTATGGTGGCGATGTATTTAAAGTTAAAGTCCATAGCGCTACTTGGCTTTCTGTCGGGTAAAGACATCCGCTGCGAATAACTCACTCTCTGCGCAATATGTAGAACAGCATTTCCAGGTGTGAATAAGCCATACATCAGGCTGATCCTATCTTTGGCTCGCTGTTGCTTTGTGCAGGGCGAATTGTCAAGTGTGCGCAGAGTTTCAGGGGCGAGTGGGTGGGGATAAAGCGCGGGCAGCGATCCATTCATGTTGTTGCTCCAGGGGTGTCAGCAGCGCTGCACCTTGATGCCGTAACCGTCGAAAATAAATCAGAGCCCTCTGAAAAATAGTCGTCCATTAAAAATTGCCACTGCGCTCCTCCAAGCCCTGATCAAAGCCATGTTCCAAGAGCATCAAGCGCTCTCGGCGATCACTCGCACCTGATTGCAATTTGGTAAGGCCAATTCATATTTTTTATAAATTGGTCTTGCCAATGTATTTTGCCGCGTGTAGTTTTCGAGCCGTGATCATCCAGGCGGCACTCACGCTGCACACAATAAGAGGAGATCCCCATGCCCTGTCTCCATCTCCCGTTGCTGCCGTTCCCCGCCCCCTGTCTCGCCTTGCCCATACCCCGTAGCCCGCGTGCTATTGCCGGAGAATAAAAATGCTGACTGTGATTTGTAACGAGCCGCGCTCGCTCACTGCTGTCCAGAGCCCGATACCCGCCCGCCAGCCCGGCGAAACCCTGATCAGGGTCAAGCGGGTGGGGGTGTGTGGCACCGACCTGCATATCTTCACCGGCAATCAGCCCTTCCTTGAATACCCGCGGGTCATGGGCCATGAGTTTTCCGGCATCGTTGAAGCCAGCGATGAAGGCAGTGGCCTGGTGGCCGGCGACGTGGTCTACGTGATGCCGTATATCTCGTGCGGCACCTGCATCGCCTGCAGCAAAGGCAAGACCAACTGCTGCACCCGGATCCAGGTACTGGGCGTGCACTGCGACGGCGCCTTTACCGAATACCTGAGCGTTGCCCATCAGTTCATCCACAAGGCTGACGGGGTGTCGCTGGATCAGGCGGCAATGATCGAGTTCCTGTCCATCGGGGCCCATGCCGTGCGTCGCTCGAACCTGCAGGCCGGGCAGCGGGTGCTGGTGGTCGGCACCGGGCCCATTGGCATGGCGGCGGCGATTTTTGCCGGGTTGCGCGGGGCCAGAGTCACGGTGCTCGACACCCGCGACGATCGTCTGGATTTTTGCCGCCAGCACCTGGGCATTCACGCCGCGGTGAAAATCGGTGAGGGCGACAAGGACGCTCTGGCCGACCTCACCGAAGGCGATTTTTATGACGTGGTATTCGACGCCACCGGTAACGCCCGGGCCATGGAGCGCGGCTTCGAATTTATCGCCCACGGCGGCACCTACGTGATGATCTCGGTGGTGCGTGACTCGATCACCTTTTCCGACCCCGAGTTCCACAAGCGCGAAGCCACCCTGATGGGCAGCCGCAATGCCACCGGCGAAGACTTCCGCTATGTCGAGCAATGCCTGCGCGACGGCTTGATTCCCGACCGGGCCCTGAACACCCATCGCATTGCACTCAGCGAGGTGGTCAATCTGTTCCCCACTTTGCTGGACCCGCAGCAAGGCGTGGTCAAAGCCATTATCGAGTGCTAGGCGATGAGCGATAACCAATTCCCGCCGATCCTGCAGTTTGGCACCAGCCGCTTTCTCCAGGCCCATGTCGATCTTTTCGTGTCCCAGGCGCTGGAGCGTGGCGCGGCCCTGGGCCGTATTGCCGTGGTGCAGACCACCGACAGCCCGGCCAGCACTGCCCGCACCGCGGCTCTGGCCAGCGGCAAGCCGTACCGGGTGCTGATCCAGGGCATCGACCAGGGTCAGGTAGTCGAACAAAACCTCCAGGCTTCGGCGATCAGCCGCGCAGTGCATGCCGCCCAGCAGTGGCCGGCGCTGCGCCAGGGCTTTGTCGAACAGGTCCGGGTGGTGATTTCCAATACCGGTGACCGCGGTTATCTGCTGGACCCGCGGGACACTCCCGTGCTGCTCGGCGCCCAGGCCCCGGCGCCGATCAGCTTCCCGGCCAAACTTCTGGTTTTGCTCCACGATCGCTGGCAGCACAACCCGCACTCCACGCTGTCGCTGTTCCCCTGTGAACTGGTGGCGCGCAATGGCGATGTGTTGCGTGATCTGCTGGTGGGCCTGGCCCGCAGCTGGGCACTGGGCGACGCATTCGAGAGCTACCTGACGCAGAACTGCCGCTGGGCCAACTCGCTGGTGGACCGCATCGTTTCCCAGGCCCTTGAGCCGGTGGGCGCGGTGGCTGAACCCTATGCGCTGTGGGCGATCGAGCGTCAGGAGGGGCTGACGCTGCCCTGCAGCCACGAAGCCATTGTGCTGACCGATGACCTCGATCATTACGAGCGGCTAAAACTGTTCACCCTGAATCTGGGCCACAGCTATCTGGCCGAGCGCTGGCTCAGTGACGGGCGCCCCGAGCACGAGACTGTGTACCAGGCCATGCATAGCCCGGCACTGCGCGCCGATCTGGAAGCACTGTGGGCCAGCGAAGTGCTCCCGGTATTCGCCGCCCTCGGTCAGCTGGATGCCGCGCGGCGCTATGTCGACAGCGTGCGCGAGCGCTTCGCCAACCCGTTCTTGCAACATCGTCTGGCTGACATCGCCGCTAACCATAAAGACAAGAAACAGCGCCGCCTTCTGCCCCTGATCGAGCTCGCTGAGCAGGTTGCGCCAGGCCTTGAGCAACCGATATTACGGGCCGTCCTGCTCAGCCAGCACTGAGCGGCGCACCAGAACCGTTGAGGATCCACCATGAACCTTGCAAGCTCATCCTTACTTGTACTGACCCCGGGAGATGACGTCGCCGTTGCCCGCGGCGACATCGCCAAGGGCCAGGAACTGTTCGCCGACGGCCTGGGCGTGACGGCGCTGGCCGATATTGCCTCGGGGCATAAAATCGCCCTGCGCGGTGTAGCCCAGGGGCAGCCGGTGCGCAAGTACGGGCAAATCATCGGCCAGGCCAGCGCTGCCTTGCGACCTGGCGACTACGTCCATGTGCACAACCTGCAGATGCCTGCGGCCAGTTCCACCCAGGCGCTGGCCAATGTCTATCAACCCACGGTTTATCACGCCGACGAGGCCCGGTTTGCCGGCTATGTACGTGCAGATGGCCGGGTCGGCACGCGCAACTACATCGGGGTGATTTCCAGCGTCAATTGCTCGGCCACGGTGTGTAAACAGATCGCTGCGACATTCGACGCCGGGCGTCTGCGCGATTACCCCAATGTTGACGGCGTGGTCGCCATCACCCATGGCAGCGGTTGCGGCATGGGCGCCAAGGGCGAGGGCATCGAGATCCTCCAGCGCACCCTGCGCGGCTATGCCGACCACGTCAATTTTGCCGGGGTGCTGGTGATCGGCCTGGGCTGTGAAGTCAATCAACTGGCCCCGCTCATGCAGCAACTGGCCGATCGCCCGGCGTTGCTCAAGGCCAGCCTGGTGATCCAGGACGCCGGTGGCACCCGGGAAACGGTGCAGCGCGGGATAGCGCTGGTAGAGGCGATGCTCGACGGAGTCAACCGCCAGCAGCGCAGCAGCGTGTCGGCCAGACACCTCACCGTGGGTCTGCAATGCGGTGGCTCAGACGGATATTCGGGGATCAGCGCCAACCCGGCGCTGGGTGCGGCGGTCGACCTGGTGGTGGGCCATGGCGGCACCGCGATCCTCTCGGAAACCCCGGAAATTTATGGCGCCGAGCACCTGCTGACCGCCCGTGCTGCATCTGCGCAGGTTGCCGACAAGTTGATGAGCCGCATTCATTGGTGGGAAGACTATGTACGTCAGCATGACGGCGACATGAACAACAATCCGTCCCCGGGCAACAAGGCCGGGGGCATTACCACCATTCTCGAAAAGTCTCTGGGGGCGGTGGCCAAGGCCGGCGCGACGGGGCTGATGGCGGTGTATCAGTACGGCGAGGCGATTGAACAAAACGGCCTGGTGTTCATGGACACCCCGGGCTACGACCCGGTGTCGGCCACCGGTCAGGTGGCGGGCGGGGCGAACCTGATTTGCTTTACCACCGGACGCGGCTCGACTTACGGCTGCAAGCCGACACCGTCGCTGAAAATCGCCACCAATACCCGGCTGTTTCAACGCATGTCGCTGGACATGGATTTCAATGCCGGGGCGATTGTCGACGCTGAAGAGTCGGTGGCCGAGGCGGGGGCGCGTCTGTTCGAGCTGATGCTGGCAACGGCCTCTGGTCGCAAAACCTGCAGTGAAGAAAACGGGCTGGGCGACAACGAGTTTCTGCCCTGGCAAATCGGCGCGGTGATGTGACATGGGCCAACTCACCGAATCGATTGCAGTCGTTACCTGCGGCGAAGCCATGGGTCTGTTCAGCGCCCGGGATGACGGCAGCCTGCGCGAGGCCAAAGATTATGTGCGCGGCGCTGCCGGCGCCGAGTTGAATGTGGCCACCGGCCTGGCACGTCTGGGTTTTGGTGTCGGTTATATCAGCCGTCTTGGCAATGACACCCTTGGCCACTGGCTGGGTGATGTCATGGCCCGCGACGGCATTGATCACCGCTACACAGTGCTGGACCCCGCGCATCCCACCGGCCTGATGTTCAAGTCACGCCGTTCGGACGGCGGTGACCCCGACATCGAATATCACCGCAAAGGCTCGGCGGCCAGTCATCTGAGCCTGGCCGATTACCCCGGCGATTACTGCCGTGGCGCCAGGCATCTGCACATCACCGGTATCAGCCCGGCGCTGAGCGACAGCGTGCGCGAACTGATTTTTCATATGGCCGGCGATATGCGCGCGGCGGGCCGCAGTGTGTCGTTCGATCCGAATTTGCGCCCGCGGTTATGGCAATCCCAAGCCAGCATGGTGGCGTGCCTGAACGATCTGGCCGGTCTGGCTGACTGGGTCTTCCCCGGCCTGGCGGAGGGCCGGCTGCTGAGCGGCCTTGAACACCCGGCCGATATCGCCGGCTTCTACCTGGCCAAGGGCTGCTCGCTGGTGGTGCTCAAGCTGGGTGCCGAAGGTGCCTATTACGCAACCGCCAATGAGAGCGGCTACTGCCCCGGGTACCCGGTGACCCGGGTGGTGGACACCGTGGGCGCGGGTGACGGTTTCGCCGTGGGCGTGATCAGCGCCTTGCTCGAAGGTCTCGGCGTCGCCGGGGCTGTGGCCCGGGGCAATCTGATCGGCGCCCGGGTGCTGGGCTTCCCGGGTGACAGCGATGGTTTACCCACTCGCGCTGAACTCGAGAGGTTTGCAGAACAGTTCTGACACCCGCAGTAAAGATGCCTGCAGGCATCCTGGATAACACCTACTCCAACAATAAGAAGAGGTACGCTCCATGAGTTATCAAGACCTGTATGACTCGCCCGCGCTGGCGAGTGGTGTAAAGAAAGCCGCTATCCGGCTCTTGCCGTTTCTCGCACTGATGTACGCACTGGCATTTATCGACCGGGCCAACGTCGGCTTTGCCAAGATTGCCTATCAGGCCGACACCGGTATCGGCGACGCGGCCTTTGCCCTGGGGGCGGGGATCTTTTTTATCGGCTATGCGCTGTTTGAAGTGCCCAGCAACCTGATCCTGCAGCGCGTTGGCGCGCGAGTGTGGATGGCGCGAATCATGGTCACCTGGGGGCTGGTCTCGGCGTCGATGATGTTCGCCAACAGCGAAACTTCGTTCTACGTGATCCGCTTTTTGCTGGGGGTTTCTGAAGCCGGGTTCATGCCCGGGATCATCCTGTACCTGACCTACTGGTTCCCGGCCAAACAACGCTCGCGGGCCATTGGCCTGTTCTACTTCGGGGTGCCGGTAGCGATGTTGATCGGCAGTCCGCTATCGGGCTTTATCCTCGATACCCACAACCCGTTCGGTCTGGCCAACTGGCAGTGGATGTTCGTGGTTGAAGGCCTGGCCGCCTCGGTGGTCGGGGTGATTGCGTTCTTCTATCTGGCGAGCCGCCCCGGCGATGCCAAATGGCTCAGCGCCGAAGAGAAGCACGCCATGAACACCGTCATCGAAGCCGAGGAAAAGGAGAAAGGCTGCAGCAGCCACAGCTCGATTTTTGGTGTACTCAAAGACAAGCGCGTGCTGATGTTTATCGCCATCTACTTCTGCGTGCAGATCGGCAACGCCCCCCTGGCGTTCTACCTGCCGGCCAAACTGGCTTCGACCCTGGACGGTCACGTCAACACCTCGGTCGGGCTGCTACTGATGATTCCCTGGCTGTGCACCATTGTCGCCATGCGCATTGCCACGGTGTACGCCGACAAGCACAACAACCACCGGCTGGTTGCCACCTGCATGCTTGCCGTAGGCACGCTGGCCTTCGCGTCGATTTCGGTGATCAATACGCCGGTGCTGACCCTGCTGGCGTTCTGTATCGCCATTCCCGGGCTGGTGGCCAGCCAGCCGGTGTTCTGGAGTCTGCCGACCCGCCATCTGGGCGGCACCAGTGCGGCCACCGGCATCGCCTTTATCATTTCCATCGGCAATCTGGGCGGCTTTGTTTCGCCGCAGATCAAGGCCTATGCCGATAGCGTGACGGGGACCAGCAGCACCGGCTTCCAGGTGGTGGCGGCGCTGTGTTTTGTCAGCGTGTTGTTGCTGATGTTGTTGAAGCGCACACCGTCCCGGGTAGCGACTTACCCGGCGCCGGCGGATCTGACGTCTAGTCGCTCGTAATCACGCCTTGACCTTCAAGGCCGGCCTGCACCCGCAGTTCGGCCTTGACCACCTCCATGGCCGCAGTGGGTATCCGGCCCTTGCGGCTGATCAGGCCGAATGGCATCAGGCGCGCCGAAACCGCGACCGGCAGCGCTGCCAGCACCCCCAGCTTGCTGTAGTACTCGACCAGCGACAGCGGCATCAAGGTAATCATGTCGGTCTGCTGGAGCAGCGCCACGGTCAGCATCGTCGAGGCTGTTTCGAGCTGGCTGGCGGGTGCCTGCAACTGGGCCTGGCGGAAAATCTGCTGGTAGATTTCCCGCAGCGGTGCCGGCTGCGATTGCACGATCCAGGGATAGCGGGCGAGTGTCTCCAGGTTCAGCCCGGTGCTGTGCTGCAACGGATGGCCGGTGCGCGCGACGATCTGAATCAGCTCCTCATCGAACTCCTCGAAATTCAGTTCGTCGGTGGGCCGGCCCTGGGCGACACGGGCCACGACCAGGTCCAGCTGGTCGAGACTCAGGGCCTGCAGCAGTACGTCGCTGGTATCGATCACCACTGTGATGTTCAGCTTGGGGTGACGTCGGGTCAATTGCGCCAGGGCCCTTGGCAGCAGGTCGCCCGCCAGCGAGCCCATGGCGCCCAGGCGCAGGGTTCCGAGGTTGCCCGATTGCAGTGCGCTCATTTCTTCGTGCAGGCCGCTGAGATCGGCGAACACCAGTTGAGCATAACGAATCGCCGCCTCCCCCAGCTTGTTTGGCAGCAAGCCCTGATGGGTGCGGGTAAACAATGCCTCGCCCACCAGGTTCTCGAGTTCGTGCAGTGCCTTGGTCACCGCTGGCTGGGTCAGCGCCATGATTTGCGCGGTCTTGCGCAATGAGCCTTGTTCAGACACCACAAACAGCAACTGCAAATGGCGCATTCGCAGGCGGCTGCGCAACTGCTCGAGGGAGTTGATCATGGGGCTATTACCTGAGGTGATCGGTGTAGTCGAAACATTCAATTTCGCGTACTGGCAGCGCAGGACAGACTGCGCCCGCGGCACGAAAATAACATGAATAAGCCTGCTGCCAGCGGCAACGGCGCAGCCGGCTTCAATTTCAGGATAACCCCATGTCTACCCTCATTACCCAGGTCGCTGTACGTGACATTCGCTTCCCCACCTCCAAGAGCATGGACGGCTCGGATGCGATGAACTCGACGTCCGACTACTCCGCGACCTATGTCACCTTGCACACGGATTCGGACGATGGCCTGCAAGGCCACGGCCTGACCTTCACCATCGGTCGCGGCAACGATTTGTGCGTCGAAGCGGTCAAGGCCCTGGCCAAATTGTTTGTCACCGGCCGCACCCTGGAAAGCATCACCGACAACTTTGGCGCCTACTGGCATGAAATCGTTGCCGGTGACTGCCAGCTGCGCTGGGTCGGCCCGGAAAAGGGCGTGGTGCATCTGGCGACCGCGGCCATCATCAACGCGCTGTGGGACCTGTGGGCGAAGAAGGAGGGCAAGCCGGTCTGGAAACTGCTGGTGGACATGAGTCCCGAAGAGCTGGTGCGCTGTGTCGACTTCACCTTTATTACCGACGCGCTGACGCCCCAGGAAGCCATCGCAATGTTGCGTCGGGCGGCGCCGGGCAAGGCCGCGCGCGAACAGCAAATGCTGGATGAGGGCTACCCCGGTTACACCACCGCCGCCGGCTGGCTTGGTTACTCCGAAGAGAAAATGCGCCGCCTGGCCCGTGAAGCGGTCGAGGCCGGCTGGACGCATCTCAAGCAAAAGGTCGGGGCCGATATCGAGCAGGACATTCGCCGCGCGCAAATCCTGCGTGAAGAGCTGGGCTGGGATCGCAAGTTGATGATGGACGCCAACCAGACGTGGGACGTGGATCAGGCGGTGACCAACATGCGGCGGCTGGCCGAATTCGATCCCTGGTGGATTGAAGAACCCACCAGCCCGGACGATGTGCTTGGCCACGCAGCGATTCGCCAGCGTATCCATCCGATCGGTGTCGCCACCGGCGAGCACGCGCACAACCGGGTGATGTTCAAGCAGTTCTTCCAGGCCGCTGCCATGGATTTTTGCCAGCTCGATCCGGCGCGTCTGGGGGGCCTGAACGAAGTGCTGGCGGTGGTGCTGATGGCGGCCAAATTCGGCGTGCCGGTATGCCCCCATGGCGGCGGCGTCGGCCTGTGCCAGTACTCGCAGAACATTGTGCTGTTCGATTACATAGCGGTGTCGGCGTCCCTGGAAAAACGGGTACTGGAGTATGTCGACCACCTGCACGAAAACTTTCTCGAGCCGATCGTGATCCGCCGCGGGCGCTACATGCCGCCACAACAGCCGGGGTACAGCGTGACCATGAAGGAGTCCTCGCTGGAGCACTTTGAATACCCCAATGGTCCGCAGTGGCAAGACCAGCAATAGGCTCTGTACCCAATGCCGGGAAATGACTGTCAGGCTGGCGGCGAGGTTTCTGCTGCCCGCAGCGGGCTGTGTGATAGCCTTTGGCATCATTTCCCGGACTCTGCCTCGATGGTCTCCTCGTATCCTCCTTCAGAGCGCAAGCTCTATCAGAAAATCGCCGACCGGCTGCGTGAATACATCGTCCAGGGCGACTTCAAGGTCGGCTCGCGCTTGCCTCCCGAGCGCGATCTGACCCAGTTGCTGGGGGTGTCGCGGCCGTCGCTGCGCGAGGCGCTGATTGCCCTGGAAATCGAAGGCAGTATCGAAATCAGGATGGGTTCCGGGGTCTATGTGGCTGCGCGCCTGCAAGAGGGTGGCACACGCACCGTAACCCTCGGCGAGAGCCCCAACGAGTTGATGCAGGCCCGGGCGCTGATCGAAGGCGAAGCCGTGGTGCTGGCGTGCCTGCACGGGAAAAAAAGCGATTATCGCTACCTGCAGGACTGCATCGATGCCATGCGCGCGAGCATCGAAGCCAATCGTCCGCCCCTGGCTGACGACCGCAAGTTTCACCATCGGCTGGCAAAAATGACCGGCAACTCGGCGCTGGTGCGGATCATCACCTCGCTGTTCGATGAGCGCCACAGCCCGATCTCATCGCACCTCAGCGAGCATCTGGAAAACCCAGGCACCTGGGACGCCGCGGTGATCGAACACCAGGCGATCCTG
This sequence comes from Pseudomonas sp. PAMC 29040, assembly GCF_003994535.1. Taxonomy (NCBI): domain Bacteria; kingdom Pseudomonadati; phylum Pseudomonadota; class Gammaproteobacteria; order Pseudomonadales; family Pseudomonadaceae; genus Pseudomonas; species Pseudomonas sp. PAMC 29040. Next base: position 29,831 of record NZ_RZAA01000005.1, read on the forward strand.
CGGGCACTGGAATGCAAAGACGTGATCGCTGCCCAGACAGCCATGCGCCAGCATCTGCTGCGCTCCGAAGCGCGCTGGCTGGTGGCGCTGGAGGCGGAGTAAGCAGGTATTTCCAGGGTTTGCCCGGTGGTTACTTGAGTCCCCCATGCTGGTTGTGAGCGTTCCTCGTTACCAGCACGGATAGGGTTGGGAACCGGACCCTGCGCCAGCATTCAGACGATCGACCTGTCTCCAGGTATTAACCCACCATGCCAATGCCTTCAGAATGACTGAGTTCATGGACACCCTTAAAATATTGGCTTGTTCATTTATTTGATGGACTTGTCCTTTTTTAAACTTGCAGGGCAGATGTTTAATGTTGTCGGGCGGGGTGCGCAGATCAATACGAGTGACCTCGGCTTTATGTTCATTGCCATAACGGGATGTTAAAAGTGCCAGTATCACCTTGAGGTCAGACAACTGGTCGGTCCATTGCACCCAAGCTTGTTTGATTTCGCCGTTGATACTGCGGTCATGGCGGGCGGCCAGAAAAGCCAGCGATTCATAGAGATTCTGCGGAATACTCAATTCGAGTTTGTCAGCAGGTTCAACGTTAAATGCAGGGCTGGTATTCATGGTGCTTCTTCCTCCTTGAGTGTGGGGTATATTCCTAAGGTAACATTGTTTTTATTGGCGTCGCGGGTTAGAAAAGTCCGTTGCTAAAGCCGATAAGCAGCCGTCACCAACCCTTAAACTATCGAGTTTAATGGTCGGTTTAAAATATAGTTAAATCAGTGTTGTCGGTGTCGCCCATGCCCGTGCAAGGGGGCTGATTTTAGTTCTATTTTTATAACGCTTGTCCGGTTTTAGACTTGGCTACTATAACTTAAGCCAAATAGTTAATCCAAACCTATCCATTTTTCTTGAACGGGTCGAGTCACTGTAGTTACCTGTCTGAGGCGCAGGGTTCAATGGCTTATTTAAAGGTGACATCAATATTCGCAGAGGCTCGAAAGGGGCCGACTTTCGGATTGGTATTGAGCCACTTCAAGCTCGCCAGAAAGTTTTTCCTGACGCTGGAGCCATTCACCAGTCCCATTTCCACGGGGGTATTCATCGGGATGAAGGTCATCGGCGTGTCTTGTTGTGACAGTAAAATCCCGAAGCCGCTGTCGGTGGTCGGCAGAATGGTCGTGGTGTCCTGCACGGGGTAAGTCGAGCTGAAACTGGCGTTCAATACCTGGCCCTGGCAGTCCTGGCCACTCTCAGGGCCCGAGGTGTCGGCAGTCACGGAAAAGGGCACCTGTTTCTCTATAAAGCCGACCCGCGCATTCTGCCGCGGGATGCTGCCAAAGTTTACCGCCGAGCCATTATTGGCACTGACCGTTATTTTCGGATTGCAGGAGATGAAACGGATATTGCCCAGCCCGGAAATATAAGCGTTGAAGTTACTGTCGGCGACATTATTAAGCCCGCCGACACCGTCGACCTGAAACAAGGAATAAGCACCGGTGTTGGTGATCTTGCCGCCCGCAGGCGGCGGTGCTCCCGTGGCCTTGATATAGATTGAATACGACACGGTTATACTGAGCGACTGTGCCGGGGATAAACATCGGCTGCCCTGTTTGCGGCAGCGGGTTCCGGGGCCGACATCCTGTCTCGCGGAATTGACCAATTTGTAATCGATGCTGTTGTAGTTGACCCCGACTTCAATTGAATTATGAATATTCTTCAAATTCATTTTAGGGTCCCAATACAGATAGGCATTTTCCCCGGCGGGTTTGTTTCGGTCATCCGTACACTGGAAAGTTGAAGTGAATGTCGGGGAACGCCACAACAAGGCGCCCGCTGCTGTATTGGCAGTCGAGACCCTGATTAACTGGGCCAGCACAATATCCTGGCGAATATTGCCGTTTTCTTTACATGACAAGGCATGGCTGCTCTGCGAGAACAGTCCCAACATGATCATCAATCCGGCAGCGAGCCCCGGACGGTTATGTTTCAACAAGAAAAACATGGACTTTCCTTTTATGGTGTTACGCAGACCAGCGAAAGTTCTTGATAGCCCGTGGCCTTTTCGCCCATGGGTTTCAACTCAGGCACCTGTAACGAGCAACTTTCGCTTGGGTCTTCTCCCCACTTGACCATCAACCGGTCACCTGCAGAGGCACCCGAGATGTAAATATCTCCGTTGGTGCCCACGGTGCCGCTGTTCTTGCCTGACGCGCTGAAAATACTGGCGCCCAGGGGCGGGGAGTCAGCGTCATTGATCTTGCTGTGTACCAGCAGGCTTTGGCCGGTATGGGTTTCAAACTTCACATGGGAAATGGCGCCACGTGTGGGCACTACATCTTTGGAGGCCAGGGGAATATCCAGGCCACTGCCAATGTCTTCGGTGCGCAGCGCAACCCGGTTGTGGCGATACGGGGTGGCAGAGGTCATGACCGCATACCCGGAGCCGTCGATCGCCACGCCGGGCTGGTTTTCCAGACGCACGCCCTTGGCATCTTCGGCTTCAATCAACACGAAGGTGTTCTGCAGCGGTTGGGTCAGCGTGATCCCTCCCGGGTGGGCAACGATGCCGCCGGACACACCCAGCGAAGTTTGCTGATATTCGTTGCTGTAGCTGTAACCCGCGTTGATCAGGCCCTTGCTCCCCTGATAGCCGATGTTGGCCGAGGACGTCTGCCCGGAGTATTCGTCGTGTCCGGTCTGCACCACGTAATTGAGCCGGTTGTCGTCCAGTGCAGAACCACTCAGGCCAGTGCTGTAGGTGTTACCCGACTGCTTGCTGTGACCGACACTGAAACTGGCATTCATGTCGGACGATTCCTTGCGCAAAAAGCTGAACGGAATCGAGACGGTCAGGTTGAGGCTGCGGTCCTTGTAGCCATAGTTACTGCGGCTGTCCTGATAAAAAACCCCATAGCTGGTGTTTTTGTAGCTGCTGTTAAAGCCCGCTTGCAGGGTTCGATCCTCACCGCTACCGCCCCAGTAAGACTGGTTGCTCAGGTTGGCATACAGGGTCGAACTGCCCCCAAGGCGCTGATTGACCGACAGTTCCACACGCTGGCGTTTATTGCCGAAGGTATCGGTGTAATAGGTGCGGCGACGGGACTCGGCCCAACCCGGAACCCCCAGGTTGTCATTGTCGTTTTCGTCGTAGTACTCGTTGCGGTAAGCCCCGTTTTCATAACGGTCGCGTTCGGCAACGGCATCAGTGAAATCGTAATAACCCGAGGTTGAGTAACGGTAGCCGGCAATGCGAAACTCAGTGCCCAGGTTGTTCAGCGACTTGGAGTACAGGAAGCGCACGCTCTGCCCCTGCTTGCTGTCACCACTGGCCAGGTCGGTATCGGAAAAAGACGCGTCGACCGACACGGCGCCCCAGTTACCCAGGTTTTTACCCAGGCCGGCGACGGCCGAGCGATAGTTCTGCGCCATCATCAGGCCGCCGTAGGGCGTGATGTCGTACGCCATCCCGGCGGACAAGGTGCCTTGTACAAAGTTGGGCTTATAGCGGGTGGTGCCATCGTGATACTTGCCCGCTGTCAGCTGATAGTCCCAGATCCCCTCCCGCAACATATTGGGTACTGAAGAAAAGGGCAGGCTGAAACTGCTTCTGGAGCCATTGGCTTCAATGACCGTGACGTCCAGATTGCCGCTCAAGGTGCTCGGGTAAATATCGGTCAGGGCAAAGGGCCCCGGAGGCACATTGGTGCTGTAGATGGTGTAACCGTTCTGCCGGACTTCAACCCGGGCACTGGTCAGCGCTACGCCATGTACCACCGGGGCATATCCGCGCAGGCTTTCGGGCAACATGTCATTGGCGCTGGACAGCTGCACGCCACGGAATTGAACACTGTCAAAAACGTTATTGTCGGTGTTGGTCTGACCGATCACCAGGCGGCTGCGCAAGGACACAATATCCGTTTGTGCCCAGGTCGAAATGTTATCGAAACTGGAGCCCGCACCCGATTGCTGGCTGAGCGTCGAGTTGTTGCGCAAACGCCAGTTGCCGAGATTGACCCCGCTGTTGAGGCTCAGGAACGAGTAGTCAGAGGTTTTGTCTGCCTGATTATTGCCATAACGGTTGTGGCTGCCGTTGAAGTTGTAGTTAACAAAACCGGCATTGATGCCACGGTCATACACCTTGGGTGAAATGGAGCCTTGTGCCCGTGGCGCCAGATACAGCTGCGGCACATCGATATCCAAGTGCTGCAGTGCCGCGTCATAGTTCAGCTTTGTGCCCGGAACTTGCTGGTTCAAGGCAAAGCAATCGCTGGCATCCTGCACTTGGCGGTCGCTGAGTTTGATGCCATAGCCCTGGTAGTCATGTGCTGACAGGCACGGCACTATGGGCTGGTCCGGGGCCGCTTTCCTGAATTCGACATCGCGATGGTCAACACGCTGGCCATTCAAATAAATATCGAACGGATAGTGCCCGGGAAGGATGTCATCGCTGCCGGATAAAGCGCTGACCTGGGCGATAGAGTCGTTGCCACGGATAAAGGAGGTATTGAACTGTTCGGTGGCCATGGCAACAGGAGAAAGCAAAAATGGCACAATAAAAAAATAACCTGCGCTGTGACCCATATTGGTGTTGCGTGCCAGCGTGGACGTTGCTGTTTTGTTGTGTACCACTTTGTGTATCCCCTGAATAACCTGACTCAATTTAACGAGACATTTTTAATCTCGGTATGGCCACCATAATTATTGATATAGGTAAACGACAGGCCATTGGCGGACTGAGCATCGGGTGGCAGTGTTATATTCAAACTGTCGTAAGGTTTCACCATGTCGGCATTGACTTTCCAGGTCTTGTTACCCTGGTTAAGCGTCAATACACCCAGGGTCACGTGCAGGGGGCCGTTATTAGTCACGATTAACTTCTGCCCTTGATGCTGCCACTTCAAGGCTTGTGCCTCAGCCTGCAAGTTGGTTTTTAACACCTCAGGGCGATAAAACAATTTAATCCGGGTGCGAATCGCAACTTGCAGCACGTTCTCCTGTTTCGGCGCCGGCGGAATTTCCTGTACGTTGATCCAGAACAACGATTCGCGATCCTGCGGTAATCCTTCGCCTGAATAAATAAAGCGCAAAATGGCGTCTTTATCCGGGGCCAGCTTTAAAATAGGGGGTGTCACAATGATCGGTATATTCTGCGGTACGCGACTCGCATCCCCCGTATCCAGCCAGCTTTGAACCATATAGGTCGCGTCGCTGTCATTATGGATAGAGAGAGATGTCGATTGATTTTCACTGTTATAAATAACCCGCGTTGCGTCCACCTGAATGCCAGCAAACGTGTTCGCGGAACAGGCGAGCAAAGCACACAAGAGTACTTTTTTCATAAAGGTTTCAGCGCTCGGAAATAGGCCGTCCTTGGCCAGTAATGCTCCAGCGGGTTTAATTACTTGTATTCGATAGAGAAGGTAGCGGTCGAGTTCGCCTGACCGGCAGTCACCACGTCCTGGTAGGACTTGTAGCGGGCGCGCAGGTTGAATGTGGCAGAACCCGGGTTGGCGCCGTCAGCGGCAACAGTGACCAGCGCCGGGCTGGTAACATCCTGGCTGATTGGCAGCGTGGCGCCATTGTGGTCCAGGACTTCAATACCTACACCGGCTGCACCGCCGGTAACGGCCAGCAACTCAGGATGACCGGCAGGGGTGTTGCCATCAAAGCGCAAGGTGTAATCACCGGCTTCACACTTTTCCAGATTGATATCGAACGCTTTGGCACCGCTGGTGGAGCCTGAAGTCGGGAATGCTGTAGTCGGGTACTTGCCCAGGTAAACTTGCTTGTTTTGGTCGCGATCTGAAACTTTACAGGTGGACTGTACGATTTCACCGGTAAAGGCAACATTGCCACTTGCAGCCACTGCAGTGTAAGCAGTAACGGACAGGCTCAGTGCAGCCAGGGACACTAGAATTTTTTTCATGTTTTATTACTCATCAAATAGAGAATCAAGTAAACAGCCAGCAGAACTGCCCGGAACAAACTCGTAACTAAGCGGTGATTGAATTCACAGAAAAACCAATAATCACCATGCGAGCGCGTTCAGCAATGGCAAGGGCCATTGCTTCCAGGAACTATCGATTACGCTGTGTGAGGTCGTTTAATGTCGAATAACACACTTCTGTGTGCTGATGGCATCAACATGTTTTATGACCGGGGAAGATTATTACCGGGGGCAAACTGTCGTGTCAATACAATGGCAGAGTTGCGGATTGTTTGAGGGGTTGTCGTTTTTTTGACGTTATATGTAATGCTGGGTAATAATTTTTATCGGGAAGTTGTAATTAAGACTCTTTTAAATCCCACATTGCATGAGCGTGATAAACAGAAAATCGTATGCTGGATAAGGCATTAGCTGCGGTGTTGGAACGATAGTGCAATTTGCCTGCAAGGTGCCGGATCGCCAAAAAATGGGCAGCTTTGAAAATTTGTTTGAGTGATTAATCGCTTTCAGGAGCGGTAATGGACAGCAATATTTTTTTCGCGGCCCGACAATAAACCCTCCAGACATGCAGCGCTGGATGATTAACCCTAGGTGCATTTGCGCGGATTTTCACGGGGCGTGCAGAAATACGCCAAGTGGCGCGGGATCAATCCTGGCCACGCAAGCCTGGCTGCAGCGTAGAGGGCAGCGTTATCAATGCCATTCAGGGGTGAGGCTCACTGAGCCGCTGTGCATCTTCTTTTTTTCCGCAGGTACAGTCCACAAGCTTTTATCACGGTCGACATATATTGATTCTATCCCGCTACGATCTATAGGCTGGAGATGCCTATGGTGCAGGGGGCAATCCAAGCGATGAACAAAGTGTGGGAGGCACTTATAGCCTCTGGAATGTTCGGGCACCTCTATGAGTGATCAGGCGCTTGGCCTTGGTTGCCAGATAAAACAACTGCTTTTGGTGGAAGCTTCGAGCTTGGCACCGTGCGAATTGGTAACTTTTCGTGGTGACCACCGCTAAGGTTTGCGCCAGCCTCGCCTAAGAAGGTACGTGTCTCAGTGCGAACCTGCTGCCGGTACGCAGCCGAACGCGTACCAACTCTGCGTATTGCTGTGCGCCAGCTATTGGCCCAGATCGACCAGTGTCAGTTTGATCCCAGCAACATCTAGGCGTGCAGTCACGTCGCCCGTTTCAAAGCACCAGACACCGGGCATAGTCGTTTTAAGGCCGAGGTCGAAATCGAGGATCCTTGCTTCCTCTTTGGTGATGTGGGCAATTTTTAGTGTTCGCCGAAGCATTAGGGCGACCGCGTTTACGTCTTTGCCATCCCAAAACATCTTGAACGCTTGATCGCGGATCAGTGAGCAGGGAACAAGGTGCTCCGTGTGCCCTGTTCCATTTATAGATACTCCATAGAGGATGAGGCTTGAGTGGATGAGAGTATCGAACATCCTGGAGTGCACACGGGCCGCGCGAGGTAACAAGTCCTTTTGCTCTTCCCAGTGATGCTCCAACACCCAAGCAGCTCTCTCGAATGCTCGTTGCTTCAGGTCTTCGGGTGTATAGCTAGACACGTAACGCTTCCTTAGCTGGTAGGTGAAATACTTTGCCGTGAAAAGTAACTGCTCTTGCTCTTCGCGTGTAGCTGGCGCCTGTCTTAGGCACGTATGCCAAAGTGCGTACCGATACCGATCAATTCTGTCCTGAGAGAGATTTATCGCACTTTAGGAGTCAAGAGGAGGTGCGCGCGATGTATATCAGGCTGTCAGGGTCACTGGATGCCACATTGGCGCAAAGCGCTCTCGAGCGACTGGTCCAATGCGTACTCGCCAGTGGTAGACGCGGCTTGATTCAAGCCAACAGTTCGATAGATAAGAGTCTTTCCGGCTCGCATCTCTTTGAGAATTGACCGAGCCTTTTCACCCGTTGCTGCTGTAAAAGGCGACATGGTCCGTGCTGTAGTCTCCATCGCAGCCTTGTAGGCGTTTTCCACTACTTGCTGTTGCTGGGGATCTTTCGGCGCATAAGCTTGCATAGCTTTAAGCTGGCCCTCGGGCACATAGTCCAGCGGGGTTTCGCTGGTGCTGATCGTCCAAGCCTTGTTCTGATCGATTCTGAGCTGAACGTCACCGACAGGTATCAGAAAGCGCCCACCGCTTTTAACGCCTACTCGCAGATCACCGTTTACCGCCTCAATGTACGGGTAGTACTGATTGCTGACGGTATATATCCCGCGGCCGGTGTAATAGGTTCCTACGGTTACAGCGCAGCTCGACTTGTCCGTGAATTGGTCTGTATTGCGAACTGTCACCCATTCAACAGCAGCGTCAGGGCCAATTGCGCAGCCTGTCGTTAGCAGGGCAAGCACTAATATTGAGGGGAACTTCACTTTCACATTCCTTGTTCTGTATGGGATTGGCTGGCCAATGGCTGGTGGGCAATATATCAGGTGGTGAGTCTCATCATGCTTACCCGGAACCTGCCTACAGGTACTTGGTGCAGCTTATTCGTGGGGTGGCGTGTTCACAAATTGGTTTGATGGTGTTTTTGACTAGGGAGCTGAATAGTCCCGGGTTTCCTAGACACCTCTTTGCCTTAAACTGAGGCCAATGAGGAGGTGCCATGAGCAACCCGCGTTATCCCGAAGAATTCAAAGTCTAAGCAGTCAATCAAGTGACCGAAAAGAAGCTGCCTGTCGCTGATGTAGCGGCCCGTCTCGGCGTGTCGACGCATAGCCTCTATGCCTGGATACAGCGCTACAGCAAGCCTCAAGAAGAGCGGCAGCAGGACGATAAGTCCTTAGCCAATTGACCGGCCAAAGATCTGATTGACCCAGGTGCGGCATTTTTCGGCGACGTTGCGGGCGTCACGGACCTCAATGCTGGCCTGCAGGTCGGCGCATTCGGTGCGCGTGATGTCGTCGAGAGGTTTTCGCCAAGTGCCGGGAGTATGTCTTTGTCGAGGTAGGTGCGGATCTAGTTGAGGGGGGAGGGTGCCAGGCCTTTTTCTTCTATCCGAAAATTCGGTATTTTTCTAAGGAAACAAGTGGGGATACTGGGATGCAGGGATACAGCGGGGAGGGCAGGCAGGGGTGGATCGTCAGGCACAAAAAAACCGGCTCGGGGGCCGGTTTCTCTGTGCTGCGAGTCCTGTTAGAGACTTGCAGTTGCTGCTGTTTGGTGCCCCGAGGGAGACTCGAACTCCCACTTCTTGCGAAAACGGATTTTGAATCCGCCGCGTCTACCAATTCCGCCATCAGGGCTCAATGGCGGCGAAGTATAGAGATGAGGTTTAGGTCGGTCAACAACTTATTGGTCTATTTTTACTAAGTCCGTTAAACTTCCCGGCCCTGCTAGACGAAACCTATCATGCGCGTTGCTGACTTTACTTTCGAGCTCCCTGATTCACTCATCGCACGCCATCCTTTGGCGGAGCGCCGCAACAGTCGCCTGCTGACCCTGGATGGGGAGAGCGGGGCACTGGCACATCGTCAATTCACTGATTTGCTTGAGCATTTACGCCCGGGCGATCTGATGGTGTTTAACAATACCCGGGTAATTCCTGCTCGCTTGTTCGGCCAGAAGGCCTCGGGCGGCAAGCTGGAAATTCTGGTTGAACGGGTGCTCGACAGTCATCGGGTACTGGCGCATGTGCGCTCCAGCAAGTCGCCGAAACCAGGGTCGAAAATCCTGATTGATGGCGGCGGCGAAGCCGAGATGCTGGCGCGCCACGATGCGTTGTTCGAGCTGGGCTTTGCCGAGGAGGTTTTGCCTCTGCTGGACCGCGTCGGGCATATGCCGTTGCCACCTTATATCGACCGTCCGGATGAAGGTTCGGACCGCGAGCGCTATCAGACGGTGTACGCCGAGCGCCTCGGTGCGGTCGCGGCACCGACGGCGGGGCTGCACTTCGATGAGCCGTTGATGCAGGCGATTGCCGCCAAGGGCGTCGAGACTGCGTTCGTGACCCTGCACGTAGGTGCCGGTACGTTCCAGCCGGTGCGGGTCGAGCGTCTTGAAGATCACCATATGCACACTGAATGGCTGGAAGTCGGCCAGGATGTGGTGGATGCCGTGGCGGCGTGCCGTGCACGGGGCGGGCGGGTGATTGCGGTAGGTACGACCAGCGTCCGTTCGCTGGAGAGTGCTGCCCGCGATGGCGTGCTCAAGCCGTTCAGTGGCGATACCGATATCTTTATCTTCCCGGGCCGGCCGTTCCATGTGGTCGATGCCCTGGTGACCAATTTCCATTTGCCTGAATCCACGCTGCTGATGCTGGTTTCGGCGTTCGCCGGTTATCCCGAAACCATGGCGGCCTATAAGGCTGCGGTTGAGCATGGGTACCGCTTCTTTAGTTACGGTGATGCAATGTTCATCACCCGCAATCCTGCGCCGACGGCTCCTGCCCCGGCCCCTGAGGATCAAGCATGAGCAACTGTCGTATGTCTTTCGAGCTGCTTGCCACTGATGGCAAGGCTCGTCGCGGTCGTCTGACCTTTCCCCGCGGTGTGGTCGAGACCCCGGCCTTCATGCCGGTCGGTACCTACGGCACGGTCAAGGGGATGCTGCCGCGCGATATCGTCGATACCGGCGCGCAGATGATTCTGGGCAACACCTTTCACCTGTGGTTGCGTCCTGGCACTGAAGTGATCAAGAAGCACGGCGACCTGCACGATTTCATGAAGTGGCAAGGTCCGATCCTGACCGATTCGGGTGGTTTCCAGGTGTTCAGCCTGGGCGCCATGCGCAAGATCAAGGAAGAGGGCGTGACCTTTGCTTCGCCGGTTGATGGTGCCAAGGTGTTCATGGGGCCGGAAGAGTCGATGCAGGTCCAGCGCGATCTGGGCTCCGACGTGGTGATGATTTTTGACGAGTGCACGCCGTACCCGGCCGATGAAGACGTGGCGCGTGTTTCCATGGAGCTGTCGTTGCGCTGGGCCCAGCGTTCCAAGATTGCCCATGGTGACAACACGGCGGCCTTGTTCGGCATCGTTCAGGGCGGCATGCACCAGAACCTGCGCGAGCGTTCGCTCGAAGGCCTGAACAAGATCGGTTTTGATGGCCTGGCCATCGGCGGTCTGTCGGTGGGCGAGCCCAAGCACGAAATGATCAAGGTGCTGGATTACCTGCCCGGGATGATGCCTGCTGACAAACCTCGTTACCTTATGGGAGTTGGCAAGCCGGAAGATCTGGTTGAGGGTGTGCGCCGCGGTGTGGACATGTTCGATTGCGTGATGCCAACCCGCAATGCCCGCAACGGGCATCTGTTTATTGATACCGGTGTAATCAAGATCCGTAACGCGTTTCATCGCCATGATGATTCGCCGCTGGATCCGACCTGTGACTGCTATACGTGCCAGAACTTCTCCCGCGCTTATCTGCATCATCTGGACAAGTGCGGCGAAATGCTGGGGAGCATGCTCAATACCATCCATAATTTGCGGCACTATCAGGTGCTCATGGCTGGTTTGCGCGAGTCTATTCAACAGGGTACATTGGCCACCTTTGTCGACGCCTTCTATGCCAAGCGCGGGCTGCCTGTGCCGCCCTTGGACTGAGTTTCGGACCTTTAAGAAACAACATTGCAACTGGAGTGCTTAATGAGCTTTTTCATCTCTTCCGCTTTCGCGGACGCTGCTGCACCTGCCGCTGCTGGCCCTATGGGTGGCGGTTTTGAATGGATTTTCCTGGTCGGCTTCCTGGTCATCTTCTATCTGATGATCTGGCGTCCACAGGCCAAGCGCGCCAAAGAGCAGAAAGCCCTGTTGGGTAACCTGCAAAAAGGTGACGAGATCGTAACTACTGGCGGTATCGCCGGCAAAATCGTCAAAGTTTCCGATGCGTTCGTTGTGATTGAAGTGTCGGACACTGTTGAACTGAAAATTCAGAAAGGCTCTGTTGCAGCCACGTTGCCTAAAGGCACGCTGAAAGCGATCTAAAGTTTCAACTTTTAACAATCGACGGGGCGCGCAAGGCGCCCCGCGTTTTAAGCGGGCGGCGTGATTGATGCTGAACAAATACCCTCTGTGGAAATACATTCTGATCCTGGCTGTGCTGGCGATCGGTTTTATTTATTCCGCTCCCAATCTGTACCCTGATGACCCGGCAATCCAGATTTCGGGTGCGAGCACGGCTTTGCAGGTCAGCCAGGCTGATCTGGATCGTGCAAGCAAGGCACTGACCGATGCAGGCATTGAAGTCAAGGCAGCCTCTTTGGCCCAGGGCGGCAAAGGTGGTTTGCTGCGTCTGGTCAAGAAAGACGACCAGCTACCCGCCAAGGATGTGGTGCGCAAGGCTTTGGGTGACGACTATGTCGTAGCGCTCAACCTGGCACAGACCACGCCGCAATGGTTGCGTAGTCTGGGTGCTCACCCGATGAAACTGGGTCTGGACTTGTCTGGTGGTGTGCACTTCCTGCTGGAAGTGGACATGGATAAAGCCGTCGATGCACGTATGAAAGTGTACGAAGGCGATGTCAAAAGTCTGCTGCGTAAAGAGAAGGTGCGTTATCGCAGCCTGCCGCAACTCAATGGCGCCATTCAGTTGGGTTTCACTGATGAAGCGGTCCGTGAGCAAGCGCGTAGTCTGATCCGCAAGAACTTCAATGACTTTGACGTAACCACAGCCGATCTCAATGGTCAGCCGGTTCTGCGTCTGGCGATGACCCCGGCCAAGCTGGCGGAAATCCGTGAGTATTCCATCAAGCAAAACCTGACAACGGTCCGTAACCGGGTCAACGAGTTGGGTGTTGCCGAGCCTCTGGTTCAGCGTCAGGGTGCCAACCGCATCGTGGTTGAACTGCCGGGCGTGCAAGACACCGCCGAAGCCAAGCGTATTCTGGGCAAGACGGCCAACCTTGAGTTCCGTCTGGCAGCAGAGCCGGGCGCTTCCAAAGCCACTTCCGAGACGTTCGAATTCCGCGAAGGCAATCGTCCTGGCGCGCAAATCGAGCGCGGTCTGATCATCACCGGTGACCAGGTGACAGACGCTCAGGCAGGCTTTGACGAGCACGGTCGTCCACAGGTGAACATCAAGCTTGATGGTCACGGTGGCGAGCTGATGAGTCGTTCGACCCGCAGCAACGTGGGCCGCAGCATGGCGGTAATCTTCATCGAGCAGCGCCCGGTGACGACTTATACCAAGCAAGTGGTCGACGGTGTCGAGAAGGACGTGCCGACCCAGACGTTCAAGGAAGACAAGAAGATCATCAGCCTGGCGACCATCCAGTCGCCACTGGGCAGCCAGTTCCGGATTACCGGTCTGAATGGTCAGGGTGAGGCTTCCGAGCTTGCCTTGCTGTTGCGTGCCGGTGGTCTGGCAGCGCCAATGTACTTCGCTGAAGAGCGCACCATTGGTCCTAGCCTGGGTGCTGACAACATCACCAAGGGTATCGATGCATCGCTGTGGGGCATGCTGTTCGTGTCGATCTTCATCATTGCCATCTACCGTTTCTTCGGTGTGATTGCGACGGTGGCACTGGCGGGCAACATGGTCTTGCTGCTGGCTCTGATGTCGGTGCTGGGTGCAACCCTGACCCTGCCGGGGATTGCCGGTATCGTCTTGACCATGGGTATGGCGGTCGATGCCAACGTGCTGATCTTCTCGCGGATTCGTGAAGAGATCGCCAATGGCATGACGGTGCAGCGAGCGATCAATGAAGGCTTCAGTCGTGCATTTACGGCGATTGTCGACTCCAACCTGACAACTCTGCTGGTTGGCGGGATTCTCTTTGCCATGGGTACCGGGCCGGTCAAAGGCTTTGCGGTGACCATGTCCCTCGGGATCTTTACCTCGATGTTCACGGCCATTATGGTGACCCGCGCAATGGTCAACCTTGTGTACGGCGGTCGGGACTTCAAGAAGTTGTGGATTTAAGGGGCTGCCATGTTACGTACAATCAACTTCATGGGCGTTCGCAACGTTGCGTTCGGCGTCACTGTAGTACTCACCGTGCTGGCTTTGTTCAGCATGTTCCACAAGGGCATGAACTACGGCCTGGACTTCACTGGCGGTACGCTCATCGAGCTGACCTACGAGAAGCCGGCAGACCTGACCAAGGTGCGTACCGAGCTTGCCTCGGCAGGCTTCCATGACGCTGTAGTACAGAGCTTTGGTGCTACCACCGATCTGCTGGTGCGTATGCCTGGCGATGATCCGTTGCTGGGCAACAAGGTTGCAGCGGCTCTGGGGCAGGCCGATACGGCTAACCCTGCGGTCATCAAGCGCGTTGAGTTCGTGGGCCCGCAAGTGGGTGAAGAGCTGCGCGACCAGGGCGGCCTCGGCATGCTGATGGCGCTGGGCGGCATCATGCTGTACCTGGCCTTCCGCTTTCAGTGGAAGTTCGCGGTGGGCGCGATCGTGTCTCTGGTTCACGACGTGATCGTGACCATGGGCGTGCTGTCGTTCTTCCAGATTACCTTCGACCTGACGGTGCTGGCGGCGGTGCTGGCCATTATTGGCTACTCGCTCAACGACACCATCGTGGTATTCGACCGGGTGCGGGAGAACTTCCGGGTGCTGCGCAAGGCCAGCCTGATCGATAACATCAACATCTCGACCACGCAAACCCTGTTGCGCACCATGGCGACCTCGATCTCCACCCTGTTGGCGATCGCGGCACTGCTGATCTTCGGTGGCGATAACCTGTGGGGCTTCTCGATCGCGCTGTTCGTGGGCGTATTGGCGGGTACTTACTCGTCGATCTACATCGCCAACGTGGTGCTGATCTGGTTGAACCTGAGCGCCGAAGATTTGATTCCTCCTGTTGTGACCGACAAGGAGATCGATGACCGTCCATAACGGTTAATCATCTTCGAGTTGTTATCTAAAAAGGCGCGAGTATTGAACTCGCGCCTTTTTTTGTGCTCCAAGGCTGGGATTAGCGTGGGATTTTTCCCATCTGTGATGGTTTGGAGGTTCAAGTGAACAAGTCTTTGCTGGTAGGTGCTGTTTTAGGTGCGGTGGCTGTGACCGCCGGGGGCGCTTTTGCCACCTACACCCTGGTTAAAGGCCCTGAGTCTGCGCAGGTATTGGCTGTTCAGCCGGTCACGCAACAGATCAAGACACCGCGTGAGGTGTGCAAGGATGTGACTGTGACGCGTCAGGCGCCGGTCAAGGATCAGCATCAGATCGTCGGTAGCGTACTGGGTGCAGTCGCTGGTGGTTTGCTGGGTAATCAGGTGGGTGGTGGTAACGGCAAGAAGATCGCCACGGTGGCCGGTGCGGTCGGTGGTGGCTATGCCGGTAACAAGGTTCAGGAAGGCATGCAGAACCGCGATACCTATACCACGACGCAAACGCGCTGCAACACGGTCAACGACATCAGCGACAAGGTTGTCGGTTATGACGTGCGTTACTCGCTGGATGGCAAGGAAGGCAAGGTGCGGATGGATCATGAGCCGGGCAATGAAATTGCCGTCGACAAGCAGGGCAAGTTGATCCTGAATTAATGCCACTGCCGGGGCGGGCTGTTCAGCGGGGCATTGCGGATATCGAGTCTGCTGGTATCCGGAGTCCGGTCAAAGGTTGGTCAGGTCTTTGTTGGAATGGCAGTCAAAAAAAGCACCCCGAAGGGTGCTTTTTTTATGCGCGGAGTTCGCTTAGCGTTTCAGCGAGGCCGGTAGGTGTGGCTGGATTGCGGTCAGTACAGCTTTGAAGCACTTGGTGTTGCCGGCAACGATGTGGCCTTTTTCAAGGAAATCGTGGCCGCCGGTGAAGTCGCTGACGAGACCGCCGGCTTCCTGGATCAGCAGGGCGCCTGCTGCCATGTCCCACTCGGACAGGCCCGACTCCCAGAATGCGTCATAACGGCCGGCTGCAACGTAAGCCAGGTCCAGGCTGGCAGCACCGGCGCGGCGGATGCCGGCAGTCTGGCCAACCAGGCTGCGGAACATGCCCAGGTAGTTATCTAGGTTGTCCATCTGGTTGTCGCGGAACGGGAAGCCGGTACCCAGCAGGGCGCCATCAAGGCTGGTGCGACCGCTGACACGCAGGCGGCGACCATTGAGCTGGGCGCCACGGCCACGGCTGGCGGTGAATTCTTCCTGGCGAACCGGGTCGAGAACCACTGCGTGCTCAAGGCGGCCACGGTATTTGCAGGCGATGCTTACGGCGAAGTGTGGAACGCCGCGCAGGAAGTTGGTGGTGCCATCCAGCGGATCGATGATCCACAGGTAGTCTTCACCTTCACCGCTGCCTGGGTGCATGCCGGTTTCTTCACCGCGGATGCCGTGTGTCGGGTAGGCCTTGCGCAAGGCGTCGATGATTTTCTGTTCAGCAGCACGATCGACTTCAGAGACGTAATCCTTGGCGTCTTTTTCGTCGACCTTGATGGTATCCAGGCGCTCGATGGAGCGGAAAATCAATTCACTGGCGCTGCGGGCGGCGCGCAGCGCGATATTCAGCATGGGCTGCATGGACGTTTCACCTAGGTCGTTAAAGAAAGCCGAATATTCTATCAGAAAAGTTCAGTAGATGAAGGTTTGCATTAGCTTTCGTAGCTTATGGCGTTTCGCTTAGGTAAGATTTGCTCCCTTTTGTTGGCCTGTGAGCGCTTCCTTTGCTGCCTAATATTCGTGTCGTTCTGGTCAATACCAGTCATCCCGGGAACATCGGCGGTGCTGCGCGTGCCATGAAAAACATGGGATTGTCGCGGCTGGTTCTGGTGGAGCCCAGGTTGTTTCCGCACCATGAGGCTGATGCCCGGGCGTCGGGGGCGGGTGACATTCTTGAGAATGCACAAGTCGTTGCCACCCTGGAAGATGCCCTGGTGGGTTGTAATCTGGTGCTGGGCACCAGTGCCCGTGATCGTCGTATCCCCTGGCCGCTGCTGGACCCGCGCGAGTGCGGGCAGAAAGTGGTGGAAGAAGCGGGGCAGGGGGCTGAAATCGCCCTGGTGTTCGGTCGTGAAGATTCCGGCCTGACCAATGAAGAGCTGCAGCGTTGCCACTTTCATGTGCATATCCCTTCGGACCCCGAATTCAGCTCTCTGAATCTGGGTGCTGCCGTGCAGGTCTTGAGCTACGAGATCCGCATGTCATGGCTGGCGGCTCAGGGTCAGCCGAGCAAAATCGAAAAAGAGGAAGTGGCTTCCACTAAAAGTGGCGAGCTGGCGACCATGGATGAACTGGAGCGCTTCTATGAGCATCTGGAGCAGACCCTGGTGGCCATCGAGTTCATGGATCCGGAAAAACCGCGTCACCTCATGGCGCGCTTGCGCCGACTGTACGGGCGCAGCTCGGTCAGTCGTGCAGAAATGAACATTTTGCGTGGCATTCTCACCGAAACCCAAAAAGCAGCTCGTGGCGAGTTGCTCAAGCGCAAGGATTAATGATGTTCGAGCGTCTGCGTGAAGATATCCAGAGTGTGTTTCATCGTGATCCTGCTGCGCGTAATGCTTTTGAGGTGTTGACCTGCTACCCGGGCATGCATGCCATCTGGATTCACCGCTTGTCCGCTTTGCTGTGGGGGGCTGGCTGGAAATGGCTGGCTCGGCTGGTGTCGAACTTCGGGCGCTGGCTGACCGGGATCGAGATTCACCCGGGGGCCAAGGTGGGGCGTCGGTTTTTCATCGACCACGGCATGGGTATCGTCATTGGTGAGACGGCTGAAATCGGCGACGACGTGACCCTTTATCAGGGTGTGACGCTGGGCGGCACGAGCTGGAACAAGGGCAAGCGCCATCCGACTCTGGAAAACGGGGTTGTGGTGGGGGCGGGGGCCAAGGTTCTTGGTCCGTTTACCGTGGGTGCCGGAGCCAAGGTTGGCTCCAATGCCGTGGTGACCAAAGAGGTGCCTGCCGGGGCGACGGTTGTCGGGATCCCGGGGCGCATCATCATCAAGAGCGACGATGAGGCACAAGCCAAGCGCAAGGCCATGGCCGAGAAGATTGGCTTTGATGCTTACGGTGTCGGCGAGGACATGCCGGATCCGGTGGCGCGGGCCATTGGTCAGTTGCTGGATCATCTGCAGGCGGTCGACGGCAAGCTTGATGGCATGTGCGGGGCGCTCAAGGATCTGGGCAGCACTTATTGCGCTCAGGACCTGCCGCAGCTGCGCGAAGAGGACTTCGCCTGCGTCAAGGACAAGGATCAAGGCAAGGCGGTCTAGGTCTTGCTTTGACCCTGGGGGAGCTGGTCTGGTGACGCTGCGCTGAGCAGTCGCCGGCCTCTGGGGCCCCCGGGGTCTTGCGCGTCAGGCCTTGATGCCTCATGTGCCATTACGCCGCATACCCTGCTACAATGCGCGCGCTGTTTTGCGGGTAATCCCGACTAAAGTACTAGGTCTAATACTTGACTTAAATAGTCGGGAATAGCATACTCGCCTCCATTCCGAATTCCGTGGTACCTGTCCATGAGACTGACTACAAAAGGCCGTTACGCCGTTACTGCAATGCTTGATTTGGCGTTGCACGCACAGCACGGGCCGGTGTCCCTGGCTGATATTTCCGAACGCCAGGGCATTTCCCTATCCTACCTTGAGCAACTGTTTGCCAAGTTGCGCCGCAGCAGTCTGGTTTCCAGTGTGCGTGGCCCGGGCGGCGGCTATCAGCTGTCGCGCGACATGCAGGGTATTCAGGTAGCCCAGGTTATCGATGCAGTGAACGAGTCCGTCGATGCCACGCGTTGCCAGGGGCTTGGCGATTGCCATGCCGGCGACACGTGCCTGACCCACCATTTGTGGTGCGACCTGAGCCTGCAGATCCACGATTTTCTCAGCGGTATCAGCTTGGCTGATCTTGTCACTCGCCGTGAGGTACAAGAAGTAGCCCAGCGTCAGGATCAACGCCGCTGTAATGGCAAGGCGCCACACCTGGATAAGATCGAAGCGTCCGCCGTCGAGTGATTGCATAAAAACGACGGTGCGCCAGCCAGCCTGATTTAGGAGATAGTCCATGAAATTGCCAATTTACCTCGATTATTCAGCCACTACCCCGGTTGATCCGCGTGTTGCTCAAAAAATGAGCGACTGCCTGCTGGTTGACGGCAACTTCGGTAACCCGGCGTCGCGCTCCCACGTATTTGGCTGGAAGGCTGAAGAAGCGGTGGAGAATGGCCGTCGTCAGGTCGCCGATCTGGTTAACGCCGACCCGCGTGAAATTGTCTGGACCTCCGGTGCAACCGAGGCCAACAACCTGGCGATCAAGGGTGCCGCGCATTTCTATGCCACCAAAGGCAAGCACCTGATCACCGACAAGATTGAACACAAAGCCGTCCTCGACACCATGCGTCAGCTGGAGCGCGAAGGCTTTGAAGTGACCTATATCGAACCGGGTACCGACGGTCTGGTAACGCCGGCCATGGTTGAAGCGGCCATGCGTGATGACACCATCCTGGTTTCGATCATGCACGTGAACAACGAAATCGGCACCGTCAACGATATCGCCGCCATTGGTGAGCTGACTCGCTCGCGCGGCGTGTTGTTCCATGTCGATGCGGCCCAGTCCACTGGCAAGGTTGAAATCGACCTGGCAAAACTGAAAGTCGACATGATGTCCTTCTCGGCTCACAAGACTTACGGTCCTAAAGGTATCGGCGCACTTTATGTAAGCCGCAAGCCTCGCGTACGTATCGAAGCTGCCATGCACGGCGGCGGTCATGAGCGCGGCATGCGTTCGGGCACCCTGGCTACCCACCAGATCGTGGGCATGGGCGAAGCGTTCCAGATCGCCAAAGAAGAAATGGCCGCCGAGAACATCCGGATCAAAGCCCTGAGCGACCGTTTCTTCAAGCAGGTTGAACACCTTGAAGAGCTGTACGTCAACGGCAGCATGACCGCCCGCGTACCGCACAACCTGAACCTGAGCTTCAACTATGTTGAAGGCGAGTCGCTGATCATGGCGCTCAAGGATCTGGCCGTGTCGTCCGGTTCGGCCTGTACCTCTGCTTCCCTTGAGCCGTCCTACGTGTTGCGCGCCCTGGGCCGTAACGACGAACTGGCACACAGCTCGATCCGCTTCACCTTCGGTCGTTTCACCACTGAAGAAGAAATTGATTACGCCGCGCAGAAGGTTTGCGAGGCTGTTACCAAGCTGCGCGCACTGTCGCCGCTGTGGGACATGTACAAAGACGGCATCGACATTTCGAAAATCGAATGGGCGGCGCACTAACAATTTAAGTCGCCACAGGCAGGCGCTGTAAACGCAGCGAACAGCAGCATTGCAGCGTCTCAAGAGCGACTCTCTGATGAGTGAGGATTAGTACCATGGCTTACAGCGAAAAGGTCATCGACCACTACGAAAACCCGCGCAACGTCGGCAAGATGGACGCGGAAGACCCGGATGTCGGCACCGGCATGGTGGGTGCACCGGCGTGCGGCGACGTGATGCGTTTGCAGATCAAGGTCAACGAGCAGGGCATCATTGAAGATGCCAAGTTCAAGACCTATGGTTGCGGTTCGGCAATCGCTTCCAGCTCCCTGGCAACCGAGTGGATGAAGGGCAAGACTCTGGATGAAGCAGAGACCATCAAAAACACTCAGCTGGCTGAAGAGCTGGCCTTGCCACCGGTAAAAATTCACTGCTCGGTACTCGCAGAAGACGCCATCAAGGCAGCTGTTCGCGATTACAAGCAGAAGAAAGGTTTGATCTGATCCGTTTGCCCGCTGCCAGCAATGGCGCGGGCAGGGTGATGATACTGGCGATTCGTAAGGAGTCCTGATGGCTATCAGCATGACAGAAGCGGCGGCCCGGCATATTCGTCGTTCCCTTGACGGGCGCGGCAAGGGTGAGGGGATTCGTCTGGGTGTTCGCACTACGGGCTGTTCCGGTCTCGCCTATGTGATGGAGTTCGTTGATGAGGTCGGCAGTGAGGACCAGGTGTTTGAGAGTCATGGCGAAAAGGTGATCATCGATCCCAAGAGCCTGACCTATCTCGACGGTACCGAACTCGATTTCACCAAGGAAGGGTTGAACGAAGGCTTCAAGTTCAACAATCCCAACGTGCGCGGTGAATGTGGCTGCGGCGAAAGCTTCAACATCTGAGGCTACTCGTGGGCACTCCTTGTCATTTCGCATTATTTGAACTGCAGCCGAGCTTCACGCTGGATCTCGAGCAGTTGGCCACGCGCTACCGTGAGTTGGCGCGTGGTGTGCATCCGGATCGATTTGCTGATGCTTCCGAGCGTGAGCAACGACTGGCGCTGGAGCAATCCGCCAGCCTCAACGAGGCCTACCAGACGCTCAAAAGCCCACCCAAGCGCGCGCGTTACCTGCTTGCGATGAATGGGCGTGAGATGCCGCTGGAAGTCACGGTGCATGATCCCGAGTTTCTGATGCAGCAGATGCATTGGCGCGAAGAGCTTGAAGACTTGCAGGACAGCGCCGATATGGCAGGTATTGCTGCATTCAAGCGTCGGCTCAAAGCCGCTCAGGATCAGTTGAACGACAGCTTCGCTGCTTGCTGGAATGATGCAGCGCAGCGCGAACAGGCCGAGCGCCTGATGCGCCGCATGCAGTTCCTCGACAAGCTCACTTACGAAGTGCGCCAGTTAGAAGAGCGCCTCGACGATTAACCCAGTGCCGCCACGGTTGCACGCCTGATATACAGATAAGTCCTGATTACGATGGCCCTACTGCAGATCGCCGAACCCGGCCAAAGTCCTCAACCGCACCAGCGACGTCTGGCTGTGGGGATCGACTTGGGCACTACCAATTCGCTGGTCGCTGCTTTGCGCAGCGGTCTTTCCGAGCCGCTAGCCGATGCTGACGGCAAAGTCATCCTGCCGTCTGCGGTGCGTTATCACGCCGATCGCATCGAGGTGGGCGAGTCTGCCCGTCTGGCGGCTTCCAGTGATCCTTTCAATACCGTGCTGTCGGTCAAGCGCTTGATGGGTCGTGGTCTGTCCGACGTCAAGCAATTGGGCGAGCAGCTGCCTTATCGCTTTGTGGGCGGTGAGTCGCACATGCCGTTCATTGACACCGTGCAGGGCCCGAAAAGCCCGGTAGAGGTGTCAGCCGACATTTTGAAAGTACTGCGCGAGCGTGCTGAAAAAACCTTGGGCGGAGAATTGGTAGGGGCGGTGATCACCGTGCCGGCTTATTTCGATGACGCTCAGCGTCAGGCCACCAAGGATGCGGCGCGACTGGCCGGGCTCAATGTCTTGCGCCTGCTCAACGAGCCGACTGCTGCTGCCGTGGCGTACGGTCTTGACCAGCACGCTGAAGGCGTGGTCGCCATCTATGACCTGGGTGGCGGTACTTTCGATATCTCGATCCTGCGTTTGACCGGCGGTGTGTTTGAAGTCCTGGCCACTGGCGGCGACAGCGCCCTGGGCGGCGACGACTTTGACCATGCGATTGCCAGCTGGATTGTCGAGCAGGGAGGTTTGTCGGCGGATCTCGATCCGGGCACCCAGCGCCAATTGCTGCAAATTGCCTGCGCTGCCAAAGAAGGTCTGACCGATGCTTCGTCTGTATCCGTCGCTTATGGCGACTGGCAGGCCGAGCTGACCCGTGAAGCTTTCGATGCCCTGATCGAGCCGATGATTGCCCGCAGTCTGAAGGCTTGTCGCCGTGCTGTACGTGACTCCAATATTGAGCTTGATGAAGTTCAGGCGGTGGTGATGGTCGGTGGTTCGACCCGCGTGCCGCGTGTGCGCGAAGCGGTTGGCGAAATGTTTGGTCGTCAGCCATTGACCGATATCGACCCCGATCAGGTGGTCGCCATTGGTGCTGCGATTCAGGCCGACACCCTGGCCGGTAACAAGCGTGATGGTGGCGAACTGTTGTTGCTGGACGTGATTCCGCTGTCGCTCGGTCTTGAGACCATGGGCGGCCTGATGGAGAAGGTCATTCCGCGCAACACCACAATCCCGGTGGCTCGTGCGCAAGACTTCACCACCTATAAAGACGGCCAGACGGCCATGATGATTCATGTGCTGCAGGGCGAGCGCGAGCTGATCAGTGATTGCCGCTCCCTGGCGCGTTTTGAATTGCGTGGCATTCCGCCCATGGTGGCCGGTGCCGCCAAAATCCGCGTCACCTTCCAGGTCGATGCTGATGGTTTGCTCAATGTGACGGCCCGCGAACTGGGGTCGGGTGTCGAGGCAACCATTCAGGTCAAGCCGTCCTACGGTCTGACCGATGGTGAAATCGCCAAAATGCTCAAGGATTCGTTCCAGTACGCCAGTGACGACAAGGTCGCACGGGTGTTGCGTGAGCAGCAGGTCGATGCTCAGCGTCTGATCGAGGCGGTACAGGCGGCGCTGGATGTTGATGGCGATCGTTTGCTGGACGCCGAAGAGCGGATGGTCATCGAACTGCAAATGCAGGAACTGGCCCAATTGTTGAAAGGCACCGATGGTTATGCCATCGAGCAGCAGACCAAGCGTCTGTCGCAAGTGACCGATGCCTTCGCTGCCCGGCGCATGGACTTGACGGTTAAAGCCGCCCTGTCGGGACGCAACTTGAATGAAATCGAGGAATAACTGATGCCGCAGATCATTTTTCTGCCACACGCCGAGCATTGCCCGGACGGTATGGTTGTTGAGGCTGAGACCGGCAAAACCATTCTCGAAGTGGCCCACGACAATCACATCGAAATCGAAAGCGCGTGCGGCGGTGTTTGCGCCTGCACCACTTGTCACTGTGTGATTCGTGAAGGCTTCGACTCCCTCAATGAGGCTGACGAGCTGGAAGAAGACTACCTCGATCGGGCCTGGGGTCTGGAAGCGACCTCGCGCCTGAGCTGTCAGGCCCGGGTTGGCACTGAAGACATCACGGTCGAAATTCCGAAATACTCGCTCAACCACGCCGCCGAAGCGCCGCACTGATAAGGAATTGTCATGAGCCTTAAATGGGTTGATGTGCAGGAAATCGCGATACAACTGGCCGAAGCCCATCCGGATGTCGATCCGCTGACGGTGAATTTCGTCAAGCTGCGCAACCTGGTCATGGCGTTGCCTGAGTTCGATGACATCCCTGATCGTGGCGGCGAGAAGGTCCTCGAAGCCATTCAGGGCTTGTGGATCGAAGAAGCGGACTAAACTTGCAACGCGCGTAATTATGAAATACCCAAGAACCCGCGTATAATTCGCGGGTTTAATTTTTCGCTTAAATCACTGTTTCTGGAGTTACACCATGGCTGTTCAACGCACTTTCTCCATCATCAAGCCTGACGCTGTTGCAAAAAACGTTATCGGCGAGATCACCACCCGTTTTGAAAAAGCCGGCCTGAAGGTTGTAGCTTCCAAACTGAAGCAACTGTCCAAAGCTGAAGCTGAAGGCTTCTACGCTGAGCACAGCGCTCGTGGCTTCTTCGGCGACCTGGTTGCTTTCATGATCTCCGGTCCGGTTGTTGTTCAGGTTCTGGAAGGCGAAAACGCCATCGCTCTGAACCGCGAACTGATGGGCGCTACCAACCCTAAAGAAGCAGCTGCCGGCACTATCCGTGCTGATTTCGCTGAATCCATCGACGCTAACGCTGTTCACGGTTCCGACTCTGAAGCAGCTGCTGCTCGCGAAATCTCCTACTTTTTCGCAGCTACTGAAGTAACCACTCGCTAAGTATTGGCTCGTGAGTGAGGGTGAAGACATGATTGCAACGACTGGCAAAACAAACCTGCTGGGCCTGACTCAGCCCCAAATGGAGAAATTCTTCGACTCAATCGGGGAGAAGCGTTTCCGTGCCGGTCAGGTCATGAAGTGGATTCACCACTTTGGCGTCGATGATTTCGACGCCATGACTAACGTCAGCAAGGCCTTGCGCGACAAGCTCAAGGCCATTGCTGAGGTTCGTGGACCTGAAGTCGTCAGCGAGGACATCTCCACCGATGGCACCCGTAAATGGGTGGTTCGTGTCGAGTCCGGCAGCTGCGTCGAAACCGTTTACATTCCCCAGGGCAAACGTGGCACTTTGTGCGTTTCGTCCCAGGCTGGCTGTGCCCTGGATTGCAGTTTCTGCTCCACCGGCAAGCAAGGTTTCAATAGCAACCTCACCGCCGCCGAAGTAATCGGCCAGGTGTGGATTGCCAACAAATCCTTTGGCAGCGTCCCGGCAACCGCCGACCGTGCCATCACCAACGTGGTGATGATGGGCATGGGTGAGCCGCTGCTGAACTTTGACAACGTGATTGCCGCCATGCATCTGATGATGGATGACCTGGGCTACGGCATCTCCAAGCGCCGGGTGACACTGTCTACCTCGGGCGTGGTGCCGATGATCGATGAGCTGGCCAAGCACATCGACGTTTCCCTGGCTTTGTCGCTGCATGCACCCAACGATGCATTGCGCAGCCAGTTGGTGCCGATCAACAAAAAGTACCCGCTCAAAATGCTGCTTGAGTCCTGCCGTCGCTATATGTCGACCCTGGGCGAGAAGCGTGTCTTGACCGTTGAGTACACCATGCTCAAAGACATCAACGACCACGTCGAACATGCCGTGGAAATGATCGAGTTGCTCAAGGACACCCCTTGCAAGATCAACCTGATCCCGTTTAACCCGTTCCCGCATTCGGGCTATGAGCGTCCAAGCAATAACGCCATTCGCCGTTTCCAGGATCTGCTGCATCAAGCCGGTTATAACGTGACAGTGCGTACCACTCGCGGTGAAGACATCGACGCTGCTTGCGGCCAGTTGGTCGGTCAGGTCAATGACCGTACCCGTCGTAGCGAGCGCTGGGTTGCCGGGCACGAGCAGAGCGGCGAAGGCGATGTAACGCAAAATGCTTCGCCGGCTCCCTGAGAGAGGACATCCATGATCCTGCGCGCCGCGCTTTCTTTTGGCTTGCTCAGCTTTTTGGCTGGCTGTGTGTCATCGGGCGGCTCAAACCCGATGACCACTGACAAGGGGCGTAACGCGGCGCGCGAGGCATATGTTCAACTGGGGCTGGGTTATCTTCAGCAGGGTATGACCGAGCAGGCCAGGATCCCCTTGAGTAAAGCCCTGGAACTCGACAAGACTGATCCGGACACCAATGCTGCCCTGGCATTGGTGTTTCAGTCCGAGCAGGAGTTCGAACTGGCCGGGCAGGCCTTTCGCACAGCACTGCGTGCGCGGCCGGACGATGCCCGGATCCTGAATAACTATGGCAGCCTGCTTTTCGGGCAGCAGCGTTATCAGGAGGCCCATGATCAATTCCACAAAGCCCTGGCCGACAACCTTTATCCCGAGCGTTCGCGCATCTACGAGAACCTGGGGGTCGCTTCACTCAGGCTGGGGCAACGGGATGCGGGTCGCCAGCAGCTCGAAAAAGCCTTGCGCCTGAACCGTCAACAACCCCGTGCACTGCTCGAAATGGCTGAGTTGTCTTACGAAGACAGGCATTATGTGCCCGCACGTGACTATTACGATCGTTTTAGCCTGCTTAGCGGGCAAAATGCACGTAGTCTATTGCTCGGTGCGCGACTGGCGAGTGTTTTCGACGAGCGCACCCCAACTGCCAATTATGGCCAGCAACTAAAACGACTCTATCCCGGCACGCCGGAATATCAGCAATACCTGTCGGAGCAATGATGAAAGCGGCGCAACCCGAAGTTCTAGCAGCGACTCGTGTCAATCCCGGTGAGACTCTGCGTCAGGCCCGTGAAAACAATGGATGGACGTTGGCTGAAGTCGCCTTGAAACTCAATCTCACGGCCAGTTCCCTGAGCAACCTTGAGACCGGGGCGTTCGACAAGCTGCCAGGCCATACTTTTGCCCGCGGTTACATCCGTGCCTATGCCAAATTGCTTGGCATGGATCAGACCAGCCTGGTCCATGAGTTTGATTTGTACACAGGGACTGATGCCAATGGCAGCAACGTGCACAGTCTTGGCCGGATTGAAGAGCCTGTGCGGGTTTCCCACACCATTTTGCGTATTGTCAGCCTGCTGTTGCTGATCGCCGTGATAGGTGGCGGTTTCATCTGGTGGCAGGACCAGACGTCCATGCGCGCCAAGGACCTGATCGGTCTGGCTCCGGAACACGTCGAAGTTGAAGGTGCTGACGGTACGACCCGGATTCACCCGCTCGACGAGCCGGAAGACCAGGCAGTGGCAGAAGCCAAGGTCGAAGGCGAGACGCCTGTGGCGACTGATCCTGCTGCGCAGCAGGCCGGGACAGATGCGCCGGCATTGCCGGTTACGCCTGTAACGCCTGCCGCTACGCCAGCCCCTGTTGCCCCGACCCCGGTTGTGCCGGCACCTGTTGCAGTCCCTGATGCGGCGGCGCCCGCGGCACCGGTTGCAGGCACTGGCAAGGTCAATCTGCAATACACCGCCGATTGCTGGACTCAAGTCACCGATGGCACCGGCAAAGTGCTGTTTGGTGGTCTGAAGCGCAAGGGCGAGAATCTTGAAGTGAGCGGCAAGCCTCCACTGACCCTGCGTCTGGGCTATGCCCGTGGCGCACAGGTGACCTACAACGGTCAGGCTGTGGATGTGGCTCCTTTCACCAGTGGCGAGACTGCTCGCCTGAAGTTAGGTCAATAAGTCATGCACGGCGAATCACCAATCAAACGTCGCGAATCGCGAAAAATCTGGGTTGGCTCGGTGCCAGTAGGTGGCGATGCCCCTATTGCCGTACAGAGCATGACCAACAGTGACACCAATGACGTGGCTGCGACTGTTGCCCAGATCAACCGGCTGGAAGCCGCAGGCGTCGATATCGTGCGCATTTCCGTGCCCGATATGGATGCAGCCGAAGCTTTTGGTCGCATCAAGCAACTGGTCAAGGTGCCCCTGGTTGCCGATATCCACTTCGATTACCGGATCGCCTTGCGCGTGGCCGAACTGGGTGTGGACTGCCTGCGGATCAACCCGGGCAACATCGGTCGCGAAGACCGTGTGCGTGCAGTGGTTGATGCTGCCCGTGATCGCGGTATTCCGATCCGTATCGGGGTCAACGCCGGTTCGCTGGAAAAAGACCTGCAAAAGAAATACGGCGAGCCGACGCCTGCTGCTCTGGTTGAGTCGGCACTGCGTCACGTTGAGCACCTCGAACGCCTGAATTTCAGGGACTTCAAGGTCAGCGTAAAGGCCTCGGACGTATTCATGGCGGTTGAGGCCTATCGTTTGCTGGCCAAGGAAATCGTCCAGCCGCTGCATTTAGGTATCACCGAAGCCGGCGGTTTGCGTTCAGGCACAGTGAAATCTGCCGTGGGCCTAGGTATGCTGCTCGCCGAAGGGATTGGCGATACTATTCGCATCTCTCTGGCGGCAGACCCGGTCGAGGAAGTAAAAGTCGGTTACGACATCCTCAAGTCCCTGCACCTGCGCTCGCGTGGCATCAACTTTATTGCCTGTCCAAGCTGCTCGCGGCAGAACTTCGACGTGGTGAAAACCATGAACGAACTCGAAGTGCGGCTTGAAGACCTGCTGGTACCGCTGGATGTGGCGGTGATCGGTTGTGTGGTCAACGGCCCCGGCGAGGCGAAAGAAGCCCATGTGGGCTTGACCGGCGGTACACCGAACCTGATTTACATCGACGGCAAGCCGTCGCAGAAGTTGACGAATGAAAATCTGGTGGATGAGCTCGAAAGGCTGATCCGGCAGAAAGCGGCCGAAAAGGTCGAAGCTGACGCAGCAGTTATCGCGCGCGGCTAATCAAACGAATAAAGGATTTTCTGTGAGCAAGTCTTTGCAAGCCATTCGTGGCATGAACGACATCCTGCCTGAGCAGACGCCTCTATGGCGCTACTTTGAGAGCACGGTCTCGCGTTTGCTGGATAACTACGGTTACAAGCAAATCCGCATGCCAATCGTTGAATTCACCGAGCTGTTCAAGCGCTCGATCGGTGAAGTGACCGATATCGTCGAAAAAGAGATGTACACCTTCGAAGACCGCAACGGCGATTCGCTGACTTTGCGTCCCGAAGGTACGGCTGCCTGCGTACGTGCGGTGCTGGAACACGGCATTACCGGTGGCGGCCAGGTTCAAAAGCTGTGGTACATCGGCCCCATGTTCCGCCACGAGCGCCCGCAAAAAGGCCGCTATCGCCAGTTCCATCAAATCGGGGTTGAAGTATTCAACCTGGATGGTCCGGATATCGATGCCGAACTGATCGTGCTCACCTGGCGCCTGTGGGGCGAACTGGGTATCCGCGATGCGGTCACGCTTGAGCTCAACAGCCTGGGCACCAGCGAAGCCCGTGCACGTTATCGTGCCGCGCTGGTCGAATACCTGTCCTCGCGTCTGAGCGAGCTTGACGAAGACAGCCAGCGTCGCTTGAAATCCAACCCGCTGCGGGTGCTCGACAGCAAGAACGCCGATACCCAGGCGGTTCTGGTTGATGCCCCGAAGCTGGTGGATTACCTGGACGAAGAGTCCCGTGTGCACTTTGAGGGCCTCAAGGCGCGCCTGGATGCTGCCGGGATTCCTTACGTGATCAACCCCAAGCTGGTTCGCGGGCTCGATTACTACAGCAAAACCGTATTTGAGTGGGTCACTGACAAACTCGGTGCCCAGGGCACCGTGTGTGCCGGTGGTCGTTATGACGGTCTGGTCGAACAGATGGGTGGCAAGCCCACCACGGGCGTCGGTTTTGCAATGGGTATCGAGCGCTTGATCCTGCTGCTCGAAACCCTTGAGCAAGTCCCGGCAGAAATCGCACGTCAGGTTGATGTTTACCTGTGTGCTTTCGGTGAGGCTGCTGAACTGGCTGCCCTGACGTTGAGCGAAGGTGTTCGTGATCAACTGCCAAACCTGCGCTTGCAGATCAATGCCGGCGCTGGCAGCTTCAAAAGCCAGTTCAAGAAGGCCGACAAGAGCGGTGCGCTGTATGCACTGATCCTGGGTGACGACGAATTGGCCCAGCAAGTAGTAGGCGTCAAACCCCTGCGTGGCCAGGGCGAACAACAAACGATTGCCTGGGATGCTCTTGCCGAGCACTTGGCCACCTGCATCGTGCAGGGTTGAAGCTGTAAAACAGCCGAATTAGCGAATAAGGAGTGTTGGGGTGTCGAGTAACGATGATGATCAGCTGGGCGAGTTGAAAGACTGGTGGCAGCGTAACGGCAAACCCCTGGTTACTGGCGCCCTGCTGGCACTGGTGGTAGTGGCTGGCTGGCAGCTTTGGCACAAATATCAGAGCAATCAGTCGCAAGGCGCGTCGATGCTCTACCAGCAATTGCTTGAGGCCACCCTCACGCCTGACGGTCAGCCCGATGTGGCCCGTGTGGCGGATCTGGCCAGCAAGTTGAAAAACGAATACGCAGGTACGGCCTACGCACAGTTTGGCGGTCTTTTTGTGGCCAAGGTTGCAGTGGACAACGGCAAGCTTGATGACGCCGCCACCGAGCTGAAAATCATTGTCGACAAACCGGCGAATTCGACCCTGGGTGAAGTGGCGCGTCAGCGTCTGGCTCAGGTTCTGGCAGCCCAGGGCAAAGTTGACGATGCCCTGAAGTTGCTCGAAGTCGATTCCGACAAGGCATTCCTGGCCAGCCGTGAAGAGCTGAAGGGCGACTTGCTGGTTCAGCAGGGTCGCACTGACGACGCACGCAGCGCCTACGAAAAAGCCAAAGCAGCGCTCTCCGATGAAGCGGCTGTCGGTGGCTTACAAATCAAGCTCGACGACCTGGCCAAAGGAGATGCGTGAAGTGATGCGTTGGAAACATGCGGCATTGCTGGCTCTGGTCATTTTGGCCGCGGGTTGCAGCAGCAACAGCAAAAAAGAACTTCCGCCAGCCGAGCTGACTGACTTCAAAGAAGAAGTCGTTCTGCAAAAGCAGTGGGATCGCTCGATCGGTGACGGTCAGGGTAAGACCTACAACATGCTGGTTCCGGCTGTTGAAGGTAATACCATCTACGCGGCTGACGTGACCGGTGTAGTGATGTCCTTGGACCGCATGAACGGCGACGTTCAGTGGAAGAAAGACCTCGAACTGCCTGTTTCTGGCGCCGTAGGTGTTGGCTATGGCCTGGTGATGCTCGGTACCTTGCAAGGTGACGTAGTAGCCCTGGACGCCAGCACGGGTGAAGAAAAATGGCGCTCTCGTGTTAACAGCGAAGTGCTTGCTCCACCACAGACCAACGGTGACATCGTCGTGGTGCAAACCCAGGACGACCATCTGGTAGGTCTGGATGCTTCAACCGGTGACCAGCGCTGGATCTACGACAGCACGCCGGGTGTTCTGACCTTGCGTGGTACCGGTGCACCGCTGGTAACCAACCACCTGGCAATTGCCGGTCTTTCGACCGGTAAAATCGTTGCCCTTGATACTCGAAACGGCGTGCCGGTGTGGGAGCAACGGGTTGCCATCCCGCAAGGCCGTTCGGAACTCGAGCGTATCGTCGATATCGACGGTGGTCTGCTGCTGTCCGGTGGCACGCTGTATGTTGCCAGCTACCAGGGCCGCATGGCAGCACTGGAGATGGAATCCGGCCGCGTGCTCTGGCAGCGTGATGCTTCCAGTTATGCAGGTGTCGCACAAGGTTTTGGTAACGTCTACGTCAGTCTGGCGTCCGGTACTGTTGAAGCCATCGATGAACGTTCGACCACTGCACTATGGAGCAACGACGCTCTGGCCCGCCGTCAATTGTCGGCTCCGGAAGTCTTCTCCAGCTATGTGGCAGTCGGTGACATGGAAGGCTATCTGCACCTGCTAAGCCAGGTCGATGGTCGTTTCGTGGGCCGTACCCGCATAGACAGTGATGGTCTTCGGGCGCGTCCGCTGGTGGTCGGTGACATGATTTACGTGTTTGGTAACAGCGGCAAACTGGAAGCCCTGACCATTCGCTAAGGCGTCTATGCTTGAGGCTCTAGGGTCTCAGGCAGCCTTGCCCTGGCAAGGCTTGCGGCACATTTGTGCTGTTCCGAACTCTGGCCGCTGCCTTGCAGCGGCTTTTGTATTTTCTGAAATAACGAAGTGGAGAGCCGCATGGTTCCCGTAATCGCCCTGGTGGGCCGACCTAACGTCGGCAAGTCCACCTTGTTCAACCGCCTGACCAGGACTCGCGACGCCATCGTCGGCGACTTGTCCGGTCTGACCCGTGATCGCCAATACGGTGAGGCCAAGTGGCAAGGGCGTTCCTACATTCTGGTCGACACCGGCGGTATCTCCGGTGACGAGCACGGTATGGACGAAAAGATGGCCGAGCAGTCGCTGCTGGCTATCGAAGAAGCTGACGTCGTTCTGTTCCTGGTAGATGCAAAAGCGGGTTTCACAGCCGCTGACCAGATGATTGGCGAACACCTTCGCAAACGTAACAAGCGCTCGTATGTTGTCGCCAACAAGGTCGACAACATCGATCCTGAATTGGCGCGTGCAGAATTTGCCCCCTTGGGTATGGGCCATGCGATTCCGATCGCCGGTGCCCATGGTCGTGGTATCACCCAGATGCTGGAAATCGCCCTGAGCGACTTCCCGAAAGATCCGGAAGAGGAAGAAGAAGGCGAAGCCGAAGTCGTTCTTGAAGGTCAGGAAGCCAAGCGCATCCCGGGCCCGAGCGAAAAAGACGGGATCAAGATCGCCATCATCGGTCGGCCTAACGTTGGTAAATCAACGCTGGTCAACCGCATGCTGGGTGAAGACCGGGTTATCGTTTATGACGAGCCGGGCACCACGCGCGACAGTATCTACATCCCGTTCGAGCGTAACGACGAGAAGTACACGCTGATCGACACCGCGGGTGTGCGCAAGCGCGGCAAGATCCACGAAGAAGTAGAAAAATTCTCCGTGGTCAAAACCCTGCAGGCCATCAAAGACGCCAACGTGGTTATTTTTGTGATGGATGCCCGCGAAGGCGTGGTCGACCACGACCTCAACCTGTTGGGCTTTGCGCTGGAGGCCGGTCGGGCTCTGGTCATCGCGATCAACAAGTGGGACGGCATGACGCCGAGCGAGCGCGAGTTCGTCAAGGTCGAATTGACCCGTCGTCTGTTCTTTGTCGACTTCGCCGACATCCACTTCATCTCGGCGCTGCACGGCACGGGCGTAGGTAACCTGTACCAGTCGGTGCAGAACTCCTTCAAGTCAGCGGTTACCCGCTGGCCGACCAACCGTCTGACCCAGATCCTGGAAGACGCAGTTGGCGAGCACGCGCCGCCGATGGTCAACAACCGCCGGATCAAGTTGCGCTATGCCCACCTGGGTGGTGCCAACCCGCCGATTATTGTGATCCACGGTAACCAGGTCGAGAAGGTTCCAAAGTCTTACGTCCGTTATCTCGAAAACACCTACCGTCGTGTCTTGAAGCTGGTCGGTACGCCGATCCGCATCGAGTTCAAAGGTGGCGAGAACCCGTACGAAGCCAACAAGAACTCGCTGACCGACCGTCAGGTCAACAAGAAGCGCCGCATGATGTCGCACCACAAGAAAGCCGAGAAGAAGCGCAAAGACAAGCGCTGATCCGCAACCTCTTGTCGCAACGAAAAAGGGCCTTGATCGGCCCTTTTTCGTGTCTGGGGTTTGGGCTATCCTCGATGGGTCCTGTGCCGTAGTCAGAGCCGGGAACATCACAGGGAACGGCCATGATTACCAGCAAGTTGCCGAATGTCGGCACCACTATTTTCACGCGCATGTCGCAGCTCGCGACTGAAACCGGCGCGCTCAACCTGTCTCAGGGGTTTCCTGACTTCGATGGCCCGCAAGCCTTGCGCGATGCGGTGGGACATCACATCGCCAGTGGCCACAATCAATACTCGCCCATGACCGGCTTGCCTGCCTTGCGGGTGCAGGTCGCGGCGAAAATTGCCCGTAGTTACGCTGTGCAAGTCGATGCCGACAGCGAGGTAACCATCACCCCCGGTGCCACCCAGGCCATCTTCTGTGCGATTCAGGCGGTGATTCACCCCGGTGACGAGGTCATTGTGTTTGACCCGTGCTACGACAGCTACGAGCCTTCGGTCGAGCTGGCCGGTGGCCGTTGTGTCCATGTGCAACTGGGGCTGGCTGATTTCTCCATCGACTGGCAGAAGCTCGAAGACGCACTGACGCCCCGCACTCGCATGATCATCCTCAACAGCCCGCATAATCCTAGCGGCGCCTTGATCAGCCGGGCCGAGCTGGACCAGTTGGCTGCGCTGATTGCGGACCGCGATATCTACATCATCAGCGATGAGGTGTATGAGCATCTGGTGTTCGATGGCGTGCCCCATGTCAGTGTTTTGTCCCATCCCGAGCTGTACCATCGGGCCTTCGTTGTCAGTTCCTTCGGCAAGACCTATCACGTCACCGGCTGGAAAACTGGCTACGTGGTGGCGCCAGCGGCCCTGACGGCAGAGTTGCGCAAGGTCCATCAGTACGTCAGCTTCTGCGGAGTTACCCCTTTGCAGTACGCACTGGCCGACTTCATGGAGGCCCACCCCGAGCATGTTGAAGAACTGCCGGCGTTTTACCAGGCAAAGCGCGACCTGTTTTGTGATCTGTTAAGCCCGTCGCGCTTTACCTTTAAGCCGGTGGCCGGGACCTATTTCCAGTTGGTGGACTATTCCCTTATTCGTCCGGACCTCAATGACGTCGACATGGCCCTATGGCTGACCCGTGAACACGGGGTGGCGTCAATTCCGGTTTCGGTGTTCTACCAGACCCCGCCCCCAGGGCAACGTCTGGTCCGCCTGTGTTTTGCCAAACGCGAGGAGACGCTGCGTGCAGCAGCAGAAAAACTATGCGTGATCTAAGTGGGTTACCCGATTTAACCGTTGCCCTGGTGCAGACCACATTGGCCTGGCACGATCGCGAGGCCAATTTTGCGCACTTTGACGAGTTGCTCGAACAGGCGCGGGGGGCAGACCTGGTGGTCTTGCCCGAGATGTTCACAACCGGCTTCAGCATGGAGTCCAAAACCCTGGCGGAGCCCGAGCACGGTCCCACCAGCAAGTGGTTGCAGGCCCGGGCCAAGGATCTCGATGCGGTGGTCACAGGCAGCGTGATTGTGCGGGCCGCTGACGGCAGCCATCGCAATCGGCTGTTGTGGGCACGCCCGGATGGCGAGGTGCTGCACTACGACAAGCGTCACTTGTTTCGCATGGCCGGTGAGCACGAGCACTTCACGCCGGGTGAGCGTCAGGTTCAATTCGAAGTGAAGGGCTGGCGTGTTCGCCCGCTGATTTGTTACGACCTGCGCTTTCCGGTGTGGAGTTGCGACCCCCACGATACCGATCTGCTGCTGTATACAGCCAGTTGGCCGGGTGCGCGACGGCTGCACTGGAACCGGTTACTGCCAGCGCGCGCCATCGAGAACCTGTGTTATGTGGCGGCGGTTAACCGGGTGGGGACAGACGGCAAGGGCATGGTTTATACCGGTGACAGCCATGTCTTTGACTTTCAGGGCGAGTCGCTGCTCAGTGCCGGCGAAGCGGACGGGGTATTTCAGGTATGCCTGACGGCGGGTGAGCTGGCGGCCTACCGCGAGCGCTTCCCGGCCTATCTGGATGCGGATACCTTCGACCTGCACTAAACGGCACCTGCAGGAGCGAGCTCTGCGCATTGAAAAGCTCGCGCCTGCAGAGGGTTGAACATCCGGCACAAAAAAGCCCCCAAGGTTTTTACACCTTGGGGGCTTTTGCGTTTCAGGCCGGCGGCTTTAAGCAGCCTTGGCTTCTGCTTCACTCAGCGAGCGGTTCAGGGCGCTGAACAGGGCCTTGAAGCTGGCGGTGGTGATGTTTTCATCAATGCCCACACCGTGCACGGCACGCTCACCATTGACTCGCAACTCGATATAGGCCGCTGCCTTGGCATTGGTGCCAGCGCCGATAGCGTGCTCGTTGTAGTCCATGATCTCGGCTTTCACCGGCAGCCCTGCCACCAGCGCTTCCAGCGCGCCGTTGCCTTTGCCGCTCCAGCGCAGGTTGGTCTCGCCAGCGCCCTTGGCAGAGATTTCAACTTCTACCGCGCTATGGCCGTTCTCTTCCTGCAGCTTGTGGCTGACCAGTGCGTAAGGGGTGTTGGCCTGCAGATATTCGCTGTGCAACAAGCTGTGGATCTGCTGGGCTGTCATCTCCAGACCCAGGCGGTCGGTTTCGCGCTGAACCACCTGGCTGAACTCGATCTGCATCCGGCGCGGCAAGCTGATGCCGTATTCCTGCTCCAGCAGGTAAGCAATACCGCCTTTGCCTGACTGGCTGTTAACCCGGATCACGGCTTCGTAGCTGCGGCCAATGTCAGCCGGATCGATCGGCAGGTATGGAACTTCCCACAAGGCATCCGGTTTTTGCTGAGAGAATCCTTTGCGAATCGCATCCTGGTGCGAGCCGGAGAACGCGGTGTGCACCAGATCGCCCACATAGGGGTGACGCGGGTGGACCGGGATCTGGTTGCACTCTTCGACGACCTTGCGCACGCCATCGATGTCCGAGAAGTCCAGCCCGGGGTTCAGACCCTGGGTGTACATGTTCAGGGCCACAGTCACCAGGTCGACGTTACCGGTACGTTCGCCATTGCCGAACAGGCAGCCTTCAACCCGATCAGCCCCGGCCATCAAGCCCAGCTCGGTAGCGGCAACGCCGGTGCCGCGGTCATTGTGGGTGTGCAGGCTGATCAGCACGCTGTCACGGCGATTGATATGACGGCCGAACCATTCGATCTGGTCGGCATAGATGTTCGGAGTGGCGCACTCAACGGTGGCAGGCAAGTTGAGGATCATCTTGTGCTCGGGCGTCGGGTTCCAGACCTCGATCACTGCGTCACAGACTTCCTTGGCGAACTCCAGTTCGGTGGCGCTGAAGGTTTCGGGCGAGTACTCGAACGTCCAGTGGGTTTCAGGCTGCTGAGCGGCATATTTGACGAACAGCTTGGCAGCGCTGACGGCGATCTCTTTGATGCCTTCCTTGTCCTGGTTGAACACGATGCGGCGGAACGCCGGGCAAGTCGCGTTGTACAAATGAACGATGGCCTTTTTCGCCCCGCGCAGGGATTCAAAGGTGCGGGCAATCAAGTCTTCACGGCCCTGGGTCAGCACCTGAATAGTGGTGTCGTCCGGGATGTGGCCGTCTTCGATCAAGCTGCGCACGAAGTCGAAGTCGGTCTGGGATGCGGCCGGGAACGAAGCCTCAATCTCTTTAACGCCAACACTGACCAGGGTCTTCCAGAAGCGCAGCTTCTTTACCGCATCCATCGGCTCGATCAGCGACTGGTTGCCGTCGCGCAGGTCGGAGCTGCACCAGATTGGCGCGCTGGTGATGGTTTTCGATGGCCAGGTACGGTCAGGCAAATCAATGACCGGGAAGGCGCGGTACTTGGAAGAAGGGTCTTTGAGCATGGTCATCAGGCAATCCTTATTTTGCTTGCCGACTATCAAGAGGCGGCCAGCCGAAGAAATACAAAGCACAAGGGCGAGGCACCGCGATTAGCTTTGCAGTCGTGCGCTGACGAGGCAAAGGCTGCGGTGTTGACGAAGCAGAATGAGGGTGTGAGAGGTTTTCATGACTTCAACCCTAACCATTGGGCTGGAAGATGGCAAGCGACGAAAAAACATTGAGAGAACTGCTCGAATATGGTCAATATTCGAGCATTTATTGCGGTTATTTATCGCTGCGGTAATTATTATTGCGCTGGTTGGCGACTGTAAGGCGTCTGATGCTGCGAGCAGCCGCCTCTTGCAAGAGCCGGATCAGGGTTGGAACGCACCAATGAAAATCGCCGGATCGACCCGGGCATCGTTCAGGCTGACATTCCAGTGCATGTGCGGACCGGTAGCACGTCCGGTCGAGCCCACTTTGCCCACCACATCACCCCGTGCCAATTGCTGGCCAACCTTGGTGTCGATCTTCGACATATGGCAGAACATGCTGATAAACCCCTGGCCATGGTCAACAAAGACGGTGTTGCCGTTGAAGAAGTAATTGCCGATCAGAATCACTTTGCCAGCGGCAGGGGTCTTGATCGGGGTGCCCGCGGGCACAGCGAAGTCCAGTCCTGCATGGGGATTGCGTTCTTCGCCGTTGAAGAAGCGACGCACGCCGAACTTGCTCGACAGCGGCCCGTTGACCGGTTTGTCCAGCAACAGGTTGCTCGGAGTATTGGGGCTGAACGTGCGGTACGCCTTGAGCTGCACTGCCAGTTCGTTGTCGATACGCTTGATGTCATCCGGGTTCGGATTGACCTGGCGCTTGTTCTTCAGGGTAATGCGCTGTTCAGGGTATTTCTTGCTGCCGACCGTGAAACTCAGGTCACGTCCGGCGGAGCTGATCTGCTGGGGGCCGGGCTTTACGGTCAAGGGGATACCGACGATCGCTCGCCATGTGTCTTGCTCCTTGACCACCAGCACCGGCTTGCCTTGATAGCTGGCCTTGGGGGGCTGGGCGCCGGTGCCCAGTTCAATGACGGCAACTCCGCCCGGTACCGGCTTGTTCAGCAAGCGGGTGATGTAGCTGTCGGCTGCGTGAGCGTTACAGGTCAGACACAGCAGCAATAGTGCAGAGAGAAAACGCGGCATCGATCAATCCAGTAATGAAAGGGTGACAGGCGTGAGGTGGTTGTCCTCCACGCGTACAAGCAACTGGCCTTCGCCCAGCCTGGCCTGCAAGCGCTGGCCGGGACGGGTTTGTGTGGCGCTGCGGATGGCGTTGCCGCGTTCATCCAGCAAGATGCTGTAACCCCGGCCCAGGGTGGCCAGCGGGCTCACCACATGCAAGGTCTGGATCTGGCTTTGCAGTTGCAGGCGCCGGCTTTTGAGGCCTTCCCCCATGGCCCGTTGCAAGCGCTCGGCCAGGCTGTCCAGGCGCTGGCGCAACAGGGCCAGTTGCCGGCCTGGATGCTGCGCTGCCAGCCGCGTTTCGAGCCGGATCAAGCGTTCGCGACGGGTATTGAGGCTGCGCTCAAAGGCGCGGCGCATGCGCATGTCCAGGTCATCCAGGCGCTGGGCCTGCTGGCGCAGCCGCTCGCCCGGGTGGCGCAGGCGGCGGGCCAGACCATCCAGGCGCAGGCGGTCACGCATCAAGCGGTCGCGGATACGCATCACCAGACGTCGATGCAGGCTGTCGATACGCCGTTGCAGGTCGCTGGAGTCCGGGGCCAGCAACTCCGCGGCAGCCGATGGCGTTGGCGCGCGCACGTCGGCGACAAAGTCGCTGATCGAAACATCGGTTTCGTGCCCGATCGCACTGACGATAGGGGTGACGCAGGCATCCACGGCGCGGGCCACGGCTTCTTCGTTAAAGCACCACAGGTCTTCCAGCGAGCCGCCGCCACGGGCCAGGATCAGCGCGTCGAACCCCCGGGCATCGGCTAACTTGAGTGCCCGGACAATTTGCGCCGTGGCTTCTCGGCCCTGTACCGCGGTGGGAATCAGGGTCAGCTCAACTTGCGGCGCGCGGCGGCGGAACACGCTGATGATGTCGCGAATCACCGCTCCGGTAGGTGAGCTGATAATTCCGATCCGTTGCGGATGAGCCGGCAAGGGCACCTTGCGCTCGGCACTGAACAGGCCTTCGGCGCCGAGTTTTTCTTTCAGTGCATCGAAGGCCAGTCGCAGCGCGCCATCGCCAGCCGGCTCAACCGTATCGAGGATCAACTGGTAATCACCGCGGCCTTCAAACAGCGAAACCTTGCCGCGCACCTTTACTGCCAGGCCATCCTTGAGTGCCTGGCGCACCCGGGCTGCGTTATTGCGAAACAGTGCACAGCGCACTTGGGCGCCGCTGTCTTTGAGGGTGAAGTAAACATGGCCGGAGGCCGGGCGGGCGAGGTTGGAGATTTCGCCCTCTACCCAGATGTTGCTGAACACGTCTTCGAGCAAGACCCGCGCCCGGCCATTGAGCTGGCTGACAGTCAGGACTTCTCGGTCGAGGTTGAGTCGTGCAAAAGGATCTTTAATCATGCGCGCCATCATAAGGGTGGATTGTTATCACTGCACCTGTCTGGTTAAAGTCGCGCCACTAAAACAAGGATGAAAAGCCATGGACTTGCCTTTTACCGGTGCCGAGTGGGTGTTGATCGAGCTGGGCATTGCTCTGGCCTATATCGTGTTCGGAGTCGCGGGGTTTGGCACGGCGTTGGTGGCCGGACCGATTTTGATCCTGTGCCTGCCGTTATCGAAAATCATCCCGTTGCTGGTACTGCTGGATTTTGTCGCGGCCTTTGGCAACTGGCTGCCCGCGCGACGTGAAGTAGCCCGCCCCGAATTGTTGCGATTGTTGCCGTGCATGGCGCTGGGCTGCACGGTCGGGGTAGTGTTTTTGCTCAATCTGAAGTCAGATCTGTTGTTGCTGTTGATGGGTATTTTCATTACCGCCTATGCGATTTATAGCCTGGCAGTGACGGTGCGCCCGGGTCGGGTAGCTGCAGGCTGGGCGATTCCCACCGGTATTACGGGCGGTCTGTTTGGTGCGTTGTTTGGCAGTGGCGGCTTTCTATACGCGCTGTATCTGAATGCGCGCTTGCCCAAGGATGCTGCGCGGGCAACGCAAAGTGCGTTGATCAGTTGCAGCACAATGGTGCGCCTGGGCCTGTTTGTAATTGCTGGCGTCTATGCCGATGGTGCGCTGCTGTTGCTTGCCGCTTGTCTGTTACCGGCGATGGCGCTGGGCTTGTGGATCGGTCGCCGATTGACCCGCAAATTGTCTCGCGAAGCCTTTGTGCGGCTGGTCACATGGCTGGTACTGGCCAGCGGGATTGCGTTGATTGCGCGTTATCTGAGTGCTTGACCTGCCACGGTGAGGCATTAAGCTGCGCACCAAACGCTATCTCCTGTGGGAGCTGGCTTGCCGGCGATGCAAAAAATTGCCCGGTTTATGGCTTGAGCGCGATGGTGCCATCGCGGGCTAGCCCGGCTCCCGCAGGTTATGTGTGCTGCTTCCATCTCACGTACATGTGCCGTACCCATGAATTCGCAAAGCATCATCGTTCCCAGAATATCCACCTTGCCGGTTCACGAACCCCGGGCCCGGGCCATCGTGCGCTGGCTGGTGCGCAAGAACATCATTGAGCAAGAGCTGAGCACCTGTGGCCGCGGCGGCAGCCGTATGGCCTACGCCATCGCGCCGGGCGCCGCCAGTGTGGTGCTGCACCCTGAAGCGCTGCCGTTCGGTCAGCCGGTCAATGGTCTGGAAATCATCACCAAGCGTTGCATCTACACCCCGGCCAAGGGGTTTCTCGAAGAGGCAGGCTGTGCCGAATGCCGCAAGGAAGTCGGTGAAGCGCTGTTCGAAAGCCTGGAAGAGTGGATGCCGGGCCGAACCGACAACTTCATTTGTCCGCTGTGCGCCCATGAAGATGACATCAACGGTTTTCTGTTCCTGCAGCCGTGCGCATTCTCCAATCTGGGCTTCATTTTCAACAACTGGGCCGAGGCGGGCTTCAAGCAGAGCTTCCTCGACGAATTCGCCGACTGGCTCGACCAGCCGGTGGCATGGGTCAAGGTCGAGCTCTGAAGCTGTGGGAGCTGACTTGCCAGCGATAGCATCGCTGAGCTGGCTCTGCCCGCCGGGCCGTCTGAATCGCCGGCAACCCGGCTCCAGCAGGAATCAAGGCCGCACTATCATCTGGAATCTGCCCTGGGAGTCAATAAATCATGGCCTTTAGCGCAAAACTCTCTAAAGGTTTCCGTTGAGAGATGAAGGTGTTTTGAGTACAATAACGCGCTTCCATTTTCCCGCTCGGGAGCCCCAGCGATGCTGCGTATCAGCCAAGAAGCACTCACATTCGATGACATCCTTCTCGTCCCCGGTTATTCCGAGGTTCTCCCGAACGAAGTCAGCCTTAAGACTCGTTTGACCCGTGGCATTGAACTGAATATTCCTCTGGTTTCCGCTGCAATGGACACCGTGACTGAAGCCCGTCTGGCAATCGCCATGGCTCAGGAAGGCGGTATCGGCATCATCCACAAGAACATGACCATCGAGCAGCAAGCTCACGAAGTGCGCAAAGTGAAGCGCTACGAAGCCGGTGTGGTTAAAGAACCCATCACTATCGAAGCCGATGCCACTGTTCGCGAACTGTTCGAACTGACCCGCCTGCACAACATCTCCGGCGTTCCTGTACTGCACAATGGCGACCTGGTCGGCATCGTGACGTCCCGTGACGTGCGTTTCGAAAACCGTCTGGAAGCCACCGTTCGTGAAGTGATGACGCCTAAAGAGCGTCTGGTCACGGTCAAGGAAGGCGCCGACAAGAACGAAGCCCGCGAGCTGTTGCACAAGCACCGCATCGAGCGCGTACTGATCGTCGACGACAAATTTGCCCTTAAAGGCATGATGACCGTCAACGACATCGAAAAAGCCAAGGCTTACCCGCTGGCCAGCAAGGACGACCAGGGTCGTCTGCGTGTAGGCGCGGCAGTGGGAACCGGCAAAGACACCGCCGACCGTGTTGCCGCCCTCGTGGCTGCAGGCGTTGACGTGGTGGTTGTCGACACCGCGCACGGCCACTCCAAAGGCGTGATCGACCGTGTTCGCTGGGTCAAGCAAACCTTTCCTGAAGTACAGGTAATTGGCGGCAACATCGCCACTGGCGCTGCTGCCCTGGCCCTGGCTGAAGCCGGTGCCGATGCGGTCAAGGTCGGTATCGGTCCTGGTTCGATCTGCACCACCCGTATCGTAGCCGGTGTCGGCGTGCCGCAAATCAGTGCCATTGCCAATGTAGCCGCAGCCCTTGAAGGCAGCGGTGTACCATTGATCGCCGACGGCGGCATCCGCTTCTCGGGTGACCTGTCCAAGGCCATCGTCGCCGGTGCATCCTGCGTGATGATGGGTTCGATGTTTGCCGGTACTGAAGAAGCACCAGGCGAAATCGAGCTGTACCAGGGCCGTTCTTACAAGGCCTACCGCGGTATGGGTTCGCTGGGTGCGATGTCGCAATCCCAGGGTTCCTCCGACCGTTACTTCCAGGACTCCTCTGCGGGTGCCGAGAAGCTGGTGCCGGAAGGCATCGAAGGTCGCGTGGCGTACAAAGGTTCTTTGACCGCAATCGTGCACCAACTGATGGGCGGTCTGCGTTCTTCGATGGGTTACACCGGCTGTGCCGACATCGAACAAATGCGCACCAAGCCCGAGTTTGTACGCATCACCGGCGCCGGTATGGCTGAATCCCACGTCCACGACGTGCAGATCACCAAGGAAGCGCCAAACTATCGCGTAAGTTGATAGTGATCGCATCCGGGTCAAAACCCGGGTGCGATACGAATTAAGTCACCGGGGCTGTTTGATTCAGCCCCGTGTCGTTTCTGAAATTAATCGAGATTTTGTCATGGCCCTCGACATTCACGCTCACCGTATCCTGATTCTGGACTTCGGTTCCCAGTACACCCAGCTGATCGCCCGTCGCGTGCGCGAAATCGGCGTTTACTGCGAACTGCACCCGTTCGACATGGATGACGCAGCGATCCGCGAATTCGCACCTAAAGGCATCATCCTTGCCGGTGGCCCGGAATCCGTGCACGAAGCCGACAGCCCGCGCGCACCACA
The DNA here is from genome assembly GCF_003994535.1 of Pseudomonas sp. PAMC 29040. Classification (NCBI taxonomy): domain Bacteria; kingdom Pseudomonadati; phylum Pseudomonadota; class Gammaproteobacteria; order Pseudomonadales; family Pseudomonadaceae; genus Pseudomonas; species Pseudomonas sp. PAMC 29040. The sequence continues at coordinate 73,023 of NZ_RZAA01000005.1, forward strand.
AGCCGTGTTTGACCTGGGCGTACCGGTTTTCGGTATCTGCTACGGCATGCAGACCATGGCCGAGCAACTGGGCGGCAAGGTTGAAGGTTCCGAGCTGCGCGAGTTCGGTTATGCCCGCGTAGACGTAGTCGGCAAAAGCCGCCTGCTCGACGGCATTGAAGACCACATCGACGCTGACGGCCTGTTCGGTCTGGATGTGTGGATGAGCCACGGTGACAAGGTCACCAGAATGCCATCCGACTTCCACATTCTGGCCAGCACCCCGAGCTGCCCGATTGCCGGCATGTTCAACGATGCCCGCGGCTACTACGGCGTGCAGTTCCACCCGGAAGTGACCCACACCAAGCAAGGCGGCCGCATCCTGTCGCGCTTTATCCTCGACATCTGCGGCTGCGAAGCCCTGTGGACGCCGTCGAAAATCGCTGAAGACGCAATCGCCAACATCCGCGCCCAGGTCGGCACTGACAACGTATTGCTCGGCCTGTCCGGCGGCGTTGACTCTTCGGTGGTGGCGGCATTGCTGCACAAGGCGATCGGCGATCAGCTGACCTGCGTATTCGTGGACAACGGCTTGCTGCGTTTGCACGAAGGTGAGCAGGTAATGGCCATGTTCGCCGAGAACATGGGCGTTAAAGTGATCCGCGCCAACGCGGCGGACCAGTTCCTGAACAACCTGGCTGGCGAAAGCGATCCGGAGAAAAAGCGCAAGATCATCGGCCGTACCTTCATCGACGTGTTCGATGCCGAATCCTGCAAACTGGACAACATCAAGTACCTGGCCCAGGGCACCATCTACCCGGACGTGATCGAGTCGGCTGGCGCCAAAAGCGGCAAGGCTCACGTCATCAAGTCGCACCACAACGTGGGCGGCCTGCCGGACGAGATGAACCTCAAGCTGGTCGAGCCTCTGCGCGAACTGTTCAAGGACGAAGTCCGCCGTCTGGGTCTGGAACTCGGCCTGCCGTACGACATGGTCTACCGTCACCCGTTCCCGGGCCCGGGTCTGGGCGTGCGCATCCTGGGTGAAGTGAAGAAGGAATACGCCGACATTCTGCGTCGTGCTGACCACATCTTCATCGAAGAGCTGCGCAAGGCCGACTGGTATCACAAAGTCAGCCAGGCATTCGTGGTGTTCCAGCCGGTGAAATCGGTTGGCGTGGTAGGTGATGGCCGTCGTTACGCCTGGGTTGTAGCCCTGCGTGCCGTTGAAACCATCGACTTCATGACCGCGCGTTGGGCACACCTGCCTTACGAGCTGCTTGAAACCGTCAGCGGTCGCATCATCAACGAAATCGAAGGCATCTCCCGCGTTACTTACGACGTGTCGAGCAAGCCGCCGGCAACGATTGAGTGGGAATAAGTCCGGCCGGGTAACCGGTCTGATTTGAAAAGGGCGGTCAACACTGGGTGTTGACCGCCCTTTTTTTATTTCTGTACCCCCAACCTGTAGGAGCGAGCTTTTCAACAGCTCGCTCCGACAGAAGCAGGATGCAGCCCTTACTGTTTCGCAATTGCAGGTGTATCGTATTCGCCTTTTGCGGGCTGCACGCCCGCGCCGGATACGAGAGGTAGTTGAATCAATGTCCTTTACCCGTCGACAAATACTCGGTGGTCTGGCCGGCCTGGTAGTGGTGGGTGTTGGCGCAGGAGGCGCTTCGCGTTACTGGCTGGGCAAGATGGCCGATGCCGAGGCTGGCCACGACTATGAGCTGATTGCCGCGCCGCTGGATGTGGAACTGGTGCCCGGTCATCAAACCGAAGCCTGGGCCTTCGGTCCGTCGGCGCCCGGCACCGAGCTGCGGGTGCGACAGGGGGAGTGGCTGCGGGTGCGCTTTATCAACCATCTTCCGGTAGCCACTACCATTCACTGGCACGGTATCCGACTGCCGCTGGAAATGGACGGTGTGCCTTATGTTTCGCAATTGCCGGTATTGCCCGGTGAATACTTCGACTACAAGTTCCGTGTGCCGGATGCCGGCAGTTTCTGGTACCACCCCCACGTCAACAGCAGCGAAGAACTGGGCCGTGGTCTGGTCGGGCCGCTGATTGTCGAGGAGCGCGAGCCCACCGGTTTCCAGCACGAGCGTACCCTGAGCATTAAAAACTGGCACGTGGATGAAGAGGGCGGTTTTCTGCCGTTCAGCATTACCCGTGAAGCCGCCCGTGGCGGCACCCCGGGACGCCTGTCGACGATTAATGGCAGCCACGTGCCGACCATTGATTTGCCAGCCGGACAGATCACCCGGGTGCGCATCCTCAACCTCGACAATACCCTGACCTATCGTCTGAACATCCCGGGTATCGAAGCCAGAATTTATGCCCTGGATGGCAACCCCGTCGAGCCACGGCCTTTGGGCAAGGAATACTGGCTGGGCCCCGGCATGCGTATTTGCCTGGCGATCAAGGCTCCGGCGGCAGGGCAAGAGTTGTCACTGCGAGACGGTCCCGTACGTTTGGGCACGCTGCGCTCGGTTGCCAGCAACGCTGCGGCGGTGGAGTGGCCACCGGCGTTGCCCGCCAACCCGATTGCCGAGCCCGATGTGGCGAACGCTGAAAAGATCAACTTCAACTTTGAATGGGTCGGCTCGGTTTCCGAGAACCTGGGCCCTGACCAGCCGCCCAGCCTGTGGCAGATCAACGGCGTGGCCTGGGACATCAAGGACAAGACCTGCGCCGATCGGCCGATAGCCAAACTCAAGCTGGGTCAGAGCTATATCTTCGAATTGAAGAACATGACCCAGTACCAGCACCCGATCCATCTGCACGGCATGAGCTTCAAGGTGCTGGCGTCCAATCGCAAAAAAATCATTCCCTACTTCACCGATACCTACCTGCTGGGTAAAAACGAACGTGCCCGCGTGGCACTGGTGGCGGATAATCCCGGCGTGTGGATGTTCCACTGCCATGTGATTGACCACATGGAAACCGGCCTTATGGCCGCAATTGAGGTTTCCTGATGCGACAAGGGCGTCAACCGCAAATCATCGATCGCAGCCGCGATCAGGACTACATGCGTGAAGCGCTGGCGCTGGCGGCTCAGGGCGCGGCCCTGGGCGAAGTGCCGGTGGGCGCGGTGCTGGTGCAAAACGGTGAAATTATCGGCCGCGGGTTTAACTGCCCGATCAGCGGCAGCGACCCCAGCGCCCATGCTGAAATGGTTGCCATCCGTGCAGCCGCAGCGGCGGTCAGCAACTACCGGCTGCCCGGCAGCACCCTGTACGTGACCCTGGAGCCGTGCAGCATGTGCGCGGGCCTGATCGTCCACTCCCGGGTGGCTCGGGTGGTGTACGGCGCGCTGGAGCCCAAGGCGGGAATTGTGCAAAGTCAGGGGCAGTTCTTCAGCCAGGGCTTTCTGAATCACCGGGTGCTGTTCGAAGGCGGGGTCTTGGCCGAAGAGTGCGGAGCTATCCTCAGCGAATTCTTCAAGGCCCGTCGGGCCAAATAACGCCCCTCTGCCTCTGTAGGAGCGAGCTTGCCTCGCGACAGGCTCAACGCAGATTCATGGAGGGACCGCGTAGCCTGCATCGCGAGGCAAGCTCGCTCCTACGGGGGCGTGGGCTTTGCGCTTCGGCTGCCGGGCACATGAATTAACTGTAGGAGCGAGCTTGCTCGCGAGCTGTTCGTGGTGCATCGGAAAAGCTCGCGAGGCAAGCTCGCTCCTACAGCGTTTCGGGTTTCTTATTTCCTGGCGATGATCACTGCGCGCATCGGCGCCGGCAGGCCTTCGACGGTTTTGCCGGGGTCGTTCGGGTCCAGGTAGTCGCTCAGGGACTGGAACTTCATCCACTCAGTCGCCCGTTGTTCTTCTACGGTGGTGGTGCTTACGTCCACGCAGCGTACGTCGCTGAAACCGGCACGGCGCAGCCAGCGCTCCAGCGCCGGGATCGACGGCAGGAACCACACGTTGCGCATTTGCGCATAGCGGTCTTCAGGCACCAGCACCTGATTGACGTCGCCTTCAATGACCAGGGTTTCCAGCACCAGTTCGCCACCCTTGACCAGGCAATCCTTGAGGGCCAGCAAGTGTTCGATCGGCGAGCGGCGGTGGTAAAACACGCCCATGGAAAACACGGTGTCGAAACCTTCCAGGTTCGGCGGCAGGTCTTCGAACGGGAAGGGCAGGTGCCAGGCAGCTTCTTGTTGCAGGAAGCGCTGCACGGCCTGGAACTGGCAGAAGAACAACCAGTTCGGATCAACCCCGATCACGCTATGGGCGCCGGCGCCGAGCATGCGCCACATGTAGTAACCGTTGCCGCAACCGACATCGAGGATGCGTTTGTGCTTGAGGTTGATATGCGGTGCGACCCGTGACCACTTCCAGTCCGAGTGCCATTCGGTGTCGACGTGTACGCCGAACAGGTCGAACGGTCCTTTGCGCCACGGCGACAGGCCCATCAGTGCCTGACGCATTTGCGTGCGGGTTGCATCGTCGCAGTCGGTGTCCAGGGTCAGGCCGTTGAGCAGGTCGATCTCGGTCGGCTTCACGTCGGGCAAGGCATCCAGCGCGCTTTGCCAGCGCTCCAGGTCGCCGTGGCCTTTCTCCATTTTGACGTCGAGCTGCGCTTGCAGAGTGTTGGCCCATGCAGCCAGTGGAGTGCCGGCCAGACGCCGGGCGAGGGGGGAAAGATCAATCATGGCAAGGCAATCAACGAGGCAAAGTTAAGACACTGGAACCACGGCACGACTTTCGAGAACCCGGCCGCCAGCAGGCGCTCGCGGTGTTCTTCGAGGCTGTCGGGCTTCATGACGTTTTCGATGGCGCTGCGCTTTTGCGCGATTTCCAGATCGCTGTAGCCATTGGCACGCTTGAAGGCAACGTGCAAATCGGTGAGCAGGGCGTGTTCCTCGGGATCATTGAAGCGCAGCTTCTCCGAGAGGATCAGTGCGCCGCCGGGCAGCAATGACTGGCGAATCCGTGCGAGCAGGGCCAGGCGCTGTTCGGGGGCGATAAATTGCAGGGTGAAGTTCAATGCCACCACCGAGGCGGGCTTGAACTCCAGCGCCAGGATGTCGCCTTCAATCACATCAACCGGCAGCAACTCCTGGAACATCGAGTTCTGGGCGTTGAGGTATTCGCGGCAGCGCTCGACCATGGCTGACGAGTTATCCACCGCAATCACCTGGCAACCTTCACTGCGTACATGTCGGCGCAGGGCCTGGGTGACGGCACCCAACGAGCAGCCCAGGTCGTACAGGACACTGTCGGGCTGAGCGAACTGGGCAGCAAGCACACCAAGGTTTTCGACAATGGTCGGGTAGCCCGGCACCGAGCGCTTGATCATGTCCGGGAACACCCGCACCACGTCCTCGTTAAAGGCGAAGTCCGGCACCTGGGCCAGGGGCTGGGCGAAAATACGGTCAGGTTCTTTGCTCACGACGGTTCCGGCGCTGGAATATTTGAAGGGCGCGCATTTTAGCCAAGTTGGCGCCGGGATGCGCGGTCTGTCTGATAAACCGCGCATCTTCAACGCGCCGGGGCGCCAGCCTGTCAGTGATCGCGTTTGCTCTGGCTAAACGCCGAGGCGGCAATACCCCATTGCCCGAGCCAGTAAGTGAGAATGATCAGGTAGGGCGCAGCATCGAACGACAGCACAAAACGGTTGATCCCGATCATGCTGTCGGAGGCGACGAATGCCAGCGCCCCGGCCGCTGCCAGCCACGCCGAGCGCCCGGGTACGCCACTGCCCAGCCGGGCCAGCGCGCGCCAGAGCATGGCGCTGATGGTCAGGGCGTAAATGCAGACCGGGATCAACAAGTCCCCCAATCCCTTGGCTGCCATCACGCTCAGCAGACTGATGCCTGCCAGTAACGCCAATGCCAGTGCCGGCAGCGCCGGGCGGCGGCAGTCCACCAGGTAGGCCTTGAGGTAAGCCAGGTGGGCAAACAAAAACGCGCCCAGGCCATATACAAACAGGTCCACCGGCCAGGCCAGCAGTATGTCGCCGAGCAGGGAAAACATCAGGCCGATGCTGATCCAGCGCCGATAGGCACTGGGCGGTGCATCCTGCAGCCAGCCGAGCAGGGCCAGCACCGGGACGGCTTTGCTGATCAGACACAGGAGCGTGGCGTGCATGCTCAGGCCGTACAGGTACGCGCCGGCACCCATGACCGCGAGAATCAGCCATGGCATGTCAGTTCACCGTGATCTGGCAATCGAATGTTTGCGCGGGTTCGGCTTCTGGCTCCCAGGGCTGCTGAGAGGTCAGGCGCAGGCGCCCGTTGCCGGTGGCAAATGCCTGAAAGCGCCAGGTCGATTGCCCGCCGCTTCCCAGTAACTGGCCGTTGTCGGTGCTGCTGTAAACCTCAGGGCTCAGGCTGCGCAGAATGCCCCCGGCAGAGTCCTGAATCGCCCAGCGGTAACCCGTGGTGGGATTGCTTGGCAGCGACAGGGTCAAATTTTGCCCGTTGTGCAGTTGTATCGGACAGTCGCTTTGATCTTCAACGGTGAGGTTGTTCGCAGGCGGGTGCGCACAGGCTGTCAGCAGGCTGAGGCTGAGCAGTGAGAGGATACGTGCATGGGGCATTGATGGCTCCGGTCAGACGAATACAAGGGCGCAGCATAACCCATGATTCCCGTAGCTTCCTGTAGTCGCTGACGAGGCACGGGGCTTCAGTCAGGGGGGGCTTGCTGCGCCGTCTATCGCAGCCCCGTACCTCGTCAGCGACGCCACGGCGTTCGGGTGTTGTAACGACCCGATTGCCGTAGCCGCTGGCGAGTGAAACGAGCCTGCAGCAAGGGCCGGAAAATTCTCCCTTGTTTCAGAACAGTACTTTGGCCACATCGGCAAAGCGCTTGGCGAAATGCACGGTGATACCCTCTTTCAGGTAGTCCGGCAGCTCCTCAAAGTTGCCCCGGTTAGGTTCGGGCAGAATCAACTCGTGAATTTTCTGCCTGCGTGCCGCAATCACTTTTTCACGCACGCCGCCAATCGGTAACACGTACCCGGTCAGCGTCAGCTCGCCGGTCATGGCGATGCCTTTTTTCGGTGCCTGATTGCGGGCCAGCGATAACAAGGCACTGGCCATGGTCACACCGGCACTCGGACCGTCCTTGGGCGTCGCACCTTCCGGCACGTGCAAGTGCACAAAGGCTTCATCGAAGAAGCGCGGGTCGCCGCCAAATTTCTGCAGATTGGCGCTGATGTAGCTGTAGGCAATTTCGGCCGACTCTTTCATCACATCCCCCAGCTGTCCGGTCAGCTTGAAGCCGCGATTGAGGGTGTGGATGCGGGTTGCCTCGATCGGCAGGGTGGCGCCGCCCATGCTGGTCCAGGCCAGACCGGTAATGACTCCGGTGCCGCTGATGACCTGCTCGTTACGAAACGGCGGCATGCCCAGCGAAGCTTCGAGATCCCTGGGCCCGATCTTGATCACCGCCGCGGGATCATCCAGCAACTTGACCACCGCTTTGCGTACCAGCTTGCCCAGCTGTTTTTCCAGCTGGCGCACCCCGGCTTCACGGGCGTAGCCGTCGATCACGGCACGCAGGGCGCTGTCGCTGATGCTCAGGCTGTTTTTTGATACCCCGGCTTTCTCCAGTTGCTTGGGCCACAGGTGGCGCTTGGCAATGGCGATCTTTTCTTCGGTGATGTAACCGGAGAGGCGAATCACTTCCATACGGTCGAGCAATGGCCCAGGGATCGAGTCCAGGGTGTTGGCGGTACACACGAACAGCACTTTGGACAGGTCCAGGCGCAGGTCCAGATAGTGGTCGAGGAAATCGACGTTTTGCTCCGGATCAAGGGTTTCGAGCAACGCCGAGGCCGGGTCGCCCTGGAAGCTCTGGCCCATCTTGTCAATCTCGTCGAGCATGATCACCGGGTTCATCACTTCAACGTCTTTCAGTGCCTGTACCAGCTTGCCCGGCTGGGCGCCGATATAGGTGCGCCGGTGGCCCTTGATCTCGGCTTCATCGCGCATGCCGCCAACGCTGAAGCGATAGAACGGGCGCCCCAGGGATTCGGCAATGGATTTGCCGACGCTGGTTTTACCCACCCCGGGAGGGCCGACCAACAGCACGATCGAGCCGCTGACCGAGCCTTTGTAGGCACCTACGGCCAGAAACTCGAGGATACGGTTTTTAATATCATCGAGCCCGGCATGGTGGGCATCGAGCACTTTTCGCGCGTGCTTGAGGTCGAGCTTGTCCTGACCGAACACGCCCCACGGCACCGCTGTCGCCCAGTCCAGATAATTGCGGGTCACCGCGTATTCGGGCGATCCGGTTTCCAGAATCGACAGCTTGTTCATTTCTTCGTCGATGCGTTTTTGTGCCTGGGGGGGCAGGGTCTTGCCCTCAAGACGTTGCTTGAACTGCTCGATATCGGCGCTGCGATCATCCTTGGTCAGTCCCAGTTCCTGCTGGATCACCTTGAGCTGTTCCTTGAGGAAGAACTCGCGTTGATGCTCGCCGATCTTGAGATTGACCTCGGCCGAAATTTCTTTTTGCAGCCGCGCGACTTCGACTTCCTTGCGCAGCATCGGCAGGACTTTTTCCATGCGCTTGAGTATCGGTACGCAATCGAGCACTTCTTGCAGCTCGTTGCCGGTGGCCGAGGTCAATGCTGCGGCAAAGTCGGTAAGCGGCGACGGGTCATTCGGACTGAAGCGATTGAGATAGTTTTTCAGCTCTTCGCTGTACAGCGGGTTGAGCGGCAGCAACTCCTTGATCGCGTTGATCAGCGCCATGCCGTACGCCTTCACCTCGTCGGTGGGGGCGGTATTTTCTTTCGGGTATTCAACCTCCACCAGATACGGTGGACGGTGGTGCTTGAGCCACATGCTGATGCGTACGCGGGTCAGGCCCTGGGCCACGAACTGCAGTTTGCCGTTTTCGCGGCTGGCGTGATGCACCTTCACCAGCGTGCCGTATTCCGGGAGGCTGGAGGTGTCGAAGTGGCGGGGATCATCGGGAGGGGTGTCGACAAAAAACAGCGCCAGCGAATGATGCGGCGACTTGCTGACCAGCTCCAGGGTTTCGGCCCAGGGCTCTTCATTGACGATGACCGGCAACACTTGCGCCGGGAAGAACGGCCGATTGTGAATCGGGATGATGTAAACCTTGTCCGGCAGATTCTGCCCCGGCAAGGCCAGCTCAGTACCTGCAGCGTGTTCGGTTGATTCGGTCTCGGTGTGCTCTACATCGGTGTACTCAGTTGTATTGTCCGGGAATTCTTGCTGGTCGCTCATGGGGCACCTGCGCAATTGGGTATGTGTCTTAGATGGGGCGTATTGCCAGTGGTTTCAAGGTGAAGGGTTTTTCATCATCAGGGGCATGGGCCGGTGGCAGCCCCGGGCCCCGGGATTGCCATGGTTCCAGGCGGATTCGCAGGCACAAAAAAAGGCGGCCATCTCGCGATGGCCGCCTTTCCCGGAACCGGCTGTAAGCTTACTCAGCCAGTTTAAACGCTACCACGTAGTCACCTTGCTTGGTGCCCAGCGAGCCGTGGCCGCCAGCGACAACGAGCACATACTGGGTGCCGTCCTTGCCGGTGTAGGTCATCGGTGTGGCTTGACCGCCAGCAGGCAGGCGACCTTCCCACAGCAGCTTGCCGTTGCTTACATCGTAAGCGCGCAAGTACTGGTCAAGGGTACCGCTGAGGAAGGCTACACCACCGGCAGTGGTGAAGGTCCCGCCCAGGCTTGGAACACCCATTGGCAGTGGCAGTGGAACTGGCGAGCTGTCACGCACGGTGCCGTTTTTGTGTTTCCAGATCAGCTGGTTGTTGGTCAGGTCGACTGCAGCCACATAACCCCAGGACGGAGCCTGGCAAGGCAAGCCCAGTGGCGACAGCAGCGGCTCGAGGATGACCCCGTACGGAGCGCCCTCGTTAGGTTGCACGCCTTCGGTTTCACTGACACGCGGACCCAGTGCAGCAATTTCTTCACGGGGGATCAGCTTGGAAGTGAACGCCATGTAGCTCGGGTTCAGGAAGGCGATCTGGCGAACCGGATCGACCGAGATGCCGCCCCAGTCAAACACGCCGAAGTTGCCTGGATACACGATGGAACCTTGCAGCGATGGCGGGGTGTACATGCCGTCATAACGCAGGGATTTGAAGTTGATCCGGCACAGCATCTGGTCGAACGGGGTAACGCCCCACATGTCGCGCTCGGTCAGATCCGGCGGGCTCAGGTTCAGGTCCGAGCGAGGCTGGGTTGGCGAGGTGTGGTCACCCTTGACCGCATCGCCAGGTGCCGGCACTTCGTGGATCGGTACGATGTCTTCGCCAGTGCGACGGTCCAGCACGTAGATGCTGCCTTGCTTGGTCGAAGCCAGCAGTGCCGGTTTCACGCCATCGGCTGTTTTCATGTCCATCAGGGTCGGTTGACCACCAACGTCCATGTCCCACAGGTCATGGTGAGTGAACTGACGGGTCCAGCGAACTTTACCGGTATTGATGTCCAGAGCAGTCACGCCTGCGCTGTACTTCTCGGAGTCCTCGGTACGGTCGCCGCCATATTGGTCAGGCATCTGGTTGCCCATCGGCAGGTAAAGCATGCCGAGGTTTTCGTCCACTGCGAACATCGACCACATGTTGGGCGAGTTGCGAGTGTAGGTTTTGCCTTCAGCAATCGGCGTGGTGTCGTCCGGGTTGCCGCTGTCCCAGTTCCATACCAGTTTGCCGGTACGTACGTCGTACGCGCGGATCACGCCGGATGGCTCGTTGGTGGACAGGTTATCGGTTACGTGACCACCAATCACAACCAGGTCTTTGGTCACGGCAGGTGGCGAGGTGGAGTAGTAGCCACCCGGAGTGAAGTCACCGATGTTGTGGCGCAGGTCAACCTGGCCATGGTCACCGAAGTCTTCACACATTTTACCGGTGTCGGCATTGATGGCGATCAGACGGGTGTCGGCAGTCGGCACGAACAGACGACGCGGGCACGAGTTGCTCGCAGTAGCGGCCGCAGGCTCGGCAGGGCTTTGTTCAGTGCCGGCTTTGGCGTAGGCCGCTTCGTCGTGATAGCTCACGCCACGGCAAGTCATGTGCGCCCAACCTTTGAAGTTGGCCTCGTTCATGGTGCTGATCTTCGGATCGAAGCGCCAGATTTCCTTGCCGGTATCCGGGTCAAGGGCAATCACCTGGCTGTGTGGGGTACACACGTACAGCATGCCGTTGACTTTCAGCGGAGTGTTTTCGGCAGTGGTTTCGCCGGGATCGCCAGCGCCAGGAATGTCACCGGTGCGGTATGTCCAGGCTGGAACCAGCTTGTGGGCATTCTGCGGGGTGATTTCTTTCAGCGGCGAGTAGCGGTCACCATGGGCAGTACGCCCATAGGACTGCCAGTCACCATCGGGCATGGCCGGAGCGGTGTTGGTCATGCCAGGTACGGCATCACGGTCCAGCTGGCCTTTGATTTCACCCGGGCTGGTGAACTGGCTGGCCAGTGCAGCGGCACCGGCAAGCACTACGGCAACGCCCAGCGCGCCGGTAGCAACCGGAGCTGGCTGACCGCGCAGCAGTGGACGACGAAACCATGGCAGCAGCAACACGATGCCGATGGCAAACCACAGCGCCAGACGCGGCACTAACTGCCACCAGTCCAGACCGACTTCCATCAGCGCCCAGACGGTGCTTGCAAACAGCACCAGCGCGTACAGACCCAGCGCCGCGCGGCGCCCGGCAATCAGCAGCGCGCCGGACAAGCCAAAGCCGATACCGGCCAGCAGGTAATAACTCGACCCGCCGAGCGTCAACAGCTTGATACCCCCGACCAACATGGCCAGGCCCATTAGCAGCAGCAAGATACCGAGTAGGCTTGGTAGCAAGCGGCCTCGACTGAAAGCACCATCAGTGCTCATAGTGTGGTTCTCCGTTACGTTAGAGGTGTTCCCGCGCAGGCTGCCTTTGAAGGACGATTCGAGGCGGGGATGATTCATCGAAATAGGTTCTTTGTTGCTCGTTTCAAACACGGTACTTGCAGCTCGTTCCTCAGAACGAGCTTTGAATTTTCAAACCGCCGATCAGGGCGTCATCTACCTTGCTGACGCCGCCGGGGTGGCGGATGTACTGCAGGTTCGGTCGAACGGTCAGCCAATTGGTGACATGCACGCCGTAATAAAGCTCGGCGCTGTACTCGGTATCCTGGGGCGGCAGGTAGTCCGGGTTATCGAAATCGTAGAGGGCGCGGGCCTGATTGGTGGCCTGGGCATTTTTGCGGTAGGCCGGGTTGACATGCACCCGGGCCATGGCGAAACCGATGTCGTCTTTGGGGCGCGCATCGAGCACGCCTTTGTAGATGAGACCTGCCTGAACATAGTTGTCCACGGCGTTGGTTTTCTTGTCGTGAGCGGTGGCATTGGCAAAAACACTCAACCCCCTTGACTGGTCGCTGGCGCGGGAAGTGAGCTGTTGTTGCACGCCCAGCCACATCCCGTTTTTGCTTGAACTGCTGCGATATGCTTGGCCGGTTAACGCGGCCGGTTGGCCATTTACATCTTTGTAAACATTTGTTGCCTTGGCATTACTGTAGTAGTAACCCGCCCGATATTCCCCTGGAAGGCCATTAATTTTTGGCGTCCACACCAGTTCGATCGGCAGCACCGCGCCTTGTGTACCGCTGCCGCTGAGCTTGAAGCCATTGCCGCGATCCAGGTTCGAAGGGTTCTGCTCATAGGCGCCGACCTGTGCATACAACTCGGGCGTCAGGTGGTATTTGACCCGCAGCGCCCACTGGCTGACCGGCCAGTTGTACCAGATGCTGCCGGCCCAGTTACCGACCTGGGAGCCGCAGAAAGCCAGGTTCTGGAAGTCGCAGGGGAAGGTGTTGAAGTCTTCGCCTTGACCGAAACGACCGACCTTGATGTCGAGTTTCTGATCGAAAAATTTCTGCTGGTACCACATCTGCGTCAGGCGGGTGGTCTGGCCACGGCCCCAGACTTCCTGGGCCGAAGTGAAACCGCCCACACGCGGATCGTTGATCCGGTCATTACTGATGTTGTTACCGCTGCGTTGGGTAATGGTCAGCTGAAATTCAGCGTCGTTCCAGCCCAGAATCTTCTGCAAGTCCAGATGCGTGCCCAGGCCGAACTGATCGCTGTAGCGCGCAGTGCGGTCATGGTCATAGCCGCCATGCAGGTTCGAACCCACTTCGCCGACATAGTCCAGGGAGAACGCATAGCCCTGTTTTTCAAGCTCGCTTCGCGTGCCGCCCCAGTCGCCGAGCATCCATTTGGAGTCGCTGTCGAAAGCCGGGGCCGCCTGTACGCTGGAGGCAAGGCCCAAAACAGCCAGGGAACCGAGTAGGCTCAGGGCCTTTTGCCCGGCAATAGGGCGTCGTGCGCCGGGTTTGCGCAAAATCTGAAATGTAGACATGGTCGAGATGTAGGTCTTTATAAATACGGCTATGGCAGTGGGTAGCGCTGTCTTTGGAGGCAGGATTAGCACTTGGAGATTTGAAGGCAGAGTGAATCGATTCAGCCTTCGATGGGGAAATGATAAAGCCCCGAAACGTTTAGAAACAGCACTTTAAGTGACATGGATCATTTCTGATTCGGTAACAGTGTGCTGCGACCGTTCGTCCCAGAGGCTTTTTGCCTCATGTTTGAGGCGGATAGCGGTATATGCGGACCAGATTTTTATTGAGAAGCGTCGAAATAATAAGGCCCCGGGCGGGGCGCAAATGGATATTTAAGGGTGGGAGCTGGCTTGGGCACTGGTGACATGGATCATTTCTGATTCAGTAACAGTGCGCTGCAATCGTTCGGCCCAGAGGCTTTTTGCTTCATGTTTGAATGTGGGAGCTGGCTTGCCAGCGATGCAGGCGACCCTGTTTCCCTGCATAAGCGCAGTACAGCCATCGCCGGCAAGCCGGCTCCCACAGGATTGGCACTAAGTGGCATGGATCATTTTCGGTATTAGTGAGCTGCGCCCGCTCGGCCCAGGGGCTTTTTGCCCCATGTTTGAATGGTGGGAGCTGGCTTGCCAGCGATGCAGGCGACGCTGTTTCCCTGCACAAGCGCAGTGCAGCCATCGCCGGCAAGCCGGCTCCCACAGGATTGGGCACTAAGTGGCATGGATCATTTTCGGTATCAGTGCGCTGCGCCCGCTCGGCCTAGGGGCTTTGTGCTTCATGTTTGAATGGTGGGAGCTGGCTTGCCAGCGATGCAGGCGATGCTGTTTCCCTGCACAGGCGCAGTGCAGTCATCGCCGGCAAGCCGGCTCCCACAGGAGATTGGGCATTGAGTGGCATGGATCATTTTCGGTATCAGTGCGCTGCGCCCGCTCGGCCCAGGGGCTTTTTGCCTCATGTTTGAATGGTGGGAGCTGGCTTGCCAGCGATGCAGGCGACGCTGTTTCCCTGCACAGGCGCAGTACAGCCATCGCCGGCAAGCCGGCTCCCACAGGAGATTGGGCATTAAGTGGCATGGATCATTTTCGGTATCAGTACGCTGCGCCCGTTCGGCCCAGGGGCTTTTTGCCTCATGTTTGAATGGTGGGAGCTGGCTTGCCAGCGATGCAGGTGACCCTAGTACAGCCATCGCCGGCAAGCCGGCTCCCACAAGATTGGGTACAGAGGCGAGAGCGCTAGAAGGTGGTACGCAGGCCGACCTCTATCCCTCGCCCCGGAGCAGGGGCAATATCACGCAAAATCGAGCTGGCATAACGCACTGTCTGGTTGGTCAGGTTGTCGCCTTTGACGAACGCCAGCCATTGGCTGCTGCCCACATCAAAGTGATAGCCGGCACTGGCGCCCAGGGTGGTGTAGCCGTCGGTACCGGACTCATTGGCCGGAACTCGTCCCTGATTGCTGGCATGTTCGACATCGATCCGTGCCTGCCAGCGATCCAGCTCCCACAGCAGGCCACTGCTCAGGCGCAGCGGGGCGATTCGTGGCAAGGCTTCACCGGTGTCGAGGTTGGTGGCGCGGGTGTAGTCACCCGACAGTTCAAGTGCGAACTTGCCGTAGGCACTTTCCCCAAGCGTCCAATGATCCTTGGCTTCGAAACCTGTGAAACGAGCCCGTACTCCGGAGTAGGTGTACTCCGGTATGCCGTCCGCATCGGGCTGACCTTCGTCGTTCAGGGTGCGACCTGTACCCAGCAGGCCGATGTAATTGGAGAAGTGGCTGTAAAACACGCCGAAGCTGCCTTTGTGGGTGCCGTTGTCAAAGCGCAGGGCCAGGTCGCTGGACACGGCTTTTTCTTTGGACAAACTGGCGTTGCCCACCTCATAGGTGCCGGTGGCAACGTGGGCACCGTTGGCGTAAAGCTCGTAGAAGGTCGGTGCGCGTTCGGTGTAGCCGAGGGTGGCGGCCAGCGACCAGATGGGGGTGAGGGTAAACACGGCGCCTGACGACAGGCTGGCGGCGGTGAAGCTTTTGGAACTGTCAGCGGCAGAAAAACGCTCGTTACCCTTGGCATCCGGGTCCACCACGGTATGTTCCAGGCGCCCGCCGAGGCTGAGTTTCAGCCTGTCAGTGGCCTGCAGTTCTTCTAGAATAAACAGCGCGCCGCTGTTGGTGTCGGTCTGCGGCACGAAAGCTTCCTCGCCCAGCGCCGAGAATTCGTTGCGATTGACCTGCGCGCCGATCACCCCGTTCAACGGCCCGAGCGGCAGGTGACGGGCTTCGACCCGGGCTTCGTAGCCCTTGTTCTTGAAGGTGGTACCCACTTCACCCCCTTCGATTTCGCGATGCTCGTAATCGGTGTACCCGGCATTCAGTTTCAGGGAGCTGAACGGCCCTTGCAGGTTGCGTATTTCCGAGGCGAAAGCGTAATGGTCCTGCTTCATGCGGATGCGTACGTCCTGCTCTGCAGGCGAGCCGTAATTGGCGTCGTAAGTGCTGTAGGACAACCCGGCGTAACCGTCATCCCAGGTGTAGGAACCGCCCAAGGCACCGCCATCCTGACGACCGTTACTGTTACCCAGGCGGCCCCTTTTACTATCGTCGTCACTTTGCGGGGCGTGCCGGCTGCGGGCCTCGCCCGGGATTTTCAGGTCATTGAACTCGCGGGCGTTGGCATCCAGGTGCAAGGCGAAAGTGCCATCGCCAGCTTCCAGTTTGCCTGCACTGCTGCGGGTGGTTGCGGCGCCGCCATAACGCAGTTCACCGGCGCCATGAATTCCGTCGATGGCTTCAGTCGGGATGCGGTTGTCGAAGGTGTTGACCACGCCGCCGATGGCATTGCCGCCATAGAGCAGAGCCGCCGGGCCACGGACGATTTCGATCCGCTCAACATTGACCGGGTCCAGTGGCACCGCGTGGTCGTATGACAGCGACGAGGCATCCAGCGCGCCGACACCATTGCGCAGGATGCGGATCCGGTCGCCATCCAGTCCGCGAATGATTGGTCGGCTGGCGCCCGGGCCGAAGTAGGACGAAGACACGCCGGGCTGTTTGTTCAGGGTTTCCCCCAGGCTGCCTTGCTGTTGCAGGGTCAGGTCGTCGCCCTCCAGCACCGTGGTCGGCGAGGCCAGCTGGCTGCTACCCAGAGGATTGCCGGTAATCACTTGGGGTTGCAGTTCGAGGGCATAGGCCGGGGAGGCGATGAGCAGTGCGGTGGCCAGCGGCGTCAGGCGCAGGCGTCGCAGGTTACGTGGGAAAGCAGGGGCGGACATTGCAGGTTCCTTGGCAAGGGACTGGGGAGGACAGGGGGCGCTGAGCGCTCTTTGAGTGGCAAGTTATAGTTACAATATAACATTGCTTTAATGGTCGCCAAGCGGAACTTTCATTTGGCCGTCAGGTCACCGCTAGACTGGCTGCATAGCGAATGCTCTTCCCCCTGAGCAGGTGCTCGGCTAAGGTGCGCGACTTTCCTCTATTGCTTAAAAGGCTCGGCATGACTGAACCCAACAACAACCCATTGCACGGCGTGACGCTGGAACAGATCCTCACTGCGCTGGTGGCGCATTACGAGTGGGAAGGGCTGGCCGAGCGCATTGATATTCGCTGCTTCAAGAGCGACCCGAGCATCAAGTCGAGTCTGACCTTCTTGCGTAAAACCCCCTGGGCGCGGGAAAAGGTCGAAAAGCTGTATGTGAAATACGCCCGTACCAAACGCGAACTTTGACAGACCCATGAACGCAACCGCGATGGGATTGAGCGAAGCCCGGCAGCGCATGCTATGCAGACTGGTGGCGATACTGGGATGGACCGGGCTGGCCATTCAGCTTGATCTGGTGCTGTTTGCGCGCTGGACATCGGGAGCGAGTCTGGTGGGGGGGCTGGTGGCCTACTTCAGTTTTTTCACCATCCTCAGCAACACCCTGGCCGCGACAGTGTTGACCTTTGCCGCTGGCACGCGAAATGCCACAGGCAAGGGGTTTTTCCTGCAGCCCTGGGTCAGCAGCGGCATTGCCGTGAGCATTATCGTGGTGGGTGTGGCGTATAGCCTGCTGCTGCGCCAGCTCTGGCAACCGCAGGGCCTGCAATGGCTGGCCAATGAAGTGCTGCACGACATAATGCCGGTGCTGTTCACGTTGTACTGGTGGTTCTGCGTACCCAAAGGGTCGCTGCGCCTGAGCCATATCGGGCTATGGGTTTTGTACCCTGCGCTGTATTTCGCCTACATCCTGTTGCGCGGCGACTTGCTGGGTACGTACCCGTATCCGTTTGTTGACGTTGAAACCCTTGGTTATGCACAGGTGTTCGTAAATGCCTGCGGGATTCTGGCGGGGTTTGTGCTGGTGGCGCTGGTTGTCGTGGGGCTGGATCGCTGGCGCGGCCGAACAACCCTGTTGTTGTAGGAGCGAGCTGATTGTGCCTGGAAGCGCTCGCTCCTGCAGGTCAGGCAGGGCTATTCTTCTGAACTGCTGTCCAGCCGCCAGTAACCTGCAGCCTTGACGAATTCTTCATCCAGCCCGTGGCTATCCAGCAACACTCTGCGCACTTTGCGCGACAACGCCGTTTCGGTAGCGACCCAGGCATAGAGCTTGCCTTGTGGAACGCTCAGTCCTTCGACGATCTCCAGCAAGTTGTTTGAGCCGTCGCGGTGAACCCAGATCACTTCCACTGAGGCTGCGCTGTTCAAAGCCTGCTCTTCCGCGGCGTTCTCCACCTCGACCACCACCAGGGCGCGACGATTGGCGGGCAGTTCTTCCAGGCGCCTGGCAATTGCTGGCAACGCGGTTTCGTCGCCGATCAGCAAGTAGCTGTCGAACATGTCCGGTACTACCATCGAGCCCCGCGGACCCCCGATATACAACGATTGCCCCGGGCTGGCCTGAGCCGCCCAGGTGGCCGCCGGGCCGTCACCGTGCAAAACAAAATCGATGTCCAGCTCAAGTGTGTCCAGGTCATAGCGACGCGGGGTGTAGTCGCGCATCGGTGGCATGGTCTTGCTCTTCATGCCTGCACTCAATTCCAGATTTTCCAGGGTCGCCAGTTCCTCGGCGGTCTGCGGGAAAAACAGTTTGACGTGGTCGTCGCTGCCCAGGCTGATAAAGCCTGTGAGCTCAGGGCCACCCAGGGTGATGCGGCGCATGCGCGGGGTCAGGTCGACCACCCGCAGCACTTCAAGTTTACGACGTTTGATTTCGTGGGTGACCCGGTGAATGGTCTGGGTATCAGCGGTATTCATTGAGCATCCTCCTGTGCAGTAACAGGGCCGTCGACTATGGCTTTGGCAGTGTTGTTGAGCAAATCGCGGACCCGCACAATTTCTGCCGGGCTCCAGCGACCGTGATGCATTTGCAGGGCGTGGCGCAGGTTGTGCACCGCTTCGTGGATTTCTGCCGGACGATCATGGCCGCGCAGTGAGCGCTTGCTGACCTCGATGCGCATACGCACGCCATCCAGGGCAATGGCCTGATCCGTCAGGGACTGGCGACCCAGGTCGGTCACGCAATAGCGTTTTTTCCCGCCCTCAGCATCGCCCTGGATCATTTCGCTTTCTTCAAGGAAGGTCAGGGTCGGGTAGATCACACCGGGGCTGGGGCTATAGGCGCCGTCGAACATGGTTTCGATCTGGCGGATCAGGTCGTAGCCGTGGCAAGGCTGCTCGGCAATCAGGGCCAGCAGCAGCAATTTCAAATCGCCAGGTGCAAATACCCGTGGGCCGCGGCCACCGCGTTCGCGGCCTGAGCGTTTTTCGAAACTGTCCGGGCCCGCGCCATGGTCGCGGTGATGGGGATGATGTTCTCTCATTTCTCTTAGTCCTCTCTGCAAGTTAGATACAACTTAAGATATATCTTAAGAAGAGCGCAAGCGCAGTAGACGAACGGTAATGATTCTCAACACTCGCGCCCCGGTGGCGAGCCGGCTACGAATTGATGATGAACTGCAGGAGCGAGCTTGCTCGCGAGCTTTGCGCGATCTTGCAGAAGAGCTCGCGAGCAAGCTCGCTCCTACAGGAGAAGAGGGGGTCAGAGGGTTTGTGCGGGTTTCGGGATCTGGCACAGGGTGTGGGTGCCGGGTTGCAGGTAAGGCGTGAGAATGGGCGCCATGCCCTTGAGCACTTGCACCGGCAATGCCGAGGTGAACTTGAAGGCTTCGGCCGAGCGCCCGGGTACGAAGGCGGTCAAGGTGCCGAAATGATGGTCGCCGATGTAAAACACGAAAGTGGCGGTGCGGTTGATTGATTTGGAACTGAGGATGCGTCCGCCAGCCCCCATGCTTTCGATCCGGTTGTCACCGGTACCGGTTTTGCCGCCCATGGCCAGCGGGGTGCCATTGTCCAGTTTGAAACTGCCCGATACGCGTCGCGCCGTACCTGCATCCACCACTTGGGACAGGGCATCGCGCAGTGCGCTGGCAACTTCGCTGGGCATCACCCGGACCCCTTTGTCGGGATCGTTCACCAGGCGGGTTTCGTACGGCGTATCTGCGGCGAAATGCAGGGTATCAATACGCAACACCGGCAAACGGACGCCATCGTTAAGGATGATCCCCATCAGCTCCGAGAGCGCTGCCGGACGGTCACCGGAACTGCCCAGCGCTGTGGCGAGGGACGGTACCAGATGGTCGAACGGGTAGCCCACCTGTTGCCAGCGCTGGTGAATATCAAGGAAGGCTTCGATTTCCAGCATGGTGCGAATCCGGCTGTCCCGGGCGCTTCTGTGCTTGCTTTTAAACAGCCAGCTGTAGACTTCCTGGCGCTCGAATTCACTGGCGGCTATTGCTTGCTGGAAGGTGGCCTGGGGATTGTTCAGCAGATAGCCCAGCAGCCACAGATCCAGTGGATGGACTTTGGCAATGTAGCCCTGGTCCGGCAGGTCGTAGGTGCCGGGGCCATAGCTTTGGTAAAGCCTGGCCAGACGTTCGTCGGTGATCTTGTCGCTGCTGAGGTGCGAACGTACGAACCTGTTGAACGTGGCCTGCTCAGCATGGGGGAACAGATAGCGGTGCACCGCGGACATGCGAATGGCGGTGGGGTGCATGCTGTCGAGAAAGGTCTCCAGGCGCGCCTTGGAATCCTTGCCTTTGTATTTTTTCCAGAACTTGAGCATGTAGGTCGTACCTTCGCGGTCGGCGAAGCGGCTCAGGTATTCCTGCCGGCGCGGGTTCTGGTCATCGCGAAGCAATTCGGCATTGTTGCTGGGTGCCTGGTAAGAGGTGTAGCGCACCACATCGCGCATAAGGCGCACGAACGGCAGGTTGATCGATTCCCGTATCGCGTCCCGCAGGGAGGGGCTGCGGTTGTTGTCCTGATTGCGGAAGTTGTGGAAGTGATGCATGCCGCCCCCGGTAAAGAAACCTTCCCCGGGGTTGGCTGAATACTGCCGGTCCAGAGCCGCATCGAGCATTTTGGCGAGGCTGGCGCCGGGGTTCTGGATCATGTAGGCCAGGGCCCAGCGAGTCAGAGGGTCTTGATCGGTAATCTGGATTTTTTTCAGGTCGGCGCTCGACTGGCTGGCATAACGCTCATGCAGCTCGGAAATGATTTGCAGGTAGGTGGTCATGACCCGCAGTTTGGCGGTTGAACCCAGTTCCAGCTTGCTGCCTTCATTGATATCAAAGGGTTGGTCGGTGCTGTCGGTCTGCACCCGCGCGCGCGCGCCATCGGGGGTGAGTTCAAACAGAGTGAAGCTGTAACGCACTTGCGCGGTACTGGTTGGCGTCAGCAAGCTCGGGCCCAACAGACCCAGCTTGCCGGCAAACACGGGGTCAGCCAGTTTGCGCAGGTAGTCACTGGCCTGCTGCTGCAAATCACCCTGCAAGGTGCTGGTGGCTGACAGGTCAAGGCGATCGAGATCATAGAGCGGGCGCTTGAGCAGGACCGATAGCCGACTGCGGGCGAGGCTGATGCCCTTGTTGGTTTCGACGGGTTGAATCGTCGGCGCCTGTTGCCAGTCGCGGTAGGTCACGCGGCTGGCCAGGGCGGCGGTTGTCAGTGCGGGATCGATCACATTGCTCTGCGCAAGCAATCGTATGTGGCTGTCGGTCAGTTGCGCCAGTTCATCGCGGCCCTTGGTCAAATAATGTGACGGGCGACGCTGGGCAATCATCAGCGACAGCACCTCGCGCAGCGCCAGGCCTTTATCTGCCAGGCTTTTTGGGTCAGTAGCGGGGCTGCTCAACTGTTGATTGACCTGATTGAAGTCGGCGCCGTACCACACGCGCAGACCCTCAGCCATGCCATGCACTTCGCCGTGGCCGGGTACCGCGGAAAGCGGCACGCTGTTGAGGTAGTCGCGTACCACTTTCTGGCGTGCTTCCAGTGTTTGCGGACCACCCTGGTAAGCCCGCACGCTGGCTGAAATCATTTGCCGCAGCTTTTCGCCACCGGACAACGTCAAACCATCCGGAGAGTGGCGGTATTTTTCGAGTTGTGTGGCCAGGGTGCTGCCCCCTGCCGACTGGCCGGGCAAGTGCAACAGTTTGGCCACTTGAGAGTATGCCGCCATGGCGAAACGCGGCCAGTCGACCGCAGGGTTGGCCATTGGCAGTTTTGGGTCCAGCAGGTCGCGGTTTTCAATAAACAGCAGGCTGTGAACCATCAGTGGCGGAATACTCGCAAAGCTGGAGTACAGATGCTGCGGGTAATCGTACTGGTACAGGGGGCTGCCGGCACAGTCGGTGATAGACAGCCCGGCCTGGATTTTTTCGGCGTAGGGCACGAAAAATCCTTTCTCGCTGTAGCTGAGGAGCTCAGGGGAGAAGCGGGTTTGCTCAGCGATTATGTAGTCACGCTTTAACAGACGCGGCAGGAAATCACCCAGGGCGCTGTAGCCCAGGCGCTGGTCGAAAGGGCCTGTTCCGGGATAGCGGATCGAGTCTGTGGGACCTGCATGCATCGAGTAGCTCAGGGACGCAGCAAAACGGCTGAACTCCCGGGCCTGGAGTTTTGAAGTGCGCACTTCGTTGGCAATGGCAAACCCGCAGACGATCAGTGTGATTAACACCAGGAGCCAGAATAAACCCCAGCCATAGCGCCCCGATTTGCCCTTTTCTGGTTGGGGCACAGGTTCCGCCATTGTCGTTGATGGCTCTGCGGTTTTATTGGAATTGGAATGCCACAGTACGCCCATAGTTTGCAGATCCAGATGCGCATATTGGCTGCGCTTGAATGAAGCGTAGACGCTGACGCAAGCAGGCGAAAAGATTTGTGCCGTGGAAGTGAACAGAATTTTGCGACCCTGGCCGTTACCCAAGTGTTAAGTGGTATTAGTCCTAAAGTGCAGGACTAGAGCCTTCAAGCAGCAAAACAGGTCTTGGAACGGGGCATGACTGTGCACCAGCCCTATGCAATACTCGCCGCCGATCTCAACAGGGCATTTCCCTTTTGGTCCATCGACCTACAAGGTCAGGGCCGATCAAGAGGCAAGCCAGGTCACTCACCCGGTTTGGTCGAGCGCTCAGTTGATGCACATCCAAAAACAATACGAGGTTGTACTTTTATGCCAGTCGGCAACCACCAGCCCCACGGTGAAACCGCACAAGGCGGTCCGCTCAAGCGCGAGCTGGGCGAACGCCACATTCGCCTGATGGCCCTTGGCGCCTGCATCGGTGTCGGCCTGTTTCTGGGCTCGGCCAAAGCAATTGAAATGGCCGGCCCGGCCATCATGCTGTCTTACATCATCGGTGGCCTGGCCATTCTGGTGATCATGCGCGCACTCGGCGAAATGGCCGTGCACAACCCGGTAGCCGGCTCGTTCAGTCGCTACGCCCAGGATTACCTGGGGCCATTGGCCGGATTTCTGACCGGCTGGAACTACTGGTTCCTGTGGCTGGTGACCTGCGTTGCCGAAATCACCGCGGTGGCGGTGTACATGGGTGTCTGGTTTCCCGATGTCCCGCGCTGGATCTGGGCGCTGGCTGCGCTGATCAGCATGGGCTCGATCAACCTGATTGCAGTCAAAGCCTTCGGCGAGTTTGAATTCTGGTTTGCTCTGATCAAGATCGTCACCATCATTGCGATGGTGATCGGCGGCATCGGCATTATCGCGTTCGGCTTTGGCAACAATGGCGTAGCGTTGGGTATTTCCAATCTCTGGACCCATGGCGGCTTCTTGCCCAATGGCATCCAGGGCGTGCTGATGTCCCTGCAAATGGTGATGTTCGCCTACCTTGGTGTGGAAATGATCGGCCTGACTGCCGGTGAAGCCAAGAACCCGCAAAAGACTATCCCGAGCGCGATCGGTTCGGTGTTCTGGCGCATTTTGCTGTTCTACGTCGGCGCGCTGTTTGTGATTCTGTCGATCTACCCGTGGAACGAAATCGGCACCTCGGGCAGCCCGTTTGTGATGACCTTCGAGCGTCTGGGTATCAAGACAGCGGCAGGCATCATCAACTTCGTGGTGATTACGGCAGCACTGTCATCGTGCAACGGCGGTATTTTCAGCACGGGCCGCATGCTCTACAGCCTCGCGCAAAACGGTCAGGCCCCGGCCAACTTCGGCACCACCTCGAAAAATGGTGTGCCGCGTCAGGCATTGCTGTTGTCGATTGCGGTGTTGCTGATGGGCGTATTGCTTAACTACCTGGCGCCCGGACAAGTGTTCGTGTGGGTGACTGCGATTGCGACCTTTGGTGCGATCTGGACCTGGCTGATGATCCTGCTGGCTCAACTGCGCTTCCGTAAAAGTCTGAGCCCTGAAGAAGCCGCCGGCCTGAAGTACCGCATGTGGCTGTACCCTTACAGTTCATACGCCGCTTTGGGATTCTTGCTGATGGTTGTAGGGCTGATGGCCTACTTCGAGGAAACCCGGATCGCCCTGTTCGTGGGCCCGGCGTTCCTGATTCTGCTGACGGTGCTGTTCTACGTGTTCAAGCTGCAGCCGACCCAGACAACATCGCCAGCGGTCCGTAGTTAACTCCCCCTGCACCGCTCATTCTGCAGTAGCGAGCTTGCTCGCGCTGCAATCACCTCGGTCAATCCGTTAAACCGAAGTGATTGCATCGCTGGCAAGCCAGCTCCCACAGTGCTGCTTACCTGGCAAGCCAGCTCCCACAGTGCTGCTTATCTGCCAAGCCAGCTCCCACAGTGCTGCTTACCTGACAAGCCAGCTCCCACAGTGCTGCTTACTTGGCAGGTCGGGCCAGGCGCTTGTTCCAGTCCAGCCATGCGGCCAGCACGGCCATGATTCCCACGCCCATCAGGGCGCTGAAAATCTGCATCACCATGATGTCCCCCCCCAGTGCATTCAGCATGTCGGCCAGCGGCGCCAGAATCACCCCCAGACAAAACACTTCCAGAGAGTAGCGACCCATGCGGCAGGTTTGCCGGGCGAACCAGTTGTTCAGCCAGCCACTGTGGGGCACCAACCTGGCAACCACGTAAGCCAGCGCCAGAAAGTGCAGCAAGCGAACCGGCGAGAGATTGGTCTTGCTGATCGGGTACAGGTATTCCCCCAGCCATGGCGGCATGACCGCGTCGTGCAACTGAGGCCACTTCCATGACAACGCCAGCAGACCTGTGAGCAACAGGTACACCACGGCCGTCATAAACAGGGGTTGATGCGACAACGCTCGAGTTTCAGGCGCCTTGCCTTGTTGCCCGTGAAGCGCAGCCGCGCCCCCCAGAATGAACAGGAATTGCCAGGCCATCGGGTTAAAGAACCACACGCCGCCTTCCTGGGCCGCGAAGTTCCACACCGGTGCCAGCAAGTACAGCGCGAACGACACGGCCAACACGTATCGGGCTTTGCGCAGCAACATCGGCAGCACCAGCGGCAAGCCCAGCAACAGCACGATATACAGCGGCAGCGGGTCCATCAGGTTGGGTTTGAAACGCAGGAGCAGCTCGTCGGTCAGTGCCTGTTGCGGGTTGCTCAGGAAGTACTGCAAGCCCATCTCTTGCACCAGATCCCGGGTCTCTACATGGCTGTTGGCAAAGAACACGATGCCCATCAGCACCGCGAGCAAGAAAATATGCACCACATACAGCACCCAGGCGCGGCGCAGGATTTTTACTCCGGCGATCAGCAGGCCGTCACGCTGTGCGATTTTTCCGTAGGCCAGTACCGCGGCATAACCGGCCAGGAAGACAAAGATTTCTGCAGCATCACTGAGGCCGAAATTACGCACGGTCAGTTCGGCCAACGGGTTGTGCGGGATGTGATCCCAGAAGATAAAGATCAGCGCCAGCCCGCGAAAGAAATCGATGCGGTGGTCGCGTCCGTTAATCGTCACGGTGAGTACTCAAACGAAAGGTTGAATTAAGACCGGCGCGCGTAACAGATGATGCGCGCCGTACATCGGCGGCGCGCAGGGTGCGGGTATTGGTAGCTAATTGCAAAGGTTGGATATTGCAGAATATCTCAAGGGCCACAGGTTGGTGTCGTCAAAAGGCATTCATGAACATAAACCTGCATTCCTGCGACTGGCATGCATTGATCTGCGGCACCAACCGCCTGAAATGCTCACTTTGGCAGTGAGCATCCAGAGCGGCCTGATCGGGCCATTGCTCGACAAAAATAAAATGCCCCGGATCCTGGTGATCCACATACAAGTCGTAAGCGATGCAGTCAGGCTCCAGGCGGGTTTTTTCCACCAGCTCGGCGTACCACGGGCGCACAGTTTCAAGGTGTTCGTGCTTGATGAAGTCTTCGGCAATCACTTTCAACATGTTGATCAGTCCTGGTCAGGCTGCGGCAATTTCATTGGGTTCAAAGCTGTCGGCCCGGGCCATTTGCCACATGCGCGAATAGAACTCGCCATTGATCTCGCCGGTCAGCAACTCGCCGGGTTTGAGGAACACGTGCAGTTGCGAGAACAGTTTGATTTCGGTGGCCGAGACACGGCGCACCAGGTGTTTGGCCGAGAGTTGTGCCGGGTGTTCCAGGCCTGCTGCCGCGAGCATTTCGGCCAGTGCCTTGAGGGTGTTGGTGTGGAACTGCAACACCCGCTGCGCCTTGTCCGGTACCACCAGCGCACGCTGGCGCAGAGGGTCCTGAGTGGCGACGCCGGTCGGGCATTTGTTGGTGTGGCACGATTGCGACTGAATGCAGCCGACGGCAAACATGAAGCCCCGGGCCGAGTTGGCCCAGTCGGCGCCAATGGCCAGCACGCTGGCAATGTCGAAGGCGCTGACAATCTTGCCGCTGGCTCCCAGCTTGATTTTGTCCCGCAGGTTCAAGCCCACCAAGGTGTTGTGGACGAACAGCAAGCCTTCGCGCATCGGCGCGCCGATGTGGTCGGTGAACTCCACCGGGGCGGCGCCGGTACCGCCTTCCTTGCCATCGATGACGATAAAGTCGGGGAGGATGCCGGTTTCAAGCATGGCCTTGGCAATCCCCATGAACTCCCACGGATGGCCCAGGCAGAACTTGAAGCCGACAGGCTTGCCGCCGGATAGCTCACGTAACTGGGCGATGAATTGCATCAGTTCCAGTGGTGTTGAAAATGCACTGTGGCGCGAAGGCGAGATGCAATCTTCGCCCATGGGTACGCCGCGGGTTTCGGCAATTTCCGGGGTGACCTTGTGCTTGGGCAGAATACCGCCATGGCCTGGTTTGGCACCCTGGCTCATTTTGATTTCGATCATCCGTACTTGCGGGGTGCGGGCCTGTTCGGCAAAGCGCTCGGGATCGAATCGACCGTCAGAGGTACGGCAGCCGAAGTAGCCGCTGCCCAGTTCCCAGGTCAGGTCACCGCCGTTTTCACGGTGATAGGAACTGATGCTGCCTTCGCCGGTATCGTGGGCAAAGTTACCGAGCTTGGCGCCCTGGTTCAACGCGCGAATGGCATTGGCACTCAGCGAGCCAAAACTCATCGCCGAAATATTGAAGATGGAGGCTGAGTACGGCTGGGTGCATTGCGGGCCACCGATGATGATGCGGAAGCTGCCGGGGTCGGTGAGCGGTGCCGGGCGCATGGAGTGGCCGATAAATTCGAAGCCGGGCTGGTACACGTCAACCAGGGTGCCAAAAGGTTTGTCGGCGCTTTCGTTCTTGGCGCGGGAATAGACCAGGGAGCGTTGCGCCCGCGAGAAGGGCAGTGCGTCGCTGTCGGACTCCAGCAGGTACTGGCGGATCTCCGGGCGGATAGCCTCCACCAGATAGCGGATATTGCCAAGGATCGGATAGTTACGGCGCACCGCGTGGGGGCTTTGCAGCAGGTCGAAAATCCCCAGCACGCTCAAGATAAGGGTCACGGTGGTGAATGGCCATAACCACTCGTAGTGCATAAATGGCAGGCTGGCGAGAGTGAAAATCACGCAGAAGGCAAAAAACGCATAGCGGCTTAGCAGTGACAGGCTCATAGGGTTTCCTGTTTCAGGCTTGTCTGTTCAGGCGGGCGTCGAACAGAAAAAACGGGGCGGTAAACCCCCGGCGATACAGCTGTAGCAGTCGGCTCCCTCTCTGGACTGGAGGTTTGCTGACAAGGCATCTTACCCATTGAACGGGGCTTAGTGTCTTAAAGACGGCAAATGTCCATACAGAGGGTTCGGTTATGCGCGGCATCTGTGTCTTTGCATGGGCGCCAAGCCATGTGATCCTTCGCGCTCTTTCTACGCTGCTGGCCGATTCTTGTGACGTCTTCTGAACGCTGCACCGCAACCCCTGACATCATCCGTATTGCTGCTGCTCTGCTGATCGGTCCCGATGGCCGAACCCTGCTGGTGCGCAAGCGCGGCACCCTGGCGTTTATGCAGCCGGGTGGCAAGATCGAACCCCACGAGCAGCCGATCACTGCCCTGGCCCGTGAACTGGAAGAAGAGCTGGCATTAAAGATTGATCCGGCCAATGCCACCTACCTGGGCCACTTTTCGGCACCGGCGGTCAATGAGCCGGGATTTGAAGTGCAGGCCGAGCTGTTTCTGCTGCATATCCAGCAGTCAGTGGCGCCCGCCGCCGAGATTGAAGAAGTGCAGTGGATCGATCCGCAGGGTGATGGCGGGCTGATATTGGCTCCCTTGACCCGAGACCTGATCCTGCCGTTTTATCGCGACACCATGCTGACCTCAGCCTGATTCCTTTTCTGACAAGGACTGACCATGATTCCTGCTCAAGACCTGCTGATTTTCGCTGCGGCGTGTTTGCTGATGGTTTTGACGCCGGGGCCAAATATGATTTACCTGATTTCGCGCTCGATCTGTCAGGGGCGAAAAGCGGGGGTGACCTCATTGGTCGGTGTGGTCGCAGGTTTTTTGGTGCACATGTTTGCCGCCGCAGCCGGGCTGACAGCGGTATTTTTAGCAGTACCAATGGCCTATGAGGTCTTGAAGTGGGCGGGGGCCCTGTATCTGCTGTGGATGGCGTGGCAGGCGCTCAAGCCGGGTGCCCGCTCGCCTTTTGAAGCGCAGGAGCTGGCGCCGGACTCATCGCCAAAACTGGTGCTGATGGGGTTTATGACCAGCGTCCTGAACCCCAAGGTCGCGGTGTTTTACCTGTCGGTGTTCCCGCAATTCATCAGCCCCGAGCATGGTTCGATGTTTACCCAGAGCCTGCTGTTGGGCCTGACCCAGATCAGCGTCAGTTTCACCGTGAACCTGTTGATTGCGCTGTTTGCATCAGGCATTGCCTTCTGGTTTGTGCGTAATCCGCTGTGGCTGGCTGTCCAGCGTTATGTCATGGGCTTTGTACTGGCCGGTCTGGCGGTAAAATTGATGCTGGAACAACGTAAAACCCTATGATTGGGACCCGATATGGCTATAGAACTGCTTGATCCCTCACACGCCAGTGCGTATCGCCAGTTACTGCTGGAGGCCTACGCGCTGCACCCCGAGGCTTTTGTTTCCAGCCTGTCAAACCGTGAAAAGTTGCCACTGAGTTGGTGGCAAGCACAGCTGGATGATGAATTGAGCGCGCTGTTCGGCGCCTTTGTCGATGACCGGCTGGTGGGGGTAGTGGGTCTGGCTTTCGAGCCGTGGGAAGACGCCCGGCATCAGGCCACGCTGTTCGGCTTGTACGTATCCGGGGGCTTTCGCGGGCAGGGGCTGGGCGAGCACCTGGTGCAGGCAGTGTTGTCCATGGCAGAGCAGGAGCCCGAAATAAAAGTGCTGCAACTGAGCGTGAGCGCCAACAGTCCAGCGGCGCTGGCCTTGTATCGCCGCTGCGGGTTTGAACAGTCGGGGCTTGAAGATTGCGCGATCCGGGTGGGGGAGGAGTATTACGACCGGGTGCATATGCGCCGGCTGGTATAAGCGACCCGCCCCTGCAGGAGTGAGCTTGCTCCCGCAGGTTGTACAGGTTCAGCGAACGGCACTCACCCCGTCCAGGGTCGAGAAGGATGTGTCTTTGGCCGTCAGCAAAAAGTCGCGCATATAAGGGGCGTCGAGCATATCGGCACGTACCGCCGCGTAGAGCGTGGCAAACAACCCTTTCTCACCGAGGCGCTTGGCTTTCACGTAGCCGCGCGAGCTGTATTCATGCAAGGCCCAGTGCGGCATCCCGCATACACCACGGCCACTGGCTACGAGCTGCATCATCATGACGGTCAGCTCGGAGGTGCGCACTTGTGCCGGTTCAACGTCTGCCGGCTCTAAAAAGCGGGTGAAAATATCGAGCCGGTCGCGCTCCACCGGGTAGGTAATCAGAGTCTCAGTGCTCAAATCTTCCGGCACGATAAACGGCTTGCTGGCCAGAGCATGCTGATTGGCAACGGCCAACATGGCTTCGTAGGTAAACAGCGGCACATACGTCAGACCTGCAATCTCTTGCGGGTCAGAAGTAACCACCAGATCCAGATCGCCCCGGGCCAGTGCAGGCAAGGGGGCGAAGGCAAAGCCCGAAGCCAGGTCCAGTTCGACCTCGGGCCAGGCGTCGCGGAACTGATCGATGGTGGGCATCAGCCACTGGAAGCAACTGTGGCACTCAATCGCCATGTGCAAACGTCCGGCCGTACCGCCGACCAAACGGGCGATATCGCGCTCGGCGCCGCGCAGCAGCGGGAGCATGGCATCGGCCAGTTGCAGCAGGCGCAACCCGCCGCTGGTGAAACGGACCGGTTTGGTTTTGCGCACAAACAGCGGCATGCCCATGCGTTCTTCCAGCTCTTTGAACTGGTGGGATAAAGCAGATTGTGTCAGGTGCAGCCGTTCAGCCGCTTCGACCAGGCTGTCGGACTCGCGTAATGCGTGCAGGGTTTTGAGGTGACGAATTTCCAGCACGGTGACTCCATGAGTAAATTTGATGATCAACACGAAAACGTTGAGTTTGTCTCATGTTGCAGTGCGTGTCGATAATTGTGCCATTACTTACACGAAGGAATGTCGTTATGGCCCTGGCACACAATCTTGGTTTCCCGCGTATCGGTGCGGATCGTGAACTGAAAAAAGCACTCGAAGCGTACTGGAAGGGCGATATTGACCAGGCTGCCCTGCAAGCTGTGGGGCGTGAACTGCGCGCCAGCCACTGGCAACTGCAAAAAGACGCCGGGATCGACTTACTGCCGGTGGGTGACTTTGCCTGGTACGACCAGGTGCTGAGCCACTCGCTGACCTTCGGTGCCATTCCCGAGCGGTTCGCCAGTACCCTGGACGCCCAGGGCCGTCCAACCCTGAATACCCTGTTCGGCATGGCCCGTGGTGCGAGCCAGAGTTGCTGCGGCGAACACGGCAACGGCCAGTACGCTCAAGAACTGACCAAATGGTTTGATACCAACTATCACTACCTGGTGCCGGAGTTCAGTCAGGATCAGCGTTTTGAACTGAGCTGGAATCAGCTGTTTGAAGAAACTGCCGAGGCCCTGGCCCTGGGCCACAAGGTCAAGCCGGTGATCATAGGACCGCTGACTTTCCTGTGGCTGGGCAAGACCAAGGGTAATGAGTTCAACAAACTCGATCTGCTGGAAAACCTGTTGCCGGTATACGCCGCTATTCTTTCCCGTCTGGCTGAACAAGGTGTGGAATGGGTGCAGATTGACGAACCGATTCTGTCGCTTGACCTGCCCCAGGAGTGGAAAAACGCCTTTGAGCGTGCTTACCACATCCTTCAGTACTCACCTCTGAAGAAGCTGGTAGCCACTTACTTCAGCGGTCTGGAAGACAATCTGGGGCTGGCTGTCAGCCTGCCGGTGGAAGGTTTGCACGTTGACCTAGTGCGTGCCCCTGACCAGTTGCATGCCATTCTGGATCGCCTGCCGACCTATAAAGTGTTGTCGCTGGGTCTGGTGAACGGTCGCAACGTCTGGCGCTGTGATCTGGAAAACGCCCTGGCCCAATTGCAGGAAGCCGAAGAACGCTTTGGTGACAATCTGTGGGTTGCCGGCTCTTGCTCGCTGTTGCATAGCCCGGTTGATCTGGACCGCGAAACCCGGCTGGATGCCGAGCTTAAAAGCTGGCTGGCCTTTGCCCGGCAAAAGTGCGACGAAATTGCCGTACTGCGCGATGCGCTGAATATCCCCCAGGATGCCAAAGTGCAGCAGGCGCTGGCCCAAAGCCGTGCGGTGCAGGCCAGCCGCGCCAACTCGCCACGAATTCACAAGCCTGCGGTGCAAGCACGTACCGCAGCGATCACCGCTGCGGACAGCCAGCGTCAGTCACCGTTTGCCACCCGTATCCAGTTGCAGCGCGCGCGCCTGAATCTGCCGGCATTTCCTACGACCACTATTGGATCGTTTCCGCAGACAGCATCGATTCGGCTGGCGCGGCAGTCTTACAAACAGGGCAAATTGTCGGTCAGTGAGTACACCGACGCCATGCACAGCGAAATTCGCAACGCCGTACAAACCCAGGAGCGTTTGGGGCTGGACGTGTTGGTCCACGGCGAAGCCGAACGTAACGATATGGTCGAGTACTTTGCCGAACAGCTGGATGGCTACGTGTTTACGCAATATGGCTGGGTGCAGAGCTACGGTTCGCGCTGTGTGAAGCCGGCGATCATTTTCGGCGACCTGAGCCGTCTTCAAGCCATGACCGTGGACTGGATCAAATACGCTCAGGGCCTGACCGACAAGGTAATGAAGGGCATGTTGACCGGCCCGGTGACCATGCTGATGTGGTCATTCCCCCGCGAAGATGTATCGCGCAAAGTGCAGGCGCAGCAACTGGCGCTGGCGATTCGTGACGAGGTGATCGATCTGGAAAAAGCCGGGATCAAGATTGTGCAGATTGACGAAGCGGCTTTGCGTGAAGGCCTGCCGTTGCGTCGGGCGCAGTGGCAGGAATACCTGGACTGGGCAGTGGAGGCTTTTCGCCTGTGTGCTTCGGGAGTCGGGGACGAAACACAGATTCATACCCACATGTGCTACAGCGAGTTCAACGATGTGATCAAGTCGATTGCCGAGATGGACGCTGACGTCATCACCATCGAAACCTCGCGTTCGGATATGGAACTGCTGGATGCGTTTGAAGCATTCGATTACCCGAACGACATTGGCCCGGGGGTGTATGACATCCACTCGCCACGGGTTCCGGACACGGCCGAGATGGTCAAGTTGCTGAGCAAGGCGGCCCAACGTATTCCGGCAGAGCGGCTGTGGGTAAACCCCGATTGCGGCCTCAAAACCCGCGCCTGGGCCGAGACCGAAGCGGCACTGATCAACATGGTGGCGGCGGCGCGGCAGTTGCGGGCGCAGGTTGCCTGAACCCGGCGCAGCACCTGTAGGAGCGAGCTTGCTCGCGAGCATTGGAGCTTGAAAGCTCGCGAGCATTTGATGTTGAAACAGGGGGTTGGCTTTATCTGATGATTTTGTCGACGTGTATATCGAGCTTTTTCAGGCGGTACCAGAAGCTGCGTTCTGATATGCCAATCAACTGCGCTGCACCAGCCTGGACTCCGTGGGCTTGTTGCAGCGCCGCCAGGATGTAGGCTTTTTCCACTTCAGCCAGCGCCGCTTCCAGATCGGGCGGTACGCTCGGGCCCGGGCTCGGCAGGGCGCTGGTCTGGCTCGGCTGGGCACTGAACAGGTACGGCGGCAGGTCACTGTCCTGGATTGTGCTGCTGGTGGCCACAATGGTGGCGCGCTCGACGCAGTTCTGCAGTTCGCGAATGTTGCCGGGCCAGCTGTATTCGGCCATTGCCCGCAAGGCACTGGGGCTGAAACCGCTGATCCGTTTGCCAGCAGTAGCTCCCAGATTGTGGGCGAAGTGCCGCGCCAGCGCAGCGATGTCTTCAACCCGCTCGCGCAAGGCAGGCAGGGGAATCGGGAATACATTCAGGCGGTAGTACAGATCCTCGCGAAACTCTTTGTTGGCCACGGCTTCCAGCAGGTTTTTATTGGTGGCTGCAATGACCCGGACATCGACCTTGCGCTCGCGGGGATCTCCAACGGGCTCAATGACTCGCTCTTGCAGCGCGCGCAAGATCTTGGCCTGCAGGGCCAGGGGCATATCACCCACTTCATCGAGAAACAAAGTGCCTTTGTCCGCTTGCATGAAGCGCCCGATACGATCAGCGACGGCACCGGTAAAGGCGCCTTTGCGATGACCGAACATCTCGCTTTCCAGCAGCCCTTCAGGAATCGCCGCACAATTGACCGCGACAAAGGGTTTGTCGGCCCGGCTACCGTGGTTGTGGATGGCACGGGCGACCATCTCTTTGCCGGTACCGCTTTCACCGGTCAGCAGGATGGTGGCGTTGCTGTCACGCACCGAGTCGATGGCCTGCAACACCCGGCGAAAACTCGGGCTGTCACCTATCAGGCTCTCGATATGCCAGTGCTCGTCGAGTTCGGCGCGCATGCGTGCGTTATCGCGCAGGATGTCGCGAAACTGCAGGGCTTTGCTGACGGTGATGTCCAGTTCGTCGATATCGAAGGGTTTGGCAATGTAGTCGTAGGCGCCATCGCGCATCGACTGTACGGCGTTTTTCACCGTGCTGTAGGCCGTCATCACAATGACTGGCAGATGCGGGTAACGCACCTTGACCTCGGCCAGTAACTGCGAGCCGTCCATGCCGGGCATGCGCCAGTCGCTGATGATCAGGTCGATGTCTTCCTGTTCCAGAATGGCCAGTGCGTGCAGGCCGTTGCCTGCGGTAAATACCTGCACCTCGTTCTGGCTCAGCGCGGAACTGAGCAGGTCGCAAAGTTTCGGCTCGTCGTCGACCACCAGGATGTTGTGACTCATGACTCATCCCCTCCGTGGGCCGGAATATACAGGTTGAAGGTGGTTCCGGCGTTTTTCTCGCTGATGCATTCAATCCGGCCGTCGTGGTTCTCCATAATGGAGAACACTTTGGGCAGACCCAGGCCCGTACCCGATGCCTTGGTGGTTACAAAAGGCGTGAAAATTCGCTCGATCATGTCAGGTTCAATACCTTGGCCGTTATCGATAATGCTGATCACGGTGTCATTGTTGGTGTCACGGGCAATGCGCAATGTCAGGTGCCCTCCGTCAGGCATTGCGTCTATGGCATTGATGGTCAGGTTCAGGCAGGCCTGTTTCAGTTGCCGGGTGTCCGCGTAAATGGTTGCCCCGGGGGCTTTGTCGTCTATTTCGGTTTTGATGTTGTGGCTGTCCAGTTCGGGCTTGCAGAAGCCCAGAATATCTTCGACCAGAAGTCGTGCCGGCTGGACTGAACGCACCGGTGCACTGGGTTTGGCAAAGTCCAGAAAGTCGGTAATGAGCTCGTTGATTCGCGATACCTCGCTGACCACGTACTCCAGATGGCGCTTGTCGGTTTCGTCCAGATTGGCCCGCCGGTGCAGCAGTTGGGTGGCGGTTTTGATAATGCCCAGCGGATTGCGGATTTCGTGGGCCAGGCCCATGGCGACCTCGCCCAGGGCATGCAGGCGATCACGCCGGCGCAACTGGGCCTCTAGATGATGCAACTGGGCCAGGCGTACGGTCATGTGGTTGAAGGTGCTGCTCAACTCAGCCAGTTCGTCCCGGCCAGACACCGTGACCAGTTGTGTGTAATCCCCGGCAATCACGGCCCGTACACCTTCAGACAGACCGCGCAGTGGCCGGGTCAGGCGCTCGGAAACCAGCCAGCCAACGCTTAGCGAAAGTATCGAGCCGACCAGGAAAATCAGTGCAAACAGGTTGCTCTGATTGACCAGGCCGACAAGACTGGTATGGCGTAGCAAACCACTGTAAATCACGCCTTGCAGTTCACCGGTACCGTTGAGGATTGGCCAGTACAGTCCGCTGTAGCGAGTGGTGAATTGCTCGCTGGGCTGTTTGGTCTCGCGCAGTATTTGCTCGATGGCAGTCGGCACCTGAAGCTCACGGTCATCAAAGTGCTGACTGGAGAAAATTTCGGAATAGCCATTACCACTGGCCAGGTACAGGCGCAGGTCCAGGGAGTGGACGTCAGCGACGCTGGTCAAAAAGCTGTTGTCCATGTAAGTGGCAACCAGTAATTGATACGCCTCGCCATCCTGGGTGGTAGGAAAGGTCGAAACCACTGTGCCGGTGGGCACGCCGCCCACGTCGATGGTTTGCAGCACGGCATTGGGCGCCATGCTGATCTGGTCAACGATGGCTTCACTGGCCGTGCTGAATACCACTTTGTGGTCACTGCTGCGAATCAGCGCCACCACGTTAATGTCCATTGCACTGGCAATGTCGGCGGTCAACTTGTCGTGGCGCAGGGCTGTATGGGAGGTAGGCGGGTGGGTATAGCGCAGGAACAATTGCGCCGCGCGGGCATTGTCTTGAACGATTTCGCCGATTTCGTCTTTGACGATTTCGGTCGATTCCTGCAGCCAGACGCGCACGTTGTTGTCGAAAATATGCGACAGCGTGGTGGCGGCCAGTTCGGCGGCGATCATGGTGGGGATGACGCTGACCAGCCAGAAGGCCAGTACCAGTTTGCGCTGAACCGTCCAGCGCGAGACCTTGAACGCTGGAGCATTGCGCTTTGATTCAGAGGTGATTGGCATTAATGCTCGCTTATCGCTGCCGCAAGGGCGGGGTCATGACGGTCTGGGCGGACGAATAGTTTGACTAACTTGAGCATGTTATTGACCAACCCGTTGCGATGGCGGAAGAACAGCGTATTGCTCTGGAAGGTGCAGCCCAGGCGAACTTTGCTGGCGTATCCGGCCTGGCCACATTCGTATAGCGCAATTCTGTTACGGATGCAGTAGTCGACGTTCTCCATCCAGCTTCTGAAATACAAGCTGTACTCACGTGTCAGTTCAAGGTCGTGACCGAAAAATTTGTCCACCAGCCGATGTTCGTCGATCAGTAGCAGATTGAACGCTACCAGTTGATCATCGAGCCAATACAGCACGCAGAGCGCCCTGTCTCCCAGTTGCTGGAGGATACCCGTGAAATAAGCGGGCGGTAAGCGTTCGAATTGCAGGTCGCTGCGGCCCAGGCTGGCTTCGTACAAACGCATGATGTCGGGCAGGACATCGTCAATGCTGCTGCGCCATTCCACCCTGGGTCCGGGTGAGCGCAATTTGCGGCGCATGTCTTTGCGGGTGGATTTACCCAGGGAGCCGAGGTAGCAGTCAACCGAGCCAAAAGGTACGGGCAGCACGGCCCTGGGCAGGCTGGGCATGGACTGATAGCCCGCCGCCTTGCAGCTATGGGACCAGTCATCGTCATGGCTGGGGACGTCCTTGACCGCTATCAGGCCGATATCCAGCTGGCGGGCGTCGTGCTGCGCCAGAAGCAGCAGGCGTGCCAGCAGGGCCGGGCGCTGGTCAGGCGGAATATGGCTGGCGGTGCCCGCGTTGCATTGTTCGGTCACCGGGGAGCCGATGGCGTATAGAGGCAACTGCACCAGCCCCGGCAAAATATGGTTCAGCTTTTCGGTAAATCGTTTACCGATCCCCTGAACCGTGGTGTCGAGGCGATAAGAGGTGGTGAATGCGGTGGCGGCGGCAATCAGGGTCGAGCCTCTGTACAGCGTCAGGTAACGCCACTCGAAGCCCTCAATGCCGGCGTTTTCCACTGCCACGATGTAGTCCCAATCCTCCAGAGAATCTGGGAAGCAGTCATTCCAGGCCTCGCGTTCGATGGCCTGGATTGATGAAAAGGCTTGGGCTGTAATCATGGATCTTCCTTGGTCAGGCTTGCTGCAGGTACTCGACAGTGCCCTGGGCAACGGTGCTGTGGTGCTTGATGAAAGCGTCACTCAGTTCAATCACGCGGCGGTATTGCAGGTCGACGGTGATCATGTGGTAACAGTTATCGAGCAGCACTTTGGTCACCGGGCCGCCCAGATGGCGCTCTACGTAATCGGCATTCCAGCGGCTGGTGATGTCGTCTTCGATGGAGTGCAGTACCAGTGCCGGGGTGGTGATCGACGGCATGCGTTTTTTCACCACGGCGTTCATCCGGTGCAGCTCGCGCACGGTGATGCCTTCCATTGTCAGTAACCCGGCATTGCTGCTTTCACCGGCTTTCATCTGTCGTTCAACGATCGCTCGCAGGCGCTCGTTCTTGATCCCGTAGGGCGGTTTCTCCTCGAAACTGCACAGGTGCACGCCGAACGGAATGGCCATCAGCAAGGGTGTCAGGAACGCCAGTTTATGAATGCTCCAGCCGTCGTAGCGCAAGGTGGTGGAGTACATCAACAGGCCCGCCACTTGCCCCGGGTGTTCGGAGGCCAGGTACATCGACATCACTGCACCCATCGACAGACCGCCGACGAAAACCCGGGCATGGCGCTGGCGGACATCGACGAAGGTTTTACGCACCCCTTCGTACCAGTCTTGCCAGCCGGTGGCCTGCAGGTCGCTGTTGTCACCGCAGTGGCCGGCCAGGGTGGGTACGTACACTGTGCATGTACCGTCCTTGGCCAGCCCCTGGGCCACCCGCCGCAACTCCGTCGGGGTGCCGGTGAGGCCGTGGATCAACAGGATCCCGACCTCACCCGTGCCGAGAACGAAACCGGCGTCGCCTTCGCCCAGGTCGATCTCTGACCGCTTCACCGCTTCATGGCCCGATGCAACAGGCGATCGAGCAGGGCGATGCCAAGGTCGATTTCGGCGTAGCTGATTTCCAGCGATGGAGCCAGGGTGATGACGTTTTTGTAGTAGCCGCCGACGTCCAGAATCAGACCCAGACGCTTGCCGTCGATTTCGATATCGCCCTTCATGCCTTCTTCAACCATGTAGTCCAGGGTTGCCTTGTCCGGGGTAAAGCCGTCCGGACCGCAGATTTCGCAGCGCAGGGCCAGGCCCAGGCCGTCGACATCGCCGATGATCGGGTAGCGTTTTTGCAGGTCCTGCAGGCCTGCCAGAAAGTATTTGCCTTTCTCCATGACCATCGCGCCGTAGTCGATTTCGCTGGTCATTTTGAACATTTCCAGACCCACCGCAGTGCCTAGCGGGTTGGAGGCGAAGGTGGAGTGGGTCGAGCCTGGCGGGAAGATTTTCGGGTTGATCAGCTCTTCACGGGCCCAGATGCCGCCCAGCGGGTTGAGGCCGTTGGTCAGCGCCTTGCCGAACACGATCACGTCGGGTTTGACGTCGAAGTGCTCGATCGACCATAGCTTGCCGGTGCGCCAGAAGCCCATCTGGATTTCATCGACCACCATCAAAATGCCGTGTTGATCCAGAACCTGCTTGAGTTCGCTGTAGAAGTTCATGGGGGGAATCACATAGCCGCCGGTGCCCTGGATCGGCTCGACGTAAAACGCGGCATATTCGCTCTGGCCGACTTTAGGGTCCCATACACCGTTGTATTCAGTTTCAAACAAACGGGCGAATTGCTGTACGCAGTGGCTGCCATATTCTTCTTTAGTCATGCCTTTTGGGCCGCGGAAGTGATACGGAAACGGGATGAAATTGGCGCGCTCACCGAAGTGGCCATAGCGACGGCGGTAGCGGTAGCTGGAGGTGATCGACGAAGCACCTAGCGTACGACCGTGGTAGCCGCCTTCGAAGGCAAACATCAGGCTTTTGCCGTTGGTGGCGTTACGGACCACTTTCAACGAGTCTTCGATGGACTGTGAACCGCCAACGTTGAAGTGCACGCGTCCGTCGAGACCGAACTTGTTTTTGGCGTCGACCGCGATGCGCTCCGACAACTCGATCTTGCCTTTGTGCAGGTATTGGCTGGCAATCTGCGGCAGGGTATCGATCTGTTGTTTCAGGGCGTTGTTCAAGCGCGGATTGGAGTAACCGAAGTTAACCGCCGAGTACCACATTTGCAGATCGAGATAAGCCTGGTCACTGGTGTCCCATACATAAGAGCCTTCGCAGCGGCTGAAAATGCGCGGTGGTTCGATGTAGTGGACAGTGTCGCCGTACGAGCAGTACTTGGCTTCTTTTTCCAGAAGAATCTGGTCTTCAGGTGAGGCGATCCGGATATCAGACATGATTGAAAAGCTCCTGTTGTTCACGAGAATAGTGGGGGGCGTTGGCGGCGTTGCTTGGCAATTTGGCCAGCAGGGCCGCAAGTTCAGAGAATGTGTCGAAGCGTGCGTACGGGATGCCGTTGCGCTCGCAGTGTTCAGCCAGACTGTCTTTGGCGAATACGAAGTCGGCGCTTGCGGCCACACACATGTCGGAGCGCCCGTCGCCAATCACCAGCACGCGTTTGCCGCCAGGCGTGGATTTGCATTTGCAGTTGCCTGAAGCCGCATGGCAGGCGTCGCTGGCATGGGGGAAGTCGATGCGCCAACGGTTGTGGTCGACCTGGCGCAGGCGGTTGGCGAGGATCGGCAACAGGCTCACATAGTTGCGGGCCAGGATGCGCGCGATGCCCTGTTCGATGCCGTCACTGACCACTTCGATAGAAGCACCGAGGCCGATGACGTGATCAACGAAATCCGGAAAGTCCGGGTCAATCTCAACGGTATCGAAATAGGCCAGCAGTTCGGCTGGGGAGGCTTTAACCAGCGACAGCTGGCGGCTGAGGCATTCACGCGAACCAATCTCACCTTGCACCCATTGTTCTTCGATCGCTTCCCAGCTGGGGTCGGCGAAACGTTGAAGAATGTTGTCGATGACGTCGGTGCGGGTGATGGTTCCGTCGAAATCACACACGATATGCCATTGCATCATCTGCATTGTCCTGTTGTGGAGACGCGCACTTTGCGCATGTACAGGACAGAGCACGGACTGTGCCAAGTTGCCAAAGCCCCGTGGGCCGGGGCTTTGGCCGTTGCCCGCGGTGAGAATCCCCGAGCAGGCTACAATTTTTGTAGCTTGCTACAAACAACATCAGTGCTTGCGTCGAATTCTCAAAAAAGCGACTTATGCGCGCATGAATTCATATGGAACCTCTGTCATGAAAACCTGCGCTCCTGTTTTTTTGCTGCTCTCATTGTTGGGTGTCGGGGTCGTGGCGCGTGCTGCCGACGGCCCCAGTGGCGAAGTGGGGGTCGGGATTGGCTATCAGCCTTACGACCCCAGTGGCAGCCGCTATCAGACAGTACCGCTGCCGTACTTCGATGTGGACTGGGGCGATGTCAGTCTGGATACCGACAATGGCCTGACCTGGAGCAGCTTCAAAGCTGATGGCTGGAGCGCCGGGCCATTTATCAATTACTTGTCGGGGCGTAACGCCAACGGTTCGCTGCGCGGGCTGCGGGATGTTTCGGACATGGCGCAACTGGGCGGCTTCGTTCAATACAGTCCGGCCGAGTTCTGGCGCGTGTATGCGCAACTGGGCCAGGCGGTGGGCGGTGCTGGCGGGCAGGGAGGGTTATTGGGGCAAGTGGGCGGTGAGCTGGGTTATCCGCTGGGCCTGGGAATTATCGGCAGCAGCCAGTTGGCGGTGAACTTTGCCGATGCCCGGCAAATGTCGACTTTCTTTGGTGTCAGCGCCAGTGAAGCCCGGGCTTCGGGTTTTTCTGCGTACAACGCCGGCGGTGGTTTTCAGAACGTGACATTGACCCAGAACTTCGAGTTTGCGCTGGCACAACATTGGTCACTGGTGGCCAGTGCCAGCTGGGTTCGTCTGGTGGGTACAGCGGCAGACAGCAGCATCGTCAAGGATGTGGGCGACGTGAATCAGGGCACAGTGCAGACCGCGATCAGCTATAAATTCTAGAGTGCGGGCTGACTCTGCGGGAGCTGGATAGCCGGCTCCCGCAGTTGCTCATCAGTCGATCTGTCAGTGCTCCGGCTCGCCGTCAGCCAGCAAGGCAATCCCGCCAATGATCACCGCCACGCCCGCCCAGTGCAGCGCGCTGATGTGCTCACCCAGGCCCAGCCACGAACCCAGCAGCACCCCCACGAATACCAGCGAACTCAGCGGAAACGCCAACGACAGGCTGCTGCGGCGCAATATCAGCATCCACACGAAAAATGCGCCGATATAGCAGGCAATGGCTGCCCATACCCCGGGATTGAGCAGCATGTCGTGCAGCCATTGCAGGGTGAAATCCGTATTGCCCAACTGATCGCCGCCGACTTTGGTCGCGATTTGCCCTGCGCTTTCCAGGATGATCAGCAATGCCCACAGTACAACCGTACCCAGCCGCCCATGCAGCCATCCACTTTGTGGCGGATTCATCGGTTCAGAGTTTTGCATGATTAATCTCCTAAGCTCCGGCGATGCTGACCAGCAACACGCCGAGGGTAATCACCAGAGTGCCCATCCAGCGGCGACGGCTGACGTGTTCACCAAGAAACACCTTGCCGGCGAAGACCACACCGCAATAGGCCAGCGCTGCGGCCGGAAACAACAAACTCAGCGGCGCCCGGGACAAGGCTTCAAGCCAGATGAAAAATTCGATCACGTAGGCAGCGATACCCGCCCACAGCATGGGAGCCTGGAACACCTGGCCCCAGAACGCATTGAGGCGAAAGCCGCCTTCGAGTTCGGGTAACCGGTCGAGGCCGATTTTGAAACACAGTTGGCCGATCACATCGAGAACGATGGAAAACGCCACTAGCGCAATAACAGTCAAAGTCACGGAAACAGCTCCTCAAACAACGAAATAAGGGCTTTGTTGGTGGTTGAATTGCGTAACAAATCGCTTTCGCTCCAGCGTTCTGGTGGCGGCTGATCGGACTTGGCCTCCCAGCGTTTGAGCAGGTTGCTGTGTGGCGCCCTGGCGAAGTCGCCGCAGACGTCGATCCCCAGTACGCGCTTGCTGGTGGCCAGCGCGCGTATGGCGTGGAGCAGGTGGGTAAGACGCATGCCGCCCTGATCCCAATTGGTGGCGGCGTCTTCGCTGGCCAGCACGTCTTTGTCGATGCTGATCCACACCCCTGTGGTGGGCAGGTTCTTGATCAGTTTGTCGATAAAGGTGGGCCAGTCCTGATCGGCCAGGTTGCGCCAGTACAGGAGATTTTCGTGTTGCTCATGGCCTGCGCCATCGC
This sequence comes from Pseudomonas sp. PAMC 29040, assembly GCF_003994535.1. Taxonomy (NCBI): domain Bacteria; kingdom Pseudomonadati; phylum Pseudomonadota; class Gammaproteobacteria; order Pseudomonadales; family Pseudomonadaceae; genus Pseudomonas; species Pseudomonas sp. PAMC 29040. Next base: position 115,473 of record NZ_RZAA01000005.1, read on the forward strand.
CGATGCGGCCCCAGACTTTGGTGGGCGCATGGCGCCATGGAAAGAGTTGCAGAGCCCCGCTGCGCAAGGCCCCCAGGTTGGCGCCTTTGAACTGCGGGCTTTTCAGATCATCGCTGCAGGGGCCAAGGGTGACGATACGCTTGATATTGTGCAGTCTGAGCGCCCGGTTGATCCATGAACCGCAATGCCGGCGGGGAGCAAAGCGCACCCAGTCGGGGTGGTTGTCGAAATGGACCAGGGTGACAGGCTCGTGCAGGTCTGCCAGCAGGGCCGGGGTCAGGTGATGATAATCACCGGAGCCGACGAAGAATATTTCAGGCCTGTGGGCCGCCCGCCTGGGACGTTCCTGCAGTAATTTGGCGAAGCGCTGGTAATTGCGTTCGGTGGACCACAAACGCAATTTCGGTCCCAGGGCCAGTAAATCCATACGGATCGCGCGACCATCGGCCAGCCGCAGCGCAATGGGCGCCTGGTGGGTCAGGCTGTGATCCAGATCGAGAATGTTCATGTGCTATGTACCCCCGTTTATTCACCGCCGGGTCAGACCAGGCGGGCGTCAGTGGGTAAATGCAAGGGGCGGGCCAGAATTTCGGCGGGTGTGGATCTCTGCTGGAACGAGACAGCTTGCGATCCAGGCCCCCGGGTATTTCAAGTGCAGCGCGACGTTGCTACCGACAGCAAGCTCGCTCCTGGCGATCAGTGCAAGCGCACCCAGACACTGACCAGTACGGTTGCGGCGATCAGCCAGGCCACGGCGGCCAGTGCCAAAGAGGCTTCTAGACGCATGCGATCCACCAGTACGTAGAGTGCTGCGAGGTAGACGAAGTAGGGAATGATCGACCACATGCCGAAGACGATGGTGGTTTTCAGGTCGTCCAGTGAGCGCCCTTTGCCGACGATGTAGTGGGCAATCAGGGCAAAAGTCGGAAACAGCGGGACCAGACCTGCGATGTAGTAGTTTTTGGTTTTTGCCAGCATCGCCAGGATGATTACCACGGCGGCGCCCAGTGCAGCTTTCAGAATTAAATCCATCAGTGAGCCAGCCCGTATTTTTTGACCTTGTCGAAGAGTGTGGTTTTGGCCATGCCCAACTCCTGGCTGGCCTGGGTCAGGTTGCCGCCACTGCGTTGTAGTGCATCGCTGAGCAGATTGCGCTCGAACGCCTCCACCGCTTCCGAAAAGCCCAGGCCCTGGGCGACGTTGCTGCCCGATTTCTTGAAGGCCGGCAGGCCCAAAGCAAAACGCTCGGCCACGTTGCGCAGCTCTCGCACGTTGCCCGGCCAGTCATGGCTCATCAGGTTGGACAGGGTCTGGTTATCCAGTTCAGGCGCCGTGCGGTCGAAACGCAGGGACGATTGCTGCAGGAAGTACTCGAACAGTTGCAGGATGTCTTCGCGGCGCTCGCGCAGAGGCGGCAGCTCGAGTGTCACCACATTCAACCGGTAATAGAGGTCGCTGCGAAACTGGCTGACTTTGCTCAGCTGATCGAGGTCGGACTTGGTGGCGGCAATCACCCGGCAATCGACATCGATGCTCTGGTTGGAGCCCAGGCGCTCCAGTGAGCGCTCCTGCAGCACCCGCAGCAGTTTGATCTGCAGGTTGAGCGGCATGCTTTCTACTTCGTCGAGAAACAGGGTGCCGCCGTCGGCATGTTCGATCTTGCCGATCCGACGCTTGCCGGCACCGGTAAAGGCATTGGCTTCGTGACCGAATATCTCGCTTTCGAACAGGTTTTCCGGCAGCCCGCCGCAGTTGAGCGCGACGAATTGCCGGGGCTGGCGACGGCTGAAGTCGTGCAGGCAGCGGGCGACCAGCTCCTTGCCGGTACCGGTTTCGCCCTCAATCAGCACGTTGGCCGAGGTATCGGCGACGTTGGCGATCAATTCGCGTAATTGCTGCATGGCGGGCGAGCGGCCGATGATCCGGCCCTCAAGGGAATCACGCTCGGCCAGCTGCCGGCGCAGTGACCACACTTCTCGGGCCAGGCCGCGTTGCTCCAGGGCCCGGCGTGCGATGTCGACCAGGCGTTCAGGAGAAAAAGGTTTCTCCATGAAGTCATAGGCGCCATCGCGCATGGCGCCCACGGCCATGGAAATATCGCCATGCCCGGTAATCAGTACCACCGGCAGGCTGCGATCACGGGCCTTGAGCCGTTTCAGCAGCTCCAGACCATCGATCCCGGGCAGGCGGATGTCACTGATGACAATGCCGGGGAAGTTGTCCCCGACCATTGCCAGGGCTTGTTCAGCACTGCTCACGCCTTCGCTGCGAATATCTTCGAGCGCGAGCGCCTGCTGGCATCCGAGCAGGACATGGGGGTCGTCTTCGACAATCAGGACGGTCAGCTCGTTATTCATATCGGCTCGGCCTTAGCGGGTTGCAACAGCGGTAATAAGAGGACAAACGCAGCACCACCGGTGGCCGGGAACTCGACGCTGAGGCTGCCGCCGGCAGCGGCGGCCAGGCTGGCCGACAGGGTCAGGCCCAGGCCCAGACCCTGCTCGCCGGGTTTGGTGGTGAAGAAGGGTTCAAACAGGTGTTTTCGGCTTTCAGGGTCGATGCCGGGACCGTTGTCACGTACTCGCAGGCGGTACTTGCCGTCGCCGGGTTCGCCTTCCAGCCACAGCTTTTTGGGGGCTGCCTGGTCCTGCATGGCGTCCAGAGCGTTGCCAATCAGGTTGACGAGGATCTGTTCCAGCCGGGTCTGGTCGATCTTGAGCTGGACGTCGCTGAAATCGCGCTGCAGTTCAACTCCGGCTGCTTCCAGGCGAAGCGCGAGCAGTTGCAGGGTCGCCTCCACTGCCTTGCCCAGGCTGGCCTGGCCCTGGTCATCGCCGCGTCGGGCAAAGGAGCGCAGGTTGGCAGTGATGCGGCCCATGCGGTCCACCAGATTGTTGATGGTGTTGAGATTGTCCGCCGCTACCTTCAGATCGCCGCGCTGGAGAAACCTTATGGTGTTGCCCGACAGTGTGCGCAAGGCGGCCAATGGCTGATTCAGTTCATGGGCAATGCTGGTGGACATTTGACCGATGGCGGCCAGTTTGCCGGCCTGGACCAGTTCGTCCTGGGCCCGGCGCAGGGTGTCTTCGGCCTGACGGCGCTCGCGAATCTGGCCCTTGAGCCGTTCGTTGCTGGCACGCAGGTGGGCGGTGCGTTCCGTAATTTTGCGTTCGAGCTGGTTATTGGCTTCTTGCAGGGCTTCGCGGGCCGCAAGCCTGGTTGCTATCACTTTGCGCCGTTCATTCCAGGCAATCAGCAAGAAGGCCAGCAGGGCAAAGGCCACGGCCACCAGCATGCCCTGATTGGCAGCTTCGCGGCGCAAGTCTTGTAATGGGGTGAGCAGGGTTATTTCCCAGGGCGTGTCGTTGAGCTTGCGGGTCTGGGCCAGATAGCTGACTTCCTTTTCATCCTTGGCCAGTCCGCTACTGGCGGCAAAGGTGACGGTTTCTACGCCTTCGGCCAGATGCTCACGTTCCACAGGTTGCAGCTCATTAAGCGGCCACCAGTAATACTGCAGGCTGCGCGCCAGCTGCTCTTTGGTGTCGGCGGTCAGGGGGCGGACCGATTTCAGGCGGCGGGTCGGATCACTCGACAGAATGATGATGCCGTTTTCATCGCTCACATAGGCTTCGAGCCGGGCGCGTTGCCAGCGCTCCTCAAGGGCTTCGAGGCGGACTTTGATCACCGCAACGCCAATGATTTTGCCTTGTTCTTCCAGACCGTGGGCCAGGTAGTAGCCCGGCTCGCCGGAGGTGCTGCCAATGCCGTAAAAACGTCCCGGCTGACCGCGCACTGCGTCTTGAAAGTAGGCCCGGAAAGACAGGTCTTCGCCCAGGTAGCTGTCGGCGTCGCGCCAGTTACTGGTGGCCATTACCCGGCCCGTGGTGTCCAGTACATAAATGGCACGGCTGCGGCTGCGGCGGTTCAGGCCTTCGAGGTATTGATTGACGGTAACCCGGTTCTGCGCGGTCGGATCTGCCAGCAAATGCGAAACACTGGACTCCAGCTCCAGCAGGCTGGGCAGGTAGGTGTATTTGCCGAGCTCACTCTCGACAGTGCGTGCATGGAGTTCAAGTTGACGCTCACCGTTCTCGCTGAGGCTGCGGATGCCAAAGTGTTCGCTGACGCGATAGCCCGCGTAGCCCAGCCCGATGGTTAGCAGCAGGATGAGCGGGGGTAACAGCAAATGGCGGAGCAGACGAGGTTTCACGGCAAGTGAGGGCGGGGCACCGCGATAAATAGTGGGGTCGCATTTCATCACAGATGCCTTGGGTCAACCACTGCGCAAGAGCAGCCGATTAACAGAAATCTCCTGTAGCAGCGAGCTGGTCTCGCGATCTTTTGGAAGATCGCGAGACCAGCCCGCTCCTGCAAGGAATGGTGCTGCTTAGTGCTGCAAGATTTTGGCGAGGAAGTGTTGCGCACGCTCGGAACGGGCCGTTACATCACCGAAGAACTCTTCTTTCTCACAGTCTTCGACGATTTTGCCCTGGTCCATGAAGATCACCCGGTTGGCGACCTTGCGTGCAAAGCCCATTTCATGGGTGACGCACATCATGGTCATGCCTTCGTGGGCCAGTTGCACCATCACGTCCAGTACTTCGTTAACCATTTCCGGGTCGAGGGCCGAGGTCGGTTCGTCAAACAGCATGACGATCGGGTCCATGGCCAGTGCGCGGGCAATGGCTACGCGCTGTTGCTGGCCGCCGGAGAGTTGTCCCGGGTGCTTGTGGGCATGTGCCGAGAGGCCAACGCGTTCCAGCAGTTCGAGGCCCTTTTTGGTGGCTTCTTCCTTGCTGCGCCCCAATACCTTGATCTGCGCGATCGTCAGGTTTTCGGTGATGGTCATGTGCGGGAACAGTTCGAAATGCTGGAACACCATGCCCACCCGCGAGCGCAGTTTTGGCAAATCGGTCTTCGGGTCGGCAATCGAAGTGCCATCGACCACGATGTCGCCTTTCTGGAACGGTTCCAGGGCGTTGACGCACTTGATCAGGGTCGATTTACCGGAGCCTGACGGGCCGCAGACTACAACCACTTCGCCTTTTTTGACTTCAGTACTGCAGTCGGTCAGTACCTGGAAGTCCCCGTACCACTTGTTGATGTTCTTGATCGAGATCATACGGCAAACCTTTTTTGCAGACGCTTGACCAGCAGCGAGGCGGAAAAGCTGATGATGAAATACACCAGACCGGCGAAGATCAGGAACTCATTGGAGCGGCCGATGATGTCGCCACTGGAGCGCGAGGCATTGAGGAAGTCCACAAGGCCAACCGTGTAAACCAGCGAGGTGTCCTGGAACAAAATGATGCTCTGTTGCAACAGCAGCGGGGTCATTTTGCGAAAGGCCTGGGGCAGGATGATCAGGCGCATGGCCTGGCCGTAACTCATGCCCAGCGCTTTGGCTGCGCCCATCTGGCCTTTGGGAATGGCCTGTACGCCGGCCCGCACGATTTCGCAGAAGTAGGCGGCTTCGAACATGACGAATGCCACCATGCATGATTCGAATGCACCGATCGGGGTGTCTTTGCCGGTGATCCAGCGCAGTACGAACGGGACCGCCAGGTAGAACCAGGTAATGACCAGCAGTAGCGGGATGGAGCGGAAGTAGTTCACGTAAGCGCCGGCCAGGTTGGCCAGCCACTTGCTGGACGACAAACGCATCAACGCCAGCACGGTGCCCAGGGCAATACCGCCGATAACGCCCAGGACCATGAGTTTCAAGGTCATGAGCATGCCGTTCCACAGGCCCGGCAGGGCAGGAACAATCCCGCTGAAATCGAAGAAGTCCATTATTTGCCCCCCAATGACATCAGGCCGGGCACCGCGACTTTCTTCTCGATCAGGCGCATCAGCAACATCAGGCTCATGTTCAGGGTGAAGTAAATCAGCGTGGCCAGGGTGAAGGCTTCAAACAGGTTGGCGGAAAACTCTGCCGTCTGTTTGGTTTGCGCCAGCAACTCCATCAAACCGATCAGCGATGCCACAGACGAGTTCTTGAACACGTTCAGGAATTCGGAGGTGAGCGGTGGAATGATGATTCGGTAGGCTTGTGGCAGCAGCACGTTCCAGTAGATCTGCGACAGGCTGAAGCCCATGGCGCGCGCGGCGGCTTCTTGCCCGTGGGGCAGGGCCTGAATACCGGTACGTACCTGTTCGCAGACACGGGCGGCGGTGAACAGACCCAGACACACGACAACACTCAGGTAGGCCGAGGTGGTCGGGTTGAGGTCTTGCTTGTACCAGTCCTGCAGGTTCTGCGGCAGCAGGTCGGGTACCAGGAAGTACCAGATAAACAGCTGAACCAGCAGTGGTACGTTGCGGAAGATTTCCACATACACCCCGGCGATGCCGGCTACCAGGCGGTTTGGCATGGTGCGCATGACGCCCAGCATCGAACCCAGTATCAGTGCAACAATCCAGGCGACAACAGCGATCGCAATGGTCCAGCCCAGACCGGAGATAAACCAGTCGAGATATGTCTCGCTGCCTATGCCGGTGGACTTGAAGAACACGCTCCAGTCCCAGTTGTAATTCATGCAGGGTCTCCCCTCAGATGGGTCTATAAAAAAGCACTTGCTTCAGGGAATCCGTTCTCACCCGACAGGGTCCGTCAGGCACACCGAGCCCGCTCGATCATCAGGGGTTCGAGTGTTCTCTAATGCAGTAAGAAGCAGTACAGCCGGTGAACAAGACTTGTGAGCGCGTTCAATCGCGCTCACAAGTCGCCTCAGCCAGGGATCAGGCCGCTGGTTTTTCTTCAGGTGCCGGCTTGTCGTTCGGGTTGGCGATCAGCTCTTTGAGCTCTTTGCTCATCGGGAAGTCGAGGTTCAGACCTTTTGGCGGGATAGGGGACTGGAACCATTTGGCGTAGGATTTATTGACGTCGCCAGACTTGTAGTAAGTGATGATGGCGTCATCCACGGCTTTCTTGAAGTCAGGATCACCTTTACGCAGCATGCAGCCATAAATTTCGTACGACTGTGGCGTGCCGGTCACGGCCCAGTCTGTTGGCTTCTTGGCCTTGGCCATTTCACCGGCCAGCAGTGCGTCATCCATCATGAAGGCTACAGCGCGGCCCGACTCAAGCATGTTGAAGGCTTCGCCGTGGTCTTTTGCCGAGATCACGTTCATGCCCATCTGCTTGTCGGCGTTCATCGCCTTGAGGATGCGCTCCGAAGTCGTGCCCGCGGTGGTGACCACGTTTTTGCCTTTCAGGTCAGCGAAGTCCTTGTAAGGCGAGTCCTTTTTGGACAGCAGACGAGTACCGATTTCGAAGATGCCGACCGAAAAGTCTACTTGCTGGGCGCGTTCCGCGTTGTTGGTGGTGGAACCACACTCAACGTCAACGGTGCCGTTCTGCACCAGCGGGATGCGGGTCTGGGAAGTGACCAGGTTGTACTTGACCTTGAGGTCGGGCATGTCGAGTTGCTTTTTCAGCCCTTCGACGATTGCCAGTTGCACATCGTGGGAGTAGCCAACCGGCTTGCCGGAGCCATCAGCGATGTAAGAGAACGGGATGGAGGAGTCACGATGCCCGAGGGTGATGGTGCCGGATTCTTTGATTTTCTTCAGTGTGCCGGTCAATTCGGCTGCAAAAACTGGAGTGCTAATCAGAGCTGCAGCAATAGCTGCGCTCAAAAGTTGCGGAACGATGCGCATCGATGTTTCCTCGACATTGTTTTTTTTATTGAGCCCGTTTGCGGACCCTTTTTGTACTAGGAATAGCCCAACAGGCTTGAGCACTGTTTAAGCATTCGGCTCAGAGTGTAGAGCATGAGTCGTGCCAAACGCGTGAATAATGCTCATCTATATGATTTGTAAGGATTTTTTAATATTTCAAGAATGGCTGTCGATAGGGAATGCCCGGAAAGCCGAATCAATGTGGGGCTTGCCGTTCGGAAAACCGAATGAAACCGGGCTGTAGCAGCGAGCCTGTTCGCGATGAAGGCAATCCGGTTGTCAGAAAACCGGGGAGGGTACCTTCGCGAGCAGGCTCGTTCATGCCGCGCGTCATGCCATCAAGCGGCTGCTACCTTGCGATGCTTCAAGTCCAGTGTGGCCATGTATTGCGCCAGGTGTTCCTGCTCTTGGGCCGTGGTGAACAAGCCGAGCTTGGTCCGGCGCCACAGGATGTCCTGTGCATCCAGTGCCCATTCCTGTGTGCACAGGTAGTCGACTTCACGACTGTAGAGACCGCTGCCGATATGCTCACCCATATCGTCCAGACCTTGCGCACCGTCCAGCAGGTTCCATGAGCGGCTGCCATAGGTGATTGCCCAGCGCTTGGCAATGGCAGCATCCAGCCAGTTGTATTTGCTGGTCAGGGCAGCGCTGAGGGCTTGCGGGGTAGTCATGTTTTCGCCACCCGGCAGGGTGGCCTTGGCGGTCCAGCTTGGCTTGATCTGAGTAAAGTACGGCGTCAGTTGGGCCATGGCCGATTCAGCCAGCTTGCGGTAAGTGGTCAGCTTGCCACCAAACACCGACAGCAAAGGTGCTTCGCCCGGAACGCCGGACAGTGCCAGGGTGTAGTCACGGGTGACCGCCGACGGGTTGTCCGACTCGTCATTGCACAGCGGGCGTACGCCGGAGTAAGTGCGCAGAATGTCGGCACGGCTCACTTGCTGTTTGAAGTGGGCGTTGACCACGTTCAGCAGATAGTCGGTTTCCTGTTCGGTGATGCTGACTTTGGCCGGGTCGCCGGTGTATTCGCGGTCAGTAGTACCGATGATGGTGAACTGGTCCATGTACGGAATGGTGAACACTATCCGTTGGTCTTCGTTCTGCAGGATGAAGGCGTTGGGTGCGTCATACAGCTTCGGAACGATCAGGTGGCTGCCCTGAATCAGGCGAATGCCGTATGGCGAGTCCAGCTTGAGATCGTCTTTGATGAACTTGGCCACCCAGGGCCCGGCAGCGTTGACCAAAGCCTTGGCGCGAATCGAAAACAGGCTGCCGTCAGCGCGCTCAAGATTCAGCTCCCACAAGCCTTTGCTGCGACGAGCTCCGACGCAGCGGGTCTGGGTATGTACATGCGCACCTTTTTCCCGCGCAGCCATGGCGTTGAGTACTACAAGGCGTGCGTCATCCACCCAGCAGTCCGAGTATTCGAAGCCTTTGGTGATTTCTGCTTTTAACGGGCTGTCGGTACCGAACTTGAGGCTGGTAGAACCGGCGAGCTTTTCACGCTTGCCCAGGTGGTCATACAGGAACAGGCCGGCACGGATCATCCATGCCGGGCGCAAGTGCGGGCGATGGGGCAAGACAAAGCGCATGGGTTTGACGATATGCGGGGCTTTTGCCAGCAACACTTCGCGCTCGGCCAGGGCTTCGCGCACCAGGCGGAACTCGTAATGCTCCAGGTAACGCAGGCCACCATGAATCAGCTTGCTGCTGGCGGACGAGGTGTGACTGGCCAGATCGTCTTTTTCGCAAAGGAACACAGATAAGCCTCGACCGGCAGCGTCTGCCGCGATCCCTACCCCGTTGATTCCACCGCCAATGACGGCGACATCGTAAACCTCGGCGAGGGGAGTGGCAGGCAAGGTGGTCAGGGACATATGTAGGCCTCGCGTTCTTTACGCATATTTGAATTCGAACATTAATGTTCATTTTCGAAAATGGTAGCGGATAAAGGCCGACAGAGCCAGTGCGCTTCGATTGAAAAAACTCATCGAAGGAGGGGGAAAGGAAGAATTTCGAACATTTTAGCGCGTGGGCCAGTTGCCTCGCGATTCACGCGAGGCATGCATGGGCCTGGCCGTGCTGTCATCGCGAGGCACACTCGCTCCTGCGGGAGTTTGTGCGGTGTGGTGTTAAACCACTTCCAGGCGGATTTTGTACTGGGCGAGCAGTTGCGCAAGTTCCGGGACCGGCGGCTGGTCGGTGACCAGACAATCGATCAGGCTGATAGGCCCGAGGCGGACCATCGCGTTGCGCCCGAATTTACTGGAGTCAGCGGCGAGAATGGTCTGTCGGGCATTGGCGATGATGGCCTGGGAAACACGCACTTCCTGATAATCGAAATCCAGCAGGCTGCCGTCTGAATCGATGCCGCTGATACCGACCAGTGCAAAGTCGAACTTGAACTGGTTGATAAAGTCGACGCTGGCCTGGCCCACGATGCCGCCATCGCGGCGCACGTTACCGCCGGCTATCAGGACTTCAAAATCATCCTTGGCGCTCAGGATTGAAGCGACATGCAGGTTGTTAGTGATGATTTTCAGGTGATTGTGGTTGAGCAGCGCCCGGGCAATGGATTCGGTAGTGGTACCGATATTGATGAAAATCGAGGCGTGATCGGGAATCTGGGCGGCGATGGCTTCGCCAATACGGCGTTTTTCATCGCGCATCTGGTCGGCGCGCATGGCGTAGGCGGTGTTTTCAACGCTGGAGTCATAGGCGGCGCCACCGTGATAGCGACGCAACAGGTCGGCTTCTGCCAACTGATTGATGTCGCGACGGATGGTCTGCGGTGTAACGACGAACAACTGAGCCATTTCCTCGATGCTGACATAGCCACGTTCGCGAACGAGTTCGAGGATCTGCTGTTGGCGTGGAGGCAGATTCATGGAGTTTCCTTTGGGCGGCGAAGCAAATTCGCCCATCATGCCGCAGGAAAGCGCCGCCTGCTACTCGCAGGTACCATGAACCATAGGCGTAGCAGCGAATACCAATGGTATCCGCTGCTCGCTTATCAGGGCGTGTTTAGTTGCTTTCTTCGTGGGGTTCCCAGTCACGAGTACGGCTCACGGCCTTTTTCCAGCCCGCGTAGAGCTTCTCTTTGCAAGCATCTTCAAGTGCAGGTTCGAACTCGCGTTCAATCACCGCCTTGCCTCGCAACTCTTCCAGGCTGCTCCAGAAGCCGCAGGCCAGACCGGCCAGGTAGGCCGCGCCCAAGGCAGTGGTTTCACGCATTTGCGGACGTTCGACCATGGTACCGAGAATGTCTGCCTGAAATTGCATTAGGAAGTTGTTGGCGACAGCGCCGCCATCTACGCGCAAGGCCTTGAGGCGTTCGCCCGAGTCTTGCTGCATGGCATCCAGTACATCGCGTGTCTGGTAGGCAATCGACTCCAGCGCGGCACGGATGATGTGATCCACGCGGACACCACGGGTCAGACCGAACAGTGCGCCACGGGCATACGGGTCCCAGTAAGGAGCCCCCAGGCCGGTGAACGCAGGTACCAGGTACACGCCATTGCTGTCTTTGACCTTGTTGGCGAAGTATTCGGTGTCATGGGCGTCGTTGATGATTTTCAATTCATCACGCAGCCACTGCACTGTGGAGCCGCCGTTGAACACAGCCCCTTCCAGTGCGTAGGCCACTTCGCCTCGTGGGCCGCAGGCAATGGTAGTCAGCATGCCGTGAGTCGACTTGACGGCCTTGGAGCCGGTGTTCATCAACAGGAAGCAGCCAGTGCCGTAGGTGTTTTTGGCCTGGCCCGGCTCAACGCACATCTGACCGAACAGCGCGGCCTGTTGGTCTCCGGCAATACCGCCAATGGCGATGCCGCTTTTGGTGCGCCCGTAGATCTCTGAAGACGATTTCACTTCAGGCAGCATTTCGCGAGGGATATCCAGCACCTCAAGCATCCTGGCATCCCAGTCCAGGGTGTGGATGTTGAAGAGCATGGTGCGCGAAGCATTGGTGTAGTCGGTGACGTGGGTTTTGCCGCCGGTAAATTTCCAGATCAGCCAGCTGTCGATGGTGCCGAACAGCAGTTCGCCATTACGTGCGCGCTCGCGGCTGCCTTCGACGTTGTCGAGGATCCACTTCAGCTTGGTGCCGGAGAAGTACGGGTCGGTCACCAGGCCGGTGGTGTCGCTGATGTATTGCTCGTGACCGTCGCGCTTGAGCTGCTCGCAGATCTCGGTGCTGCGCCGGCACTGCCAGACAATGGCGTTGTAGATCGGACGCCCGCTGATTTTGTCCCAGACAACCGTGGTTTCCCGCTGGTTGGTGATGCCGATCGCCGCAACCTGATCATGATGCAGGCCGGCTTGAGCCAGGGCTTCGACCATGACCGCGCTTTGGGTGGCAAAAATTTCCATCGGGTCATGTTCGACCCAGCCTGGCTGCGGATAGTGCTGTTGAAACTCGCGTTGCGCGGTGCAGACCACGTTTGCGTCACGATCGAAGATGATCGCTCGCGAACTGGTGGTGCCTTGGTCCAGCGCAATGATGTAGTTCTTATTCTGAATGTCGGTCATTTGATTGCCTTGCAGAATGAAGTAATGGGTTCAGGGCGCGAGAAAGTTATGGGCAGTAGTCTCGTGCGCCCCGTTTCATAAGTCGATATCAGGAAGCCTGGGTTTTTACCTCTGCGATGGCTTGGGCGTCCGTTGCCACGGGTTCGTCAGCAGGCAAGTGGCGGGCAATCATCCCGCGATATATGGCTGCGCCGAGGCAGGCACCCACGATCGGGGCAAAGATTGGAATCAGGAAATAAGGAATGTCGCGCCCGCCAGTAAGCGAAATGTCACCCCAGCCAGCCAAGAAAGTCATCAGCTTGGGCCCGAAATCACGCGCAGGGTTCATTGCAAAACCTGTCAGCGGACCCATCGAGCTGCCGATTACCGCAATCAACAAGCCAATCAGCAACGGCGCCAATGGGCCGCGGGGCAAACCGTTCTTGTCATCGGTCAGGGCCATGATCACGCCCATGAGGATTGCGGTAATGACCATTTCGACGAGGAAAGCTTGCAAGGTCGAGAGTGCAGGGTGTGGATAGGTCGAGAACACCGAGGCCAGTTCCAGGCTTGCCTGGCTGCCGCGAACCATTTGATGGGTTTGTTCGTAATCGAAAAATAAATTGCTGTAGAGCGTGTATACCAAAGCCGCTGCGCAAAAGGCTCCCGCGACCTGGGCGATGATGTAGAAGGGAAGTTTGCGCTTGTCGAAATCGGTAAACAGACAGAGTGCGATGCTGACGGCGGGGTTCAGGTGCGCACCGGACACGCCCGCAGTCAGGTAGATCGCCATGCTTACCCCAACCCCCCAGATGATGCTGATTTCCCACAGGCCCAGGCTGGCACCGCCTACCTTGAGGGCCGCAACACAACCTGTGCCGAAGAAGATTAGCAGCGCGGTGCCGAGAAACTCGGCCATGCACTGGCCTGAAAGTGTGGGGTGCCGGGTAGCAGTCGTCATTTTAAACCTCGTTTTTGTTGTTTTTTTACGTTGTCAGTCCGGGTTGCCAATGGGGCTGTATTAAAACCGGAGCGTCTCGATCCGGGTTTTTCAGGCCTGGGTAACAGAATGGCTGAAATGCTCGGGTATATTCATATTCGAAAAAATATAGACAAGAAACACTGCTGTCAAAGGTCGAAAGTGAACGCTCAGCCACATTCTGACTTTTTACCGCAGGTTTGGTACTTATTTTTGTGTAAGCAAAGAACACAAATTGGTAGGTTCGAGTTTAACGTTTCAGCTTGATGGGGCGCTGAAAGGCCTGCTCCAGCGCCTTTTTGCCGTGCAATAGCCTAATATTCGGGCTTGGTTTACTTCGTCCGATTCCTGACTGGAGCTGTCATGACGCCTGCACTGGACCTGCTGAAAAAAGTTCGCGCCGAACACCGGGTACACAGCTACGAACACGACCCCAAGGCCGCGTCCTATGGGTTGGAGGCCGCGGAAAAGCTTGGTCTCGCGCCGGCGCAGGTGTTCAAGACACTGTTGGCCAGCAGTGAAAAGGGTGAGCTGCTGGTGGCCGTTGTACCGGTCGTCGGAAGTCTCGATTTAAAAGCGCTGGCCCAGGCCGCTGCGGTCAAGAAAGTCGAAATGGCGGATCCTGCGGCAGCACAGCGTGCGACGGGATATCTATTGGGCGGCATCAGTCCGCTGGGGCAGAAGAAACGCCTGCGTACCTTTATTGATCAAAGTGCACAGGGTTTTGCGACGATTTTTGTCAGCGCCGGTCGACGCGGACTGGAAGTGGAACTGGCGCCTGCGGTACTGGCAGAGCACACCCAGGCAATCTTTGCGCCTGTGGGGCGTATCTGAGGGGGTTGCAGGAACCTGCTTGCCCCGCGAGCTCTTCGTTATTGCGTTGAAAAGCTCGCTCATGCGGGGGGGTGCAGTTCAAAAATGTGGGATCTGGTCTGGCAGCGACCGCTTAACCAGTTGTACTGAAACGTCTTACGCCAGACTCGGTGTGTTGAATTTGCGCAGCCGTGCTGCCGCTGGTCTGGAACATCACCAGATGTTCGGCTGCAACGCGAATGCCGACTTCTGCTCCCGGCAAGTGATCGGCATGGCTCGGGAAAATCGACTCCAGCTGGCTGCCGGTAGGCAGTTGCAGGCGGTACAGGGTCGATGCGCCCAAAAAGGTTTTGCCGATAATTCGCGCCTTCAGCTCACTGTCCGGGGCGTAGACGATATCGTCCGGACGCAGTAGCACATCAACTGCACCTCCGGTCGGCCAGGTGTAGGCACGATTGCCTCGTAATACGCCCAGCTCGGTTTGTACCGACTCCGGGCTCAGCAACTGCCCGCGAATGAAGTAACCCTGACCTATAAAACTCGCAACAAACGGCGTCAGAGGCTCGTGGTAAAGGTTGTAGGGGGTATCCCACTGTTCAAGGCGGCCTTCCTTGAAGACGCCGACATGGTCGCTGACAGCGAAGGCTTCTTCCTGATCGTGGGTTACCAGAATTGCGCTGGTGCCACGGGCTTTCAGGATGTCGCGCACCTCATGGCTGAGCTTGCGCCGCAGTTCGCCATCGAGGTTGGAGAAGGGCTCGTCAAGCAGTAACAGCTGTGGCTCGGGGGCCAGAGCACGGGCCAGAGCGACCCGTTGCTGCTGGCCGCCGGAAAGCTCGTGGGGGAAGCGTTTGCCAAGATTCTTGAGGTTGACCAGTTCAAGCAGCTCTTGGGTTACGCGCTCTTTGTCAGGGTGTTTGCGGATGCCGAACGCGATGTTGTCGGCCACGCTTAGATGCGGAAAAAGAGCGTAGTCCTGAAACACCATGCCGATGCGACGTTTCTCGGGTGCCAGTGTGAAACCGGCACTGGAGATGACTTCGCCGGCCAGCTGGATTTCACCCTGGTGTACGGGTTCGAAGCCGGCAATAGCGCGCAACGTAGTGGTTTTCCCGCACCCCGAGGAGCCAAGCAGGCAGCCAATGTCTCCTGCATTGAGATGCAGGTTGAGGTTTTGCACCACGCTCTGGCCCTGGTATCCACAGGCCAGGTCGCGCAGGTTGAGCAATAGCGGCTGGCTCATACGGGTTGGTACGCCGGTTGAACGAGAAATTCGAGCAGTGCTTTCTGCGCGTGCAGGCGGTTTTCGGCCTGATCCCACGCGACAGAGCGCTGGTCGTCCAGCAGGTCGAGGCTGATTTCTTCACCCCGGTGCGCAGGCAGGCAGTGCATGAACAGCACATCTTCGGCGGCAAGGTCGAGCAGGGCGCGGTTGACCTGATACGGTGCAAACAGCTTTAAACGCTTGGCCGTTTCTTCTTCCTGACCCATCGAGGTCCAGACGTCAGTACTCACCAGATGGGCGCCCGCTACAGCCTCACGGGGATCGCGGACGATGGTTACGCGATCACCAGCCAGGGCCACGAATCCGGGGTTGGGCTCATAGCCTTCAGGGCAGGCCACACGCAGCTGGAAGTCGAACTGGATCGCCGCTTCTATATAGCTGTTGCACATGTTGTTGCCATCGCCGATCCAGGCCACGGTTTTGCCTTTGATCGAGCCGCGATGTTCCAGGTAGGTCTGCATGTCGGCCAGCAGTTGGCAGGGGTGCAGATCGTCCGAGAGGCCGTTGATGACCGGTACCCGGGAATTGGCTGCGAATTCGGTCAAGGTGCTGTGGGCAAAGGTGCGGATCATGACAGCGTCAAGCATGCGTGACATGACAATGGCGCAGTCGCCGATCGGCTCGCCACGACCCAACTGGGTATCGCGTGGGGACAGGAAGATGGCCTGACCGCCAAGTTGAATCATGCCGGCCTCAAAAGACAGTCGGGTACGGGTCGATGACTTTTCGAAAATCATTCCCAGAACGCGGTTCTTCAGGGGTTCGAAGAGTACGCCGCGCTCGCGCAGGTCCTTGAGCTCGATACCGCGACGAATCACGCTGAGTAGTTCTTCGGGCGTGCAATCCATCAGGGAGAGAAAGTGCCTTGCGCTCATCATAAACTACCTTTTTTGCAACGATCGCAGATGCTCAAAGCCGGGTTTTTCGGAAAAACGGGCGAGACCTGCGGCGAAAGCCGCACGGGGCGACGGAAATAGGGGAAGGCGCGATCTTATAAGGAAATGTCGCGTCTTGCCAATAAGGGTCGTGCGTTTAGAGGTTCGAGCGAGACTTGCGCTATATGAGCACCAGGCTTGAACCACCATTGAGTGGTTTGCCTCACCTCAGCGGCCCATTTGTACACTGCCCTCAGGCTGCTTGGCAATTGTGTGCCATGTTGGCGCTGCTTCGCAGGTGGGAATTCGGACTATTGTCTGTCGGGGAGACCGAGCGTCAGGCCCGGCTTTCCGTTACAATGCGCCACCGTGCCGACAACTGAGTCGGAAAGTTCAGCCGAGGTGCTCCATGGATATCATCGAAACTATTAAAGAACAGATTGCTAACAACACCATTCTGCTCTACATGAAAGGCTCCCCGAACGCCCCGCAGTGCGGCTTTTCGGCTAAAGCTGCGCAAGCTGTCATGGCCTGCGGTGAGAAATTCGCTTACGTGGATATCCTTCAGAATCCTGAAATTCGCGCCAACCTGCCGAAATACGCCAACTGGCCAACTTTCCCGCAGCTGTGGGTAGGTGGTGAATTGATCGGCGGTAGCGACATCATGACCGAGATGGCAGCAGACGGTTCTTTGCAGTCGACGATCAAAGCCGCTGTAGAAAAAGCCGCAGCGAGCAAGACTGAAGCGTGAAGACAATCGCCACGGTCACTTTTAGTTAAGTGACCGTGCATAAAAAGCCCCGCTCCTGATTAAACAGGGCGGGGCTTTTTTATTGAGCCGTGGCGTGTTGGTTATTCACCCATTTGCGACTGCAGGTAATTCTCAATCCCTACTTTGTCGATCAGGCCCAGCTGTGTTTCCAGCCAGTCGATATGCTCTTCTTCAGATTCAAGAATATCTTCCAGAAGTTCACGGCTGCCAAAGTCACCTACAACTTCGCAGTGTGCGATCGCGGTCTTGAGATCGGCGTGGCCGGTCCTTTCGATGCGCAGGTCGCACTCCAGCATTTCTTTTGTGTGCTCGCCGATGTGCAGCTTGCCCAGGTCTTGTACGTTTGGCAGGCCTTCAAGGAACAGGATGCGCTTGATCAGTTTGTCCGCGTGTTTCATCTCGTCGATGGACTCGTGGTACTCGTGTGCACCCAACTTCTCCAGGCCCCAATCCTGATACATGCGTGCATGCAGGAAGTATTGGTTGATAGCGACCAGTTCGTTGCCGAGAATTTTGTTGAGGTGCTGGATGACTGAAATGTCGCCTTTCATGGCTAGGGCCTGCCTTAAGTAACCGTATATAAGGCAGAGTTTGATCCGCGTACTTACGACTGTCAAACCTAAGTGTTTGAATAATAAATGAAAATTAATCGGAATAAGAATGTTTGTGTTCCGCGTCTTGGTCCTAAGCGCTTGAATTTTAGACATAAAAAAACCGGACATTAAGTCCGGCTCTTCAAAATTCTCGATTCAGGCGACTGAAAATTCCGCCGGATAACTCATCACAGACTGGCTGGCTTGCAACGAGGACAGGGTTTCACGAACCACTTGCTTGGCCAGACAGGCACATTTGCCACATTGGCTTGCGACACCCGTCGCTTCACGCACTTCACGGTAGCTGCAGCAACCGTCGTAGATTGCGTCGCGGATTTTTCCATCGGTGACGCCAGTGCAAAGGCAAACGTACATAAATAAGAACCATCGCTGGTTGGGATTCAATGCGAAGGATCTTAATGTTAACGAGAATGATTGTCAAAGTACCTTGAGTCTCAATCAGGCCTTGGCGGTCCTGTAGTGACGAACGGTACGAGCCGAGAGTTTTTCGGGGGGTGAAAAAGGGTTAAGGCCGGTTCGGACGAGCGGTGTATGATGGACGGTCATTTTTTCCGCGAGAGCTGGTTTCAAGGCTGTTGTTTCACGATGGCAGCCTGGCCGGGTCCCGTTTTTCACGTTGCACACCAGGAGATATCCAATGAGCGTACTCGTAGGCAAACAAGCCCCTGACTTCACCGTCGCAGCCGTACTCGGCAATGGCGAAATCGTTGACAGCTTCTCGCTGTCCACTGCCATCAAAGGTAAATATGGCCTGGTGTTCTTCTACCCGCTGGACTTCACTTTCGTTTGCCCGTCCGAGCTGATTGCTCTGGATCACCGCATTCCTGAGTTCCAGGCGCGTAACGTTGAAGTGGTAGCCGTGTCCATCGACTCCCATTTCACTCACAACGCATGGCGCAACACGCCAGTGAACAATGGCGGCATCGGCCAGGTGAAATACACCATGGCAGCCGACATCAATCACGCAATCTGCAAGGCCTATGATGTTGAAACCGAAGGCGGCGTTGCTCTGCGTGGCGCATTCCTGATCGATGACAAAGGCGTTGTTCGCTCCCAGATCGTTAACGACCTGCCACTGGGCCGTAACATGGATGAGCTGCTGCGTCTGGTAGACGCTCTGCAATTCCACGAAGAGCACGGCGAAGTTTGCCCTGCCAACTGGAAGAAAGGCGACAAAGGCATGACTGCTTCGACTGCAGGCGTTGCTGCTTACCTGACCGAGAATGCTGACCAGCTGTAAGGGTCTGCTTCAGGCATAAAAAAACCGGACCCTGGGTCCGGTTTTTTTATGGGGTGAAGTAAGCCTTGACCACAGGATCAGTCGTTGAAGTCTTTCCAGCCACCCATTTGTTTCCAGCGGTTAACAATGCCGCAGAACAGCTCGGCGGTCTTTTCAGTGTCATAGCGTGCCGAGTGAGCTTCACGGCCGTCAAAGTCGATATCGGCTGTTTGACAGGCTTTGGCCAATACCGTCTGGCCGTATGCCAGGCCTGCCAGGGTGGCGGTGTCGAAGCTGGAGAACGGGTGAAACGGGTTGCGTTTCATGTCCAGACGCGCGACAGCTGCGTTGAGGAAACCCAGGTCAAAGCTGCTGTTGTGACCCACCAGAATGGCGCGTTTGCAGCCGTTGGCTTTCAGGGCTTTACGCACGCCACGGAAGATGTCGGTCAGGGCCGTTTCTTCGCTGACAGCCATGCGCAACGGGTGATCAAGCTTGATACCGGTAAATTCCAGTGCCGCAGCTTCGATGTTCGCGCCTTCAAAGGGTTCAACACGGTGGAAATAGGTGTGTTCGGGATACACAAAGCCTCTTTCATCCATGCCGATGGTGACCGCTGCAATTTCCAGCAAGGCATCAGTGGCGCTGTTGAAACCGCCGGTTTCAACATCGATTACGACCGGCAGATAGCCGCGAAAACGCTCGGCCATCGGGTGGCGTGAGCCGCCGCCATGACCGCCTTCGTGTTCGTCATCATAATGGTCGTCACTCACAGCTGTTCCTCCAGCAGGCGCCAGCGCAGTTTTTCACCGGCGCGCAGCGGAATTACGGTCAGCTCGCCGAATGGCAGACTGGTTGGGGCGGTCCACTCCTGGCGAACCAGGGTGATGTGTTCGGTACTGGGGGCCAGTCCGTAGAAACGGGGGCCGTTCAAGCTGGCAAAGGCTTCCAGTTTGTCCAGCGCGTTACGCTGTTCAAATGCTTCGGCATACATCTCGATGGCTGCGTAGGCGGTGTAGCACCCGGCACATCCGCACGCGGCTTCTTTGGCATGCTGGGCATGGGGCGCCGAGTCTGTGCCCAGGAAGAACTTCTCGCTGCCGCTCGTGGCCGCATCCAGCAGGGCTTCCTGATGGGTGTTGCGCTTGAGGATCGGCAGGCAATAGAAGTGCGGGCGAATGCCGCCAACCAGCATGTGGTTGCGGTTGTAAAGCAGGTGGTGAGCCGTAATGGTTGCGCCTACGTTAGCCGAAGCTTCATTGACGAACTGCACTGCATCTGCGGTGGTGATGTGCTCGAACACGACTTTGAGGGTCGGGAAGCGATCAACAACGCGGCGCATATGCTCGTCGATAAAGATTTTTTCGCGGTCAAACACGTCGACGTTGGCGCGGGTAACTTCGCCGTGTATCAGCAAGGGCATGCCGACTTCGGCCATGACTTCAAGGACCGGGAAGATCGCATCGATGCTGGTCACGCCAGAATCGGAGTTGGTCGTGGCGCCAGCCGGATACAGCTTGGCGGCGTGCACGAAGCCACAGGCCTTGGCCGTGCGGATGTCTTCAGGCTGGGTACGGTCAGTGAGGTAAAGCACCATCAGCGGCTCGAAACGGCTACCAGCCGGGCGAGCAGCCAAAATGCGCTGGCGGTAGGCATCTGCTTCGGCGGCATTACGCACCGGAGGTACCAGGTTTGGCATGATGATGGCGCGGCCAAAAGTGCGCGCCACATCTGCGACAGTGTGGGGCAACACAGCACCATCGCGAAGATGTATATGCCAGTCGTCGGGACGCAGCAGGGTCAGGCGGTCAGACATTGGGAATTCCAGGCGGGTCAAACTGATGCGAATGCTACCGGAAAAGACTCTCTCAGGCACTCGCTATCAAGTTTTGTCGCGGCTAACCGATATACGAAGGGTCTGCGGTAAACCGACGGACTGTTTTTTTGCAGTACAAGGCTGTGGAGGCTGCGGTGCGCCAGTGTTATTTCATTCTGCTCGGCATGTTTGCCAGCCTGCCAGCCATGGCCCTGACTTTTCAGACTCGACTGGAGAATATTGAGTGGAAGGTCGAGGGCGACAAATTTGAATGCCGGCTGATCCAGCCGATTACCGATTTCGGTTCGGGAGCCTTCGTGCGCCGTGCAGGTGAACAGGCCGTATTTCGCCTCAATGCCTACAACTCAATGCTGGGTGAAGGTTCTGCAACCTTGCTGGCAGCCGCTGCACCGTGGCAGCCGGGTCGGGGTGACATTGATCTGGGGCCGGTGCGCATCGGGCGCGGCCACATACTTTTCAACAGTTCGCAGGCCCAGGCAGGGCGCTTGTTTCGTGGCCTGCTGGAAGGCCGTAGCCCCCTGGTGAGGCATTACTCGCCTGCCGGCGGTTTGTCGGAGGTTCGTTTATTGCCGGTCAAGTTTCGCCAGGCCTACGGCGATTATGAGGCCTGTACTACAAAGCTGTTGGCCAAAAACTTCGAGCAGGTGCGCCAAAGCCAGATCGGATTTCCAGACGGTGGCATCGAGCTGGACATCAAGGCCCGGACCAATTTGCAAGTCATGCTCGACTACTTAAAGGCAGACCCTACGGTCAATCACCTCATCCTTGACGGCTATTCAGACAATAGCGGCAATCGTTTGACCAATCGTGAGTTGTCGCGGCGCCGGGCCCTGGCGGTGATGAACTACTTCAAGGAAAACGGCATGCAAGAATCGCAGATGACGTTGCGCTTCCATGGCGAACAATACCCCTTGGTGCCTAATACCAGTGCCAGCAACCGCGCTAAAAACCGTCGTGTCAGCGTGCGCATGGAGCGTGTGCCCGAGCCCGGAAAAGCCGCCCCGTCAGCCAGTGTGGCGAGTTTGGGTACGGCGTCCTGAGTAGCGACGACTGGTCGCCTTGTTGAAACTTACTGTCGCTTTGTCGTCTTAACGTGTCGCGCCTCTGTAATTTCTCCCACTTGAGCGGTAGACTGTTCGGCTTTTCGAACAACCCGTGGAGTGATGGCATGGCGGACGTAAACAAGGTCGTTCTGGCTTATTCGGGCGGCCTGGACACTTCGGTGATCCTCAAGTGGCTGCAGGATACTTATAACTGTGAAGTCGTAACCTTCACCGCTGACCTGGGTCAGGGGGAAGAGGTCGAGCCTGCACGCGCCAAGGCGCAAGCCATGGGCGTCAAGGAAATCTATATTGATGACCTGCGCGAAGAGTTTGTTCGAGACTTCGTGTTCCCTATGTTCCGCGCCAACACCGTTTACGAAGGCGAGTACCTGCTGGGTACTTCCATCGCACGTCCGCTGATTGCCAAGCGCCTGATCGAAATCGCCAACGAAACCGGTGCAGATGCCATCTCCCATGGCGCGACAGGCAAGGGTAACGATCAGGTTCGTTTCGAACTGGGTGCCTACGCACTGAAGCCTGGTGTGAAGGTAATTGCGCCATGGCGTGAGTGGGATCTGCTCTCCCGTGAAAAGCTGATGGATTATGCTGAAAAGCATTCCATCCCGATCGAGCGTCACGGCAAGAAAAAATCGCCGTACTCGATGGACGCCAACTTGCTGCACATCTCTTACGAGGGCGGCGTGCTGGAAGACACCTGGACCGAGCACGAAGAAGACATGTGGCGTTGGACCGTCTCCCCGGAGAAAGCGCCTGACACCCCGCAGTACCTGGAACTGACCTACCGCAACGGTGATATCGTCGCGCTGGACGGCGTTGAAATGACCCCGGCTACAGTCCTGGCGACCTTGAACCGTATCGGCGGCGAGCACGGCATTGGCCGTCTCGACATCGTTGAAAACCGTTATGTCGGCATGAAGTCCCGTGGCTGCTACGAAACTCCGGGCGGCACCATTATGCTGCGCGCTCACCGTGCCATTGAGTCGATTACTCTGGACCGTGAAGTTGCACACCTGAAAGACGAGTTGATGCCCAAGTACGCCAGCCTGATCTACACCGGCTACTGGTGGAGCCCTGAGCGCATCATGCTGCAACAAATGATTGATGCTTCCCAGGCTCACGTTAACGGTGTAGTTCGCCTCAAGCTGTACAAAGGCAACGTGATCGTTACCGGTCGCAAATCTGATGAATCGTTGTTTGATGCAAATATTGCAACATTCGAAGAAGACGGCGGCGCTTACAACCAGGCTGATGCTGCTGGATTCATCAAGTTGAACGCCTTGCGCATGCGTATTGCTGCGAATAAAGGCCGTAAACTGTTCTGATATATGCACACATGAAAAAACCCGGCCTTCAGGCCGGGTTTTTTTTGCTCTGCCTGAAGTGTCGTTGTCAACATCAGAGGTATACACACACATGTCTTTGCGGGTAAAAAACTTGCGGCATAGTTTGAATTAATCAGAAACAGATTAATGTTTTCTGATGTTGTATTTTGATACGAATCAATTTGAAAAATGCAATGCCAGGGCTGTTGGCGGCATGATCATGGGCTTGATTTCGGGTTGGCGCAGCGTGCGCACTTCAAGTCGCCAGGTGAACCTGATGGAACTTACTACAGTTTGTAGTAATGCCTGTCAGTCGCAATTAAGGTTGAATATACAATCTGAGAGCTTTCTTGTGCGGCACACAGTGCCCACAGGTTTTGCGAGAGGGAGTAATAATCGTTTAGTGTTGTTTTTTAGGATAAATCTTTATTTCTTGTAGGATTTTTCTTTGAATGTTGGTACCTGGCAAGGAGGTATGCCCAGGCTGTTATGACTAGGTTATTGTATTGGCTCTAAAATTTAGAACGGCGAAAAATGGAATTGTCCCATGAATAAAGTAATGATCGTGGATGATCACCCGGTAGTTCGTCTTGCTGTGCGCGTGCTCATGGAGCGACATGGATACGAAGTCATAGCAGAGACGGACAATGGTGTGGATGCTTTGCAACTTGCTCGCGAGCACACACCCGATATTGTGATTCTGGATATCGGAATCCCCCGGCTTGACGGCCTTGAAGTTATAGCTCGCTTGTCAACAACTGTAATGCCTATAAAGATATTGGTGTTGACCTCGCAAGTGCCCGGTCATTTTTCCATGCGTTGCATGCAGGCGGGGGCCGCGGGTTACGTTTGCAAGCAGCAAGGTTTGACTGAACTGTTGAGTGCGATCAAGGCAGTGCTTTCAGGGTATAGCTATTTCCCGAACCAGGCCTTGCACTCCACGCGTTCCAGTTTTGGTAGTACCAGTGAAGCAGATATGATCAATCGTCTGTCGGGGCGGGAAATGATGGTGCTGCAACAACTGGCAAAGGGTAAGAGCAACAAGGAAATAGCCGACAGCATATTTTTGAGTAACAAGACCGTGAGTACTTACAAAACGCGTCTTCTATTGAAACTCAATGCCCGCTCGCTGGTTGATCTTATTGAATTGGCGCAGCGTAATGGTCTGGAATGAATAGGATGTGAGCCGTTGCTCTTCGACAGCTCCTGAAAACAAAAAGCCTCCGTTAATGGAGGCTTTTGATCTCGCGAGCTAAAAGTCAAAGATCGTAAGGATAATCTTCCAGCTCTTTTTTCAGGCGCTTTTCAGCTAAAAGCGCATCAATCGTCCGGCGTTTGGCCAAATTGGTTTTAGCTACCTCAACCACAGGTTCCACTATCTCTTCCGGATCTGAGACAGGAAAATCTTCTTCCACTTCCAGTTGTTCTTTGCCAGTGCTCATTCAGTTCACTCCAGGCTAAGACATTCAATGGCGCCCCTTATAGCGATAATCGCTGCGCGGGTAAAAAAGATTTTCTCAATCGATCAGCACATAAACGCTCTATCGCTCAATCGTCAGAGGTCTTTTGCTTGAATTCACACAGGTCTTCTATGCGGCAGCTCCCGCAGCGCGGCTTGCGCGCCTGGCAAACGTAACGACCATGCAGGATGAGCCAGTGGTGGGCGTCGAGCAGATAAGGCTTGGGTACGAATTTCATTAATTGCTTTTCAACCTCGACCACATTTTTGCCTGGTGCAATACCGGTTCGGTTACTGACCCTGAAAATATGGGTATCTACGGCCATGGTCAGCTGTCTGAAGGCGGTGTTAAGCACGACGTTTGCTGTTTTACGACCTACACCGGGAAGCGCTTCAAGCTCCTCGCGGGTTTGTGGAACCTGGCCGGCATGCCGTTCAATCAGTAAACGACAGGTTTCGATAACGTTCTTGGCCTTGCTGTTATACAGGCCGATGGTTTTGATGTACTGCGACAGCCCTTCCACTCCCAGAGCGTAGATGGCTTCTGGGGTATTTGCGACTGGAAACAATTTGGCCATTGCCTTGTTCACGCTTACGTCGGTGGCTTGCGCAGACAAGATAACGGCAATCAATAATTCGAAGGGAGACGTGTAGGCCAGTTCGGTTTTGGGCTCGGGATTGTCTTCGTGAAACCGGCGAAATATTTCAAGGCGCTTTGCGGCGTTCATGGGTAAACACAATTCCTGGAGAGCGGTCAGTTATTTCATGGCTAAATTCCATCAGGCTTTGGGTGACTCCAAAGCGCTGATTGCCAATTCTGCCTGTGTAACCGCGTCATTCAAAAGCGCCAGTTGCGCACTGGGCTGTTCTTGGGTGGTGGCTTTTTTAAGTTCTGCCCGGCGCATGGCGAGCTGGATTTTTGCACGTTTAAGTTCCGCGTTGTTTATGGCCGGTGCGCTAATTGAGGCTTCAGGGGCAGGTTCAAATTGCGCCAGTGCCTGTTCGGCTGCCTCAAATTGTTGTTGCAGGAGCACCAGCTGGGATTGCTGTTGCGCAGTAGGAGGATGACCAAAGGCTTTAAGCGATTTGTTTAACTGTGCGCGTGCCATTGCCAGTGTGACCTTGGCTTTTTTCAGCGCCATTTCGTCGGCACTGGAAGACCCGGTTGTCGGCTCTTTGAGTTGCCCGGTGCCGTCGACGGCTGACGAACGCTGGGCGCGTGCCAGGCGTTCTGCCTGTTTGTGTTGCTCCTCACGGAGCAGGCGTTCGGTACGTCGCTCAAAGCGGCTGCGTGCGTGATCGCGCTTTTGGTGACGAGCCTTGTACTGTTCGGGCTCGTGGGCAAGTCCGGCAACAATCGGGATTACATTGGCCGGCAGAGGACGCATCTCTATGCAATCGACAGGGCAGGGCGCAACACAGAGGTCGCAACCGGTGCATTCATCAATGATTACAGTGTGCATGAGCTTGGCTGCGCCGAGGATCGCGTCGACAGGGCAGGCCTGGATGCACTTGGTACAGCCGATACACTCAGCTTCGCGAATGTAGGCTACCTGTGCCGGTGCGGTACCACGCCCGGTGTCCAGGGCCACCACGGGAATGGCAAGCAAATCAGCCAGTGCGGCGATGGTCTCGGTCCCGCCGGGCGGGCATTTATTGATGGGCTCGCCCTGGGCAATACCTTGCGCATAGGGTTTGCAGCCGGGGTGGCCGCATTTTCCGCACTGGGTTTGCGGCAATAAGGCATCAATACGTTGAATCAGGCTCATGGTGTGATCAGTCCAGCGACGGCGGGCCGCACCCGGGCGACACTCATCATGCGCAGTGAATAAGAGGGTGTGAGGCGGTTAAACCAGCGGCGCTGATTATCCGGCAAGACAAGAAGGGCGGCTAGGGATCAACATCCGCTAACGGCTAGTTGGCCGTTAGCGGATGGGGAGGACATGTTACTTGATGCGCTGGCCTGGCTTGGCGCCGCTGTCCGGGCTAAGCAGGTAAATTTCTTCACCGCCGGGGCCGGCAGCCATCACCATGCCTTCAGACATCCCGAAGCGCATTTTTCGCGGTTTCAGGTTGGCAATCATCATGGTCAGGCGACCTTCAAGTTCAGCCGGGTTCGGATAAGCGCTTTTGATCCCCGAGAACACATTGCGTTGTTCGTCGCCGATATCCAGGGTCAGGCGCAGCAGTTTGTCTGCGCCTTCAACCGCTTCGGCCTTGAGGATCAGGGCTACCCGCAGATCCACCGCGGCAAAAGCATCGAAGTCGATCTCGGCTGCAAGCGGTTCTTTTACCAGTTCGCCGTTGCCTTGAGGAGCGGCTGTGCCGGTATCTGTCTGGCTGGCAACCAGGTCTTCTTTAGATGCATCACTCATGGCTTGTACTTTTACCGGATCGATGCGCGTCATCAGCGGTTTGAACGCATTGAGCTGATGGTTGGCCAGCAGGGTGCTGTGATCTGCCCAGGTCAGAGGCGCAACGTTCAGAAAGGCTTCGGCGTCAGCGGCAAGCACTGGCAGAACCGGCTTGAGGAAGATCACCAGTTGACGGAACAGGTTGATGCCCAATGCGCAGACCGCTTGAACTTCGTCCTGCTTGCCCTCCTGTTTGGCCATTGCCCATGGCGCTTTCTCGGCAATCCAGGCGTTGGCCCGATCGGCCAGGCCCATGATTTCACGCATGGCACGAGCGAAGTCGCGGGCTTCATAAGCCTCGGCAATGCTCGGTGCCGCAGTCAGGAACGCATCGGTGAGCTCGGGAGCCGCATTGCCTTCGACCATTACCCCGGCGTTACCCTTGTGAATGAAGCCTGCGCAACGGCTGGCAATGTTCACAACTTTACCCACCAGATCCGAGTTGACCTTCTGTACGAAGTCTTCCAGGTTCAGGTCAAGGTCATCGACGCCACGGCCCAGTTTGGATGCGTAGTAGTAGCGCAGGTATTCCGGCGACAGGTGATCAAGGTAAGTACGGGCCTTGATGAAGGTGCCGCGGGATTTGGACATTTTCTGACCGTTGACGGTCAGGTAGCCATGGACGTTGATCGCTGTCGGCTTGCGATAGCCAGCGCCTTCGAGCATGGCAGGCCAGAACAGGGCGTGGAAATTCACGATGTCCTTGCCGATGAAATGATAAAGCTCGGTGGTGGAGTCCTTGGCCCAGTACGCATCGAAGTCCAGTTCCGGACGGCGAGCACACAGGTTCTTGAAGCTGGCCATGTAGCCGATTGGCGCATCCAGCCAGACATAGAAGTACTTGCCCGGCTCGTCCGGAATCTCGAATCCGAAGTAGGGCGCATCACGGGAAATGTCCCACTGCTGCAGTCCTGCATCCAGCCATTCGGCGATTTTGTTTGCGACTGCATCTTGCAGTGCGCCGCTTCGGGTCCAGCTTTTGAGCATGGCGTCGAAGTCTGGCAGCTTGAAGAAGAAGTGCTGGGAGTCCTTGAGTACCGGGGTTGCCCCCGAGATCGCTGACTTTGGATTTTTCAGGTCGGTTGGTGCATAGGTCGCACCACATTTTTCGCAGTTGTCGCCGTACTGATCATCCGTGCCGCATTTAGGGCAAGTGCCCTTGATGAAGCGGTCGGCCAGGAACATTTTCTTTTCCGGGTCGAAATACTGGGTGATCGAGCGGGTGGCGATATGCCCAGCTTCGCGCAACTTGATGTAAATCGCACTCGACAGCTCACGGTTCTCTTCGGAGTGGGTCGAATGGAAGTTATCGAAATCGACGAGGAACTCGGAAAAGTCGGCGCTGTGTTCAGCCTGGACGTTGGCGATCAGTTGTTCTGGCGTGATGCCTTCTTTCTCGGCGCGCAACATGATTGCCGAGCCGTGGGCGTCGTCTGCGCAGACGTAAGTGCATTGATTGCCGCGATGCTTCTGGAAGCGCACCCACATATCGGTCTGGATGTACTCAAGCATATGGCCAAGGTGAATTGAACCATTGGCATAGGGCAGGGCGCTGGTGACGAGGATCTTGCGTGGCTCGGACATGGGGCTCGGCTACTTGATGAGACGGTGGTCGGCCACTATAAAGCGCCGGGCAATTTATTTCACCCCGTCGACGTGTATCTGATCGTTTACGGTGTTTTTGTAGGTACGATAGCGGGCTGTTTTACTCAGTCTTTTTCGGGAGTTGCCCATGAGCGCAGTCAATCGCGCAGCGGTGGAGGCCGTCCTTCGCCAATACACCGACCCTTATTTGAATCAGGATCCGGTCAGTGCCGGGTGCGTACGTAACATTGAAGTCCAGGGTGAGCACGTCAGCGTTCGGCTGGAGCTGGGTTATGCCGCCGGTCTGTTCAAGAGTGGCTGGGGGCAAATGTTGCAAATGGCTATCAGCAACATGGACGGGGTGTCCTCGGCCAAGGTTGAGGTCAGCTGCGTGATTGCTGCGCATAAGGCCCAGGCTCAGATCCCGGGCCTGGCCAATGTGAAAAACATTGTGGCCGTGGCTTCCGGGAAAGGTGGTGTAGGCAAGTCGACTACTGCTGCCAACCTGGCGCTGGCGCTGGCGCGTGAAGGCGCGCGGGTGGGGATTCTGGATGCGGATATCTATGGTCCGAGCCAGGGGGTGATGTTTGGTATTGCTGAAGGCACCCGTCCGAAAATTCGTGATCAGAAGTGGTTTGTGCCGATTGAGGCCCATGGTGTCGAAGTGATGTCGATGGCGTTTCTGACCGACGACAACACGCCAATGGTATGGCGCGGTCCGATGGTGTCGGGCGCATTGCTGCAATTGGTTACGCAAACGGCATGGAATGATCTGGATTATCTGGTCATCGATATGCCGCCCGGCACGGGTGATATTCAGCTGACCCTGGCGCAAAAAGTCCCGGTGACCGGTTCGGTGATAGTGACGACCCCGCAGGATCTGGCGTTGCTGGATGCGCGTAAAGGTGTCGAGATGTTCCGCAAGGTGAATATCCCGGTACTGGGTGTTGTGGAAAACATGGCGGTGCACATTTGCTCGAACTGCGGTCATGCCGAGCATCTGTTCGGCGAAGGCGGTGGCGAGAAGCTGGCCACTCAGTACGGCGTTGAAGTGCTTGCGTCACTGCCGCTGTCGATGGCGATTCGTGAGCAGGCCGATAATGGCAAGCCAACTGCGATTGCAGATCCGGACAGCCCTGTTGCGTTGATCTATCAGGAACTGGCCCGGCATGTCGGGGCGCGCATAGTTATGTCTGAGGCTGCCTCGCAGGCCATGCCTACAATCACCAGCAGCGACGACTGACGGTTGGCAGCAGGAGATGCAGTTTGGCGCAAGCGCTGAGTAACTGTGGGAGCTGGCTCGCCAGCGATTACATCTACATGGTCTGAAGTCGAACCGCATCCCCTGCATCGCTGGCAAGCCAGGGGATTACAAAGGGTTGCCGGGTGCATTTATTGCGGGCATAAAAAAACCCCGCTTTTAAGGGCGGGGTTTTTTACTGGATCAGTACAAGTTAGATAACTTGAACTTCCTCAGCTTGCATGCCTTTCTGACCGCGGGTAGCGATGAAAGAAACCTGTTGGCCTTCTTTCAGGCTTTTGAAGCCGTCGGATTGGATTGCTTTGAAGTGAACAAACAGGTCGTCACCGGATTGTGGAGTGATGAAGCCGAAGCCTTTTTCATCGTTGAACCACTTAACGGTACCAGTTTGGCGATTAGACATGGTGTAACTCCTTGAACAAAGAAAACTGCGACGCAGGAAAAGCCCTGGCCGAGACTGAGTGCAAAGAGCAGGAAAAATTCTTGGAGATGGTTGGATCGAAATTCAACATATCGTGTAGAGATTCTCAGTGACACAAGCAGCACAGTGGCGCCACCTTAACCCTTTTTGCCGAACGTGCAAAGGGTCTTTGCAAAGGTTTCTCTAAAAACGTGACTGGCGGTTGTCCGTGCAGCCTGTATTCAGGGGTTGTGCAGCTATTTTCGATATTTTTGTCCCAGACTTTTGAACCGGGCCTTGGGGGGCGGTAAGATGCCCGACAGAATTTTTCTACCTCGCTATTCAGGACTCCCGCCATGAGCATCAAACCAGACAAGTGGATTCGCCGCATGGCGCAAGAACACGGCATGATCGAACCTTTCGTCGAGCGTCAGGTGCGTGGCGAAGGCGAAAACCGCCTGATTTCCTACGGTGTGTCGAGCTATGGCTACGACGTTCGTTGCGCAAACGAATTCAAGGTGTTCACCAACATCAATTCGGCCACCGTTGATCCAAAGAACTTCGATGAAGGCAGCTTTGTCGATGTCACCAGCGATGTGTGCATCATTCCGCCGAACTCCTTTGCCCTTGCCCGTACGGTTGAATACTTCCGTATCCCGCGCAACGTGCTGACCATCTGCCTGGGTAAAAGCACCTACGCCCGTTGCGGGATCATTGTTAACGTGACGCCGCTTGAGCCGGAGTGGGAAGGCCACGTCACGCTGGAGTTCTCCAACACCACCACGCTGCCAGCCAAAATCTACGCCAACGAAGGCGTGGCGCAGATGCTGTTCTTCGAGTCGGATGAAGAGTGTGAAGTGTCGTACAAGGACCGTGGCGGCAAATATCAGGGTCAGCGCGGCGTAACCTTGCCCCGCACCTGACGAGCTGAGGGAATTCCTGGGCGAATTGATACTCTATTGAGTGTATTTCCGGTCACGCACCCAGCGGGCCGGTTTATCGCTCAGGAGTTGCCCTATGAAGATCGATCCGAGTATCCGCGCCCAGCTGGCCAGTCTTGAGCCTAACCAGGTGGGCTTGCTGGCCTGGTCGCTGCTGGCTCAGCCCCAGGTGCAGGCAGGTGGCATTCCCGGTCAGCCTGACCCTGATACCCCGCTACCGACCGAGCCGGGCGTACCTACCATTCCGGATGAGCCTCCACCCGCGCCAGTAGCCTGATCGCGCGCAGGTTACCTTGCGCCCCCGCTAGCCCTTTGCCGTGCAATGGCCAGGCGCAGAGCCTGGCTGGCAGGGCATGAATGCCAATCAAGGGATGGCCTATTTCAGATTTCCGCTGAGGAACTGACGCAAGCGCTCGCTTTTGGGATTATCCAGCACCTCCTGTGGTGTGCCCTGTTCTTCCACCAGGCCTTGATGCAAGAACATCACCTGGCTCGCCACTTTGCGTGCGAAGTTCATCTCGTGGGTCACCATGATCATGGTGCGGCCTTCCTCGGCCAGGCCCTGAATCACCCGCAAGACTTCGCCAACCAGCTCAGGATCCAGCGCCGAAGTGGGTTCGTCGAACAGTATGACTTCCGGTTCCATCGCCAGTGCCCGGGCAATAGCCACGCGCTGTTGCTGGCCGCCGGACAGAAATGCAGGGTATTGATCGGCAACACGGGCAGGCAGGCCTACCTTGTCCAGATAGCGGTGAGCCCGCTCTTCAGCGTCTTTTTTGCTGACCCCCAGCACCCGGCGCGGCGCGAGGGTGATGTTTTCCAGCACCGTCATGTGGCTCCACAGGTTGAAGTGCTGAAACACCATGGCCAGGCGGGTGCGCAAGCGTTGCAACTGGTCATCATCGGCCACTCGCATACCTTGTTTGTCGCTGACCATACGAATCAACTGACCATCAAGGGTCATGGTTCCGTCATTGGGGGTTTCAAGAAAGTTGATGCAGCGCAAAAAGGTGCTTTTGCCGGAGCCGCTGGCCCCGATCAGGCAGATGACATCCCCGGTTTTAGCCTTGAGTGACACGCCCTTGAGCACTTCGTTGGTGCCATATTTTTTATGCAGGCCTTCGACGGTAAGTTTGAACATGCTGACCTCAAGGGGAAAGAAGATAGCCGCTGCGATAGGCTTGCTGCCCGGCAACATGGGCGATGACCATCCCGGCGGTGGCCATGCGCCGCAATGAGCGGGCATAGAGCAGGCCTGCAGTGGTGCAATAAACCGGGGTCAGCCGGTCGCTGACAGGGTCAATGACCTCGGCAATCAATTGGCCCGCCTGCAGGTAATCTCCGGGGCTGGCACAAAACACCAGAATTCCCCCGGCCGGCGTCATGACGGGTTCGACACCTGCCAGCGGGGTCGCGGGGTAGAGCAGCGGGGGAAGCACTCCGGTGGTTCCCTCGATGGCGCCAAACCCGATCAGATAATCGAGCAGCGCCTGGCAGTCCTGCTCGGCCAGGGCATGGCTGACATCGCCCTGGCCGCGCAATTCGACGGTGACGGAAACACTGCCCTGTGGCATGGCGAAGTCATGTCCAAAGCGTTGTTGTAACTGCCACCACAGCAGCGTGAAACACTCATCGAATGACAAGCCGCCGGAATCGGTCGCCAGCAGGCTGGCCTGGGCGCCGAGATAGCGTGCCAGCGGCTCGACCTGTGGCCAGGCCTCGGGCGTGGTGTACAGGTGCGCCACGGCCTCGAAATCACAGTGCAGGTCCAGCACCAGATCGGCGTCGCAGGCCAGTGTCTGGAGGGTCAGCCGTTGCGACTGCAGTTGCGTTGTCGCGGTTTGTGCCCCCAGGGCTTCACGCAGGTGACGACGGATCAGTTGCCGGTTGTACAAGGGATCCTGGTTTAACAAACCCTCAAGTTCATCACCGATCTGTGTACTTAGATCCAGAAAGTTGCGATTGAAATTTTGCCCGCTTTCCAGTTCATACCGGCCCAGCGGGATGTCCATCAAGACTTGCTCCAGTCCCGCCGGATTGGCCACTGGCACCAGCACGATTTCGCTGCGCAACCGGCCAGCACTTTCCAGGGCCGCCAGATGTTGCTTCAGGTGCCAGGCCACCAGCATGCCGGGCAACTCGTCGGCATGCAGCGAGGCCTGAATGTAGACCTTGCCCTGTGGCTTCGAGGGGCCGTAGTGGAAACTGTGAATATGCCGTTCGGTGCCCGGGACGGGGGCCAGCAAGGGATGGGTTTGATGTCGCTGCATGGAAAAATCCTAGTGTGCAGGGCCGAGAAAGGCTAACCAGCGGCGCTCCGCCAGGCGGAATAAACCGACCAACAAAAAGGTAACGCACAAGTAGATGATGGCCGCGATCCCGAAGGACTGGAACGTCAGAAAGGTCGCCGAGTTTGCGTCCCGCGCAACTTTCAGTACATCGGGGATAGTTGCGGTAAAGGCCACGGTGGTCGAGTGCAACATCAGAATCACCTCATTGCTGTAATACGGCAATGAGCGGCGCAAGGCCGAAGGCAGAATGATGTAGGCATAGAGTTTCCAGCCGTCAAGACCATAGGCCTTGGCCGCTTCCACTTCGCCATGGGCCATGCTGCGAATGGAACCGGCAAAGATTTCCGTGGTGTAGGCACAGGTATTGAGGGCAAATGCCAGAATCGTGCAGTTCATGGCGTCCCGAAAGAATGCATTGAGTTCGGGCTGAGCACGGACTGCCTCGATGCTGTAGATCCCGGTGTAACAAATAAGCAACTGGATATACAGCGGGGTGCCACGAAACAGCCAGGTGTAGAACTGCACCGGCCAGCGCACCCAGCGTCTGGATGAAACCCGTGCCACGGACAGCGGAATAGACAGTACAAAGCCAATCACCAGGGATGCGCTCAGTAGCCACAATGTCATCGCCAGGCCGGTGATGTGGTAGCCGTCGCTGTAGAGGAACGGTCGCCAGTACTCTTGTAGTAACTCAATCATCGCACTGCCTCTCGGGCGCCCGCGCCGTAGTGGCGTTCAAGGCGGCGTAAAACAAAGTTCGAGGCGCTGGTGATCGCCAGATAAATAAGTGCAGCGATGACCAGAAACAGAAACAACTGGTAGGTACTTTTGCCCGCATCCTGAGCCGCCTTGACCAGGTCGGCCAGCCCGATGATCGACACCAGCGCAGTGGCCTTGAGCATCACCATCCAGTTGTTGCCAATGCCCGGGAGGGCGAAGCGCATCATCTGCGGGAAAACCACAAATCGGAACCGCTGGCCGCGTTTGAGGCCATAGGCGGTAGCTGCTTCGATCTGGCCGCGGGGGACGGAGAGGATCGCGCCGCGAAAGGTTTCTGTGAAATAAGCGCCGTAGATAAAACCCAGGGTTATGACACCAGCACTGAACGGATTGATTTCGATGTATTCCCAGTCCATCGCATCCGTAAAGTTGGTGAGCCAGGTTTGCAGGCTGTAAAAAATCAGCAGCATCAGTACCAGGTCAGGTACCCCGCGAATCAGGGTGGTGTAGAGCTGGGCAGGCACACGCAGCAGCCTGTGGCTGGAGAGTTTGGCGCTGGCGCCGAGCAGTCCGAGCAGTACGCTCACTGCCAGTGACAGCACTGCCAGTTTGAGAGTCATCCACGTGCCTTGCAGCAGCAGCGGACCGAAACCCTGCAGGCTGAAAGTCGCAAGCCCAAGGTTCTGTAAAAGGTTTTCAAACATCTGAATTGAACCTATGGCAGTCAAAAAAGCGCCCACCCAAGTGTGGGCGCCAGGGCGTTATTTGCCGCTGTACAGATTCAAATCGCCAAAGTGTTTTTTCTGGATCGTGGCGTAGCTGCCATCGTCGTGTAACGCTTTGATACCTTTGTTCAAAAGGTCTTGTAGATCTTTGTTACCTTTTTTCAGGCCGATCGCAGTTTTGGCCGGTAGCAACTCGCTGTCCACGGGCTTGCTGACTTCGTAATCAGCGCCTTGCGGGGTTTTCAAAAAGCCCAGTTCGGCTTGCAGCATGTCCTGGATCGATGCATCCAGACGGCCTGAAGTCAGGTCGGCATACACTTGATCCTGGTTGGCATAGGCCTGAGTGGTAACCCCGGCCTTGTCCAGCACTGCCTTGGCATAGGCCTCCTGGATGGTGCCTTGCTCATAACCGACCTTTTTGCCCTTCAGCGATTCAGGTGTGGCGTCCAGCCCCGCGCCCTTTTTGAACACCAGCGCGGTTGGGCCGGAGAACAGTTCGTTAGAGAAATCGATGACCTTTTCCCGGGCCGGGGTCACGGTCATGGACGAGATCACACCATCGAATTTGTTGGCTTTAAGCCCGGGAATGGTGCCGTCGAAATCGGTTTCGACCCATTTGCATTTCACTTTCAGCTCGGCGCAGATGGCATTCCCCAGATCGATATCGAAGCCCACCAGGCTGCCATCGGCGGCCTTGGATTCAAACGGTGCATATGACGGATCGACCCCGAAACGCAGCTCTTTATAGTCTTTGGCCAATGCGGTGCCTGCTGCCATGGATAAAGTCAGTGCAGAGAGGACCAGAAATGCTTTTTTCATTATTCAATCCCTAAAACCAATGGGCGCTTGTGGCGCGTGATGACTGCTACTGGAGTGCTACGTCAGGTCAGAAGTAGCAAGTTCCGAACCACAGTGGGACAGGGGGTGGATTTAAGGGTGAGGCAGGCCAGTCAAGCGACGGCCAGTGCCCGAAAAAAGCGCGTGATAAAACGTGCGCACACAAACAGTGCGCGGCCAGTTTTATCTGTGGGAGTTGGCAGGTTTGCTCCCACAGACCGGATTGTGCGGTGGCACTCAGTCTGTGGGAGCCGGCAATGGCATTAACCGCTTACAGCGTTTTATTTGCCGGGAACCAGGGTCAAGCGGGTCTTGCCGTACACCTTGTCGAAGTTCTGCGGTTGCATCGGGAAGCTGATGTACTGGCCCTTGAGCCAGGGATCGATGCCATCGGTGTAATGTGGACTGGCGGGGTTGCTGGACTGTCCGGTGCTGTTTTGGCCCATCATCGGTTCAATCTGACCGAAGTCGACGATCATGCGCATGGCCGGGATCAGCGTGGTCTCGAAGCCGCTACCGCCAACGTTGTAAGCCGCGATATTCAGGGTGCTCTGGTCGCCGCCAGCCGCAACGGGGCCACGAACAGTCTGGCCATCGGCATTGCGCCACAGGTAGTAATGCAATTTTCCCCACTGCCAGGCCTTGTGATCAGCGCCCATCAAGCTGTCGCCGGCGTTGATGGCGGCTGCCAGGCTGCGGGCCAGAATGGTTGGTTTATCTTCTTTTTGCGGGGTGCGAATGTCGTCCCAGAACGGGCTGTCCTCGCGCCCAAGCAAGTGATCGGCCTGTGCCGAGTACGACAGCCCGCCGTTGGCGATAAAGGCCTTCCAGCTGGCACTGGTTTCTGGCCCGAGCTCATCCAGGAAGATCTGCCTGGTGCTTTCTTGCAAGAACAGCTCGTACAGCGCGGCATCCGCCGAGGCCGGGCCGAGTTTGCCGTCAAACGCCATTAACCGGCCAAGGGCCTCGCGGGCCTTGCCCTGATCAGCCGCAGGCAAGGCGGCGATCGCCTGCTTCAGCGGCTGCGCCATGCCGGGAGCGGTAAACATGGTTTTTAATTTGGCAGCGAACAGGGTGGTCTGGTCGTACTGCATCGCGATCATGCTGCGAGCGTCCTGTTTGCCACTGCCGGCCAGCTGCGCAAGGCGCTCGCTGCGCTCCGGGGATAACCACGAGTTGGACAGCTGCATGCCGTAGCCATAGGCAGCGGTGCGCTGGTTGGCCGTCCCCAGCCAGCCTTGTGCCGGGTCCTGATCGTAGGGATGCAGCATCGGATCGGCGTAGCCGTCCCAGTCGTAGCGGCCGTCCCAGCCCGGCGAGGGGAACAGGCCAAGGCCTTCACGGCGGTTGGGGTACAGCCCGGTCACTTGCCAGCCAATGTGGTTCGCGTCTGCGTATAACAAATTCAGCGCCACAGCGCGGATCTCGCGGCTGGCATCAGAGGCTTTCTCACTGTCCTGGGCGCGGGACAGGTCGAAAAAGGCATCAAGGGTTTTGTCGCCCTTCAAGTCGGGGGTTTGTAACGCCAGGCCCAGGCTGGCGTTTAAATCGGCCGCAGTGCTCCAGGAACTGTTGAGCAACGGTCCGTGGCGCGTTTCGTAAATGGTTTGACGAATCGGGCGCTGACCTTTGACGAAAAAGGTCTCGTTACGCACGGTTGCGGGCAGCCATTTGCCGTCAGCCAGGTAATACAGGCTGTTGCCCTGACGCTTGAGTTTTTCCAGGAATACATCCTGGTTATCACCCATGGCCATGCTCATGCCCCAGGCTACCTTGCCGTTGAACCCGGAAAACAGGGTTGGCAAGCCGGCGATGGAAGCACCTGCGGCCTGATATTTAGGTGCGCGTATTTGCACATAGCTCCAGGCCGAAGGCACACCGATGGGCTGGTGGATGTCGTTGGCCAGCAGGCTTTTGCCGCTGCGGCTGCGCTGCGGGCCAATCGCCCAGTCGCTCGACGCCGTGACTCCGGGCAGACTCAAGCGAGTGACTTGTTCAAGGGCCTGGGTCACAGCGCTTAATCCAGGCAACTGGCTGCCCGGGATCAATCCTTTGAGTTTGTCTGCTTCGCCTGTGGCCAGGGCTTCATTGGGGTAGGTCGGCGTCAGCCAGGGCAGCTTGGCGGTACCGGCTTTTTGCGCCAGGACCAACGAATTGAGCTCTTCCTGCAAATTGACCGACATGGAGAAGTTCAGCAGGCTGAAAATCAGCGCTGAATCTTCAGGCTTCCAGTACTCGATTTTATAGCCGGCTTGCGCCAGATCGGCCGGGAGCTTGTCGCGATAACGGAACAGGTAGGCGTTGACCCCACGGGCGTACACCTCAAAGAATTTCTTTAGCCGTGGCGAAGCGCTTTTATAGAGCTCGCCAGCGTTCTTTTTCAGGTTAACGCTGCGCATCAACCGGTCGCTGTCCAGTGCATCGGCGCCGTTCAACTCAGCCAGCCGGCCCTGGGCCAGCAAGCGTAAACGGACCATCTGGCTGATGCGGTCGCTGGCGTGCACATAACCAAGGGTGAACAGGGCGTCATGAAAGCTGCTGCTTTCGATCAGCGGCATGCCCTGACTGTTACGGCGTACAGACACATTCTGCGCCAGGCCTTTAAGCGGCTGTACACCGGAGGTCGGGACCAGGCTTTCTGATGAGTGGTTGTTTATCTGGCAACCAGTCAGGCCCAGCAGGCCGACCACTGCCGCGGCAACGCCGAACCGGGGTAAGAAATGTGTAAGGGCTGGCGAGGCCATGGCAAAGCTCCTGCGGGGGGAATGTCATCGAAAGGCGCTACGTTAGTGAGGCCGATGACGCCGCGCAAGCGCTATCTCAAAGGGTTCCAGAGGGGCTGTGTTCAGTGCGCCCGGCCAGTTTTACCTGCGGATGAAAGTTTTGCCGGGACAGGGCAACTATGCAGGGCCACAAACAAACACGCCGCACGTGCCCAAGGCAGGTGCGGCGTGTACAAGCAGCCTGGAAACTATCAGGCGCCGTGGCACTTCTTGAATTTTTTGCTGCTGCCGCATGGGCACGGATCGTTGCGGCCAACGTCTTTCAGTTCGTTGCGCACGGGCTCTTGGGGCGCGTGGCCGCAATGAGGGCCATGCACGTGACCGTGGTCGTGGTGGTCATGGGCGTGATCATGCTGCTCATGATCGTGGTTGCAGTCCGGGCCATGAACGTGGGGTTGTTGGGTCATTACTCAATCACTCTGGAATAAAATCGGCAGGGATTATCTCGCCTTTGCGGGTCAGGTGCACGTCGTTACCGTAGAAAAGGCCGGTCTCCAATGTGCCATCCAGCCGATAGGGGATGGGTTGGTCAGGAGATTCAAGCAATTTGATCAGCGGGCGCACCTGCGGCCACAGGTTGGTGCGCACCGGCACCACGAGCACGGCGTGGCTTTTTGCCTCGACGCTGAACCACTGGCTGTACTCCCCCTCGGCCAGTTTTATGGCGTCCAGCTGAATCCTGTAGGTCAGGCCGCGTACGGTCAGCGTCGAGTCGTTGGGGTTGTCGATCCGAAAGTACAGTTTGAAGCGCTGCTCCAGCATTTTGGCCTTGACCAGCTCTACGCGCATCAGATGTACGTCCGGGTCTTTTTCACCCGAGTCAAACCAGGAGGCGCAACCCGACAGCGCCAGAATCATCATCAGGGCAATTGTTCTTGTTATTCGAGCCCGAGAATCCATTCCTTAATTCCTCTTTTGTCTCAGTTGCCCAGATAGCTGGCGCAGCACTTTTTGAACTTGAATCCGCTGGCGCAAGGGCAGGCATCATTTCGCCCGACCTTAAGTGGCACTGTGGGATCAATGAAGTACCAGCGTCCAGCACTTTGTACAAATGATGACTGCTCGCGATGACTATGTTCGCCGTTGGCATCGTGCCAGCGTGCAGTAAAGGTCACAAAGGCATGTTCGGGTTGACCGCCGAAAACTTCGCTGCTTTCAACTTCCAGTCCCAGCCAGGTGCTTTGCGCGCTCCAGTCGCCAATGGACTGACAATCGAGGCCGGCCTGCTGTATTGGCAGCGTGGTACTGACCAGATAATCAATCAAGCCCAGGACATAGGCGCTGTAACGCGAACGCATCAGCGTTTCTGCGCTTGGGGCCGGGTGTCCGGCGTGATAGTGCCCGCAGCAGGCGTCGAGCAAGTTGCCGCTGCCACAAGGGCAAATGGATGTACTCATCGGCTTACCACCAATATTTGCCAAAATTTTCCGGATTGGCCCAGAATCTGGCATTCAGCCAGTCGGGTACTTGTTTGTACTCGCGCAAATCGTAAGTGAACAGGGTCAGTACCTGTTCATCGCGCTGAAAACGCTCACTGCTTTGCAGGGCAAGCGAAAAGAAATCGGTGTCCTTCCAGTTACAGGCACTCAGATCCGCCAGCACTGCAATGCGGCTGGCGTTCAGGTTGCGAATTCCGCCCAGTAGTTCCAGCCCTTCGCGCTTGGGCAGATGTTCCAGACAGTCGATCACCAGGGCCAGGTCAAAGCGCTGTGCGGCCAGTTCTGCCGGTAAAGCCCCGGGGGCCGCGTGGGCGACAACAACTTCGGGGTGAGTCTGTGCAAAAGCTGCCAGCGCCGGAAACTGGCTGGCGCCGACCACGAGCAGGCGTTGTGGCGCAGAACGCTCAAGCAGCGCCGCCAGTGCTTGCTGGGGTGTACGGGTAGAAATACCAGACGTCATCGAAAGTCCTCAATCAGAGCCCCAAGACTAGCGTGCTGAAGCCCCGGGGCCTAGTGGGCACTTGTCCGTGCATTGCCTTTGCTGGCGCATAACCCCGGCGCGGTCTTTACTTTCGGGGCATCGGCCCAATGCCGACCCCCAGGAGAGACCCCATATGAGCATCATCAGGACAGCCGTACCTTTGATTGTTCTCACCAGTGTATTAACGGGTTGCGCCGGTTTGCAAAAAACCGACTGGCCTACCTGTGCTGCTGTAGGTGGCGTTGGCGGAGCGGCGCTGGGGGCGATAAACAGTACCGCCTGGGCGGGCGGCGGTGCGGTATTCGGTGCCGGCATGGCCGCGGCTTACTGCTGGGTGCACGGCGATGGCGACGCGGATGGCGACGGAGTTCCGGACAGCCGTGACCAATGTCCGAACACTCCGAAAGGGGTGAAGGTCGATGCCGCAGGCTGCCCGATAGTGGCGGTTGTGGTGGTTGAAGAGGTGGTGATAGTTAAAGAAGAAACCATCGTGGTACGTGATGTTCACTTCGAGTTCAATTCGGCCAGACTGACCGCCGCCGACAAGGAAAAACTCAATGTGATTGCGACGCGGCTGAAAAAAGACGCGGCCAATGCTCAGCTTAAAGTCACAGGCTATACCGACAGCGTGGGCAAGGAAGCTTACAACCTAAAACTGTCCAAAGAGCGCGCGCACTCTGTGGTCGAGTACCTGATCAGCAGCGGTATACCACGCAGCCAGTTCGTATCCGTGGCCGGCGCCGGTGAGTCGAATCCGGTGGCCAGTAATCAAACCCCGGAGGGCCGTGCCCTGAACCGTCGTACCGAGATAAAAATCATTCGTTAAACCTGCCTCGGCGCTCTGGCGAAAGCCTCAGGCCAGAACGATATCTTCAAGGTCCGCAGGGCGCCCGGGTTTGATCAGACCAATCAACCCCGGGCTGTTTTTTTGCAAGGTTCACTGGCGCCGGCCTCCTGCAAGCCGTTAATGTGCGCTCAAAGAAAAACATAAAAGGGCAGGGGTATGCAGGTACTTAGGGGGCTGGGGAAAGTGTTGATGCTGTTGTTCTGGGGGATTGCGCTGAGCAACATTTACAAGCCGCTGATCAACCCGCTCGATTTACTGATTAATCTGGCTGGCAGTCTGTTACTGCTGACCCATGTACTTGAATTGCTGTTGTTCAACAGCAGTCTGCGGGACCGTCCGCACCCTTGGCGTGATCGCCTTTACATCCTTCTGGTTGGAATCCTTCACGTGCAAACCCTTGGTACTTCTTCAAAGCGAGACGACAGCCATGCGTAAACTTTGTCTGTTGGCCGCCTTGTGCAGCCCTTTTGCCCATGCCGACGTGGTCATGGTGCAAGCCAACTCCCTGATGCGCCTGCCGGGTAACGCCAGTGTGTTGCAGCTGGAAAAACTCGAAGTGGCGGACTACGGCACGCTGCTGATTCCCGCTGGCGTCACCCGGGTCGACATCGACCAGTTGCACCTGGGGCGCGAGGCGCGCATCACCCTGGTGCCTGCCGAGCCTGGCATCGAGCTGCGCGTTGGCCGGGCCGAATTTGACGAAGGCAGTCAAATCAATGCCCGAGGGGCTCCGGGCACCTTTGAAAAGCCTGCCCGAGCGGCACGGGATCTGAGTGTACGGATTGAATCGCTGCAAGCACCGCAATTGCTCATTGATGCCCGTGGCGGCACGGGTGCGCCGGGTTTTTCCGGGCTTGATGGTGGTAATGGCCAGGCGCCGGGTTGTACCTGGGGTGCGGCGGGTGCCGGGGCCAATGGCGACGACGGAGGTAATGGTCAGGCGGGTGCTGCGGGTGCACGGGTACGGGTTGAACTGCCGCGCGACTACCCGGCGGAGCTGATCAGCGTGCGGGTGGATGGCGGGGCAGGGGGCAAGCCGGGCGAAGCCGGGCGTGCGGGCGCTGGTGGCAAATCCAAGGGTTGCATTGTGTACCGTACCGACGGCGGAAAATCCGGTCGCCCGGGGCTGGCCGGACAACCGGGCGATGCCGGAGCCGCCGGCATGGTGACCATTGAGCGCTTGTAACGGTAATGCGCCACCTTTGATCTAGAGCCCTGCCGGGAAGCCCGGCCTCCCGGCAGGGCGGGGCAGCCCTTAAAACATGGGGCGGGCCGCCGCAATGGCTACCAGCAC
The DNA here is from genome assembly GCF_003994535.1 of Pseudomonas sp. PAMC 29040. Taxonomy (NCBI): domain Bacteria; kingdom Pseudomonadati; phylum Pseudomonadota; class Gammaproteobacteria; order Pseudomonadales; family Pseudomonadaceae; genus Pseudomonas; species Pseudomonas sp. PAMC 29040. Next base: position 157,921 of record NZ_RZAA01000005.1, read on the forward strand.
CAGCCCTACGATCAAGTTACATCCCACCAGGCGTCTGATCCGGCCCATGACCGCCGCACCTGCGGCCCACTGCTGGTCCTGCACGGCTTTGCGCAACTCCGGCAGTTGCAGAGACTGAATCCGGATAAACAGCGCCACCATCACAATGTACAAGCCCATCATTATCTGGACATAACGCGGGGCGGTTTCGAAACCGCTGAAGCGCATCTGCAGCAGCCCTACACCGCTTATCGGCAAAATCACCACCGCCAGCCATACCCAGACAAAAAACCGTTGAAACACTTCTACCCACAGTTTTAACCGCACAGGGCCTTCAAGGGCCGTCACAGCTGCCGGGCGCAGGATCATCCAGGCAAAAAACATCCCTCCCACCCAGATCAGGGCGGCCAGTAAATGCAGGCTGTAGGCGAGGCTAAAGGCGGTCATTGGGGTACTCCGTGCGGCGCAGGATGAATTAGCGGGGTATGATAGCGGCCATTCGAACCACTGAAAATTTATCCAGCGTTTCTCGCGCCCGAAGAACCATGATTAGTAACGAACTAAAATCCCAGATCCAGGGCGCTTACTCGCGTTTTCTCGAAGCCAAGAGCCTCAAACCACGCTACGGCCAGCGTTTGATGATCGCCGAAGTGGCCAAAGTGCTGGGCGATATCGATACCGATGAAGAAGGCCACCGCAGTGGCGAACCGGCTGTGGTCGCCGTCGAGGCCGGCACCGGTACCGGCAAGACTGTCGCCTATAGCCTGGCCGCCATCCCTACGGCCAAGGCCGCCGGCAAGCGTCTGGTTATCGCCACGGCGACCGTGGCCCTGCAAGAGCAGATCGTCTATAAAGACCTCCCCGACCTTATGCGTAACAGCGGGCTGAATTTCAGCTTTGCGCTGGCCAAAGGCCGCGGGCGTTATATGTGTCTGTCCAAACTCGACATGCTGCTGCAAGAAGGCCACGCGCAAACCGCGACGGCACAGCTGTTCGAGGAAGAAGGCTTCAAGATCGAAGTGGATGAGGCCAGTCAGAAGCTGTTCACCAGCATGATCGAGAAGCTTGCCGGCAATAAATGGGACGGTGACCGCGACAGCTGGCCCCAAGCCCTGGAAGACCAGGACTGGGCGCGCCTGACCACCGACCACAGCCAGTGCACCAACCGGCATTGCCCCAACTTCGGCCAGTGCGCCTTTTACAAGGCTCGCGAAGGCATGAGCAAGGTGGACGTGATTGTCACCAACCACGACATGGTTCTGGCGGATCTTGCGCTGGGCGGCGGTGCAGTGCTGCCTGACCCCCGTGACACGCTGTACGTGTTCGACGAAGGTCACCATTTACCGGACAAGGCCATCGGCCATTTCGCCCACTACACCCGTTTGCGCTCAACGGCCGACTGGCTTGAGCAAACGGCCAAAAATCTCACCAAACTGCTTGCCCAGCATCCGCTGCCGGGTGACCTGGGGCGTTTGCTGGAGCAGGTGCCGGAGCTGGCGAAAGAGATCAAGGCCCAGCAGCAGTTCATGTTCACTGCCTGTGAGCAGGTGGCCGACTTCAAAGTGGGCGAAGAGCCTGAAGGTCGTGAGCGCCCGCGTCATCGCTTTATCGGCGGCGTGATCCCCGATCACATGCGTGAAATGGGGATCGAGCTGAAGAAAGGCTTTTCGCGTCTGACCGACCTGTTCACCCGTCTGACAGAAATTCTCAAGGACGGCATGGACGGCGAGGTCAATATTGGCATCACCAGCAACCAGGCCGAAGAATGGTATCCGCTGTTTGGCAGCCTGCTGTCCCGCGCCCAGGGCAACTGGGAGTTATGGACCGCTTTTACCACCGAAGACCCCGAGGACAACCCGCCCATGGCGCGCTGGATGACCCTGGCTGAAAGTGGTTCGCTGTTTGATATCGAGGTCAATGCCAGCCCCATCCTTGCCGCGGAAATGCTCCGTCGCAACTTGTGGAACGTGGCCTACGGAGCCCTGGTCACATCGGCCACCCTGACCGCGCTGGGCACCTTTGACCGTTTCCGCATGCGTGCCGGGCTGCCCAAAGCCGCCGTCACGGCAGTGGTGCCGAGTCCGTTTCATCATGCCGACGCCGGTGTCCTGCGGGTGCCGGACCTCAAGGCTGACCCGCGGGATGCCGTGGCCCATACCGCGGCGATCATTCGCGACTTGCCCGCTCTGGTAGAAGGCTCGCGGGGTACGCTGGTGCTGTTTTCCTCGCGCAAGCAAATGCAGGACGTGTTTGACGGTCTGGAGCGCGACTGGCGCAAGCAGGTGTTTATCCAGGGCAACCTGTCGAAACAGGAAACCCTCAACAAGCACAAGGCACGGGTGGATGGCGGGGACTCGAGCGTGCTGTTCGGCCTGGCCAGTTTTGCCGAAGGGGTCGATTTGCCCGGCGCCTATTGCGAGCACGTGGTAATCGCCAAAATTCCGTTTTCGGTGCCTGATGATCCTGTGGAAGCGGCGCTGGCCGAGTGGATCGAAGCGCGGGGCGGTAATCCGTTCATGGAGATTTCGGTGCCGGATGCTTCGCTCAAACTGGTTCAGGCCTGCGGTCGTCTGCTGCGTACCGAACAGGACCGCGGCACCATTACATTGCTCGACCGGCGGCTGGTCACCCAGCGCTATGGCAAGGCCATCCTCAACGCCTTGCCGCCTTTCCGTCGCGAAATTTCTTAAGCCCGGGCCGGCGTCTTTGCCGGCTTTGCTGTCTATGCTGTTTCTTCAACACCTCACAGGCTGTTTTCGGCCGTTTGGGAGAACCTGATCCATATGATTCGCCGTTCGCTGTCTGCTGTTTTTGCGTTGCTGGTCACGACCCCGCTATTGGCGGCACCTGCCGGTCAACAAACCTTGTTCAACTTCGTTCGTCCTGCCGATGTGGTGCAAGTGGCGACCGTGGATGCGAGCTTGCCGCAATACAACGCGGAGCAAACGGCGGAAGGTGAAGTGCTGCGCCGCGTGACCTTTAACCCGGCTGCTGCGCCAAGCCTGCGTCTCACGCCGCAAACCGGCGCATGGGACTGGTCGCAGTCGGGGATGATGACCCTGCGTATCCAGAATGCGATGAGCTGGGCGCTCACCCTCTATGTGACCGTGCAAAGCAATAACGGCAAGACCCTCACCAGCCGGGTCGACTTACCTGCGGGACCGGCGCAAACCCTGTTACTGCCGTTGCAGGCGAATTCGCCGTACAGCCAGGGTATGCGCGCGGGACCGCCGATGCCGATGACTGTCGACGGGCAACGTATCTTGCTGGCCAGCACCCAAGGTGCGATTGATCTCAGCCAGGTGGTATCGGTCACCTTGTCCATCCCGCAACCCAATGCCGCGCAAAGCATTTTGCTCGAACGCTTTGGCGTGCAGGATGATGCCGGTGTGATCAAGGCCGTATACGGCTCGATCGTGGATAGCTACGGCCAGTCGACCCGGGCCAAGTGGCCGGAGCGAGTGGCCAATGATGAACAGCTCAAAGCCGCCGCTGCCAAAGAACAGCAGTTGCTCAAGGGCTGGCTGGCCAAACGGGGGGATCAGGACAAGTTTGGCGGTTCGCTCAAAGGTCCGGGGTTCAAGGCTACCGGCTTTTTTTACACCGAAAAACGCAATGGACGCTGGAATCTGGTGACCCCGCAAGGCCATCCGTTTTATTCCTTGGGCCTGAATGCCGTGACGGCCAACGATAGCCAGACCTACGTTGCCGGGCGTGAGTGGATGTTCACCGATCTGCCCGAGCAGGGTGCGCCTCTGGCCGGTTATTACGGTTCATCGAACAGCAACAACGGTAACGGTTCCGCGCAGGGGCGAGGTTACAACGTTGGCCGCTGGTACAACTTCTATGGCGCCAACCTGCAACGGATTTACGCGCAGCCTTGCGAGGCCGGCAAAACAGTCCCCGGGGCCGAGCCTGTTATTCCATGTGCGCCACAAGTTATTGATGCCAAGCGCTGGCAGGAACACGCCCTGGATCGCCTGCAAGCCTGGGGCTTTAACACCATCGGCAACTGGAGCGATCCGGAACTGGGGCTCAATGATCGGGTGCCTTACACCTTGCCGCTGTCGATAGTCGGTGACTACGCCAGCATCAGCACGGGTGCCGACTGGTGGGGCGGCATGCCCGATCCGTTTGACCCGCGCTTTGCCATGGCCACCGAGCGCGCAGTGGCGATTGCTGCCCGCGACCATCGGGATGACCCATGGCTGATCGGTTATTTCGCGGACAACGAACTGGCCTGGGCCGGCCCCGGTAATGATCCGGCATCACGCTATGCACTGGCCCTGGGCACCTTGCGGCTGACCACGGACGTACCGGCCAAACGTGCATTTCTGAAGCAGTTGCGCGACAAGTACCGTAACCAGCAAGGCCTGTCCAAAGCCTGGGGTGTCGATATCCCGGCGTGGGAGCTGATGGAAGACCCGGGTTTCGAGGCGCCGCTGCCCAACGCCGAGCACCCGGAAATTGAAGCGGATTATCAGTATTTCCAAAAGGTCTTCGCCGATACCTATTTCAAGACCATTTCCGACTCGCTGAAGTGGCATGCCCCGAATCACTTGCTGCTGGGCGGCCGCTTTGCCGTGAGCACACCAGAAGCCGTGGCCTCGTGCGCCAAGTATTGCGACGTACTGAGTTTCAACTTCTATACCCTGCAGCCGCAGGACGGTTATGACTTCGCCAAACTGCGCGAACTGGACAAGCCGGTGATGATCACTGAATTCAACTTTGGCTCCCGCGACCGCGGCCCGTTCTGGGGCGGCATGACCGAAGTGGCCAGCGAAGAAGCCCGCGGTCCGGCCTATGCCAGGTTTCTCAAGCAGGCAGTGGCTGAGCCGTCGATTGTCGGCGTGCACTGGTTCCAGTACCTGGATCAGCCGGTTACCGGCCGTTTACTCGATGGCGAGAATGGTCACTTCGGCATGATCGGTATCACCGATCTGCCGTTTACCGGCTTTGTCGACAGCGTGCGTAAAACCAACCTGCTGGTCCTCGATCAACTCGGCCAAGAGGCCGCCAAGGCCCAGGTCGATGCTGACCAGGCCGCCAAAGCCCCGGTGCATACACCTCAGGATGGCAGCGCTGGAAGCTCTGGCCCGGGCCATGCCGGCGGTCATTCAGGTAAAGGTCACTGATCTGCGAAACCGGGCGGCGAGTCACTGCGTCGCTCCAGGGGGCCTGCGCCCTTCTAGATAGCATTTGAAAACCTGGCGCTTCCATTCAACTGAATGGAGGCTTCGAAATGGATGCGAAAGGGAGGTGGGCAAGCGGGGTCGAAGCCGTTCAGCGTGCACGCATGCGATTCGGGCCCGCTACGACTGTTCGGCAGGGATTTCACAAAAAATCCACTCTCACGCTGATACCTTCTGCGCCGACTGCGTAATGCACAAAAATTGTGCGTTGGTAGCGGTTTGCTCTGTTTCAAAATCTCACAGGGACTGGAACAATGCATGCCTTGTAGAGCCATGCTTGATTCAGGAGGTGCGGGTGCAGATTCAGGGTTTTCACGACCTTAAGTTCGAAGCAGTACGTGAGGCGTTTGCCGATCTGTTCAATGATCCGCAAGAACGCGGCGCGGCACTGTGCATCCGGATCGGCGGCGAAACGGTGCTCGATTTGTGGGCCGGCACCTCTGACAAGGACGCAGAGCAACCTTGGCACACCGACACCATTGCCAATCTGTTTTCCTGTACCAAGACCTTTACCGCAGTCACTGCGTTGCAGTTGGTAGAAGAGGGCAAGCTGGAGCTCGATGTACCTGTTGCCCGGTATTGGCCTGAGTTCGCTGCTGCGGGCAAAGAGTCGATCACGTTGCGTCAGTTGCTCAGCCATCGCGCCGGCTTGCCGGCAATACGTGAATCAATGCCGGCGGCTGCCTTGTATGAATGGCAGACCATGGTGGATGCGCTGGCCGCGCAAGCGCCCTGGTGGACCCCCGGTGAAGGGCATGGTTACGCCGCAATCACTTATGGCTGGTTGGTGGGCGAGTTGATTCGTCGGGCCGACGGGCGCAGTGCGGGCCAATCGATAATGGCGCGTACCGCCAGGCCTTTGGGGCTGGATTTCCATATCGGGCTGGCGGATGAAGAGTTTTACCGGGTGGCCCATATTGCTCGCAGCAAAGGCACGATGGGCGATGCGGCAGCGCAACGCCTGTTGAAAGCGATGATGAATGAGCCGGCTTCGATCAGCACTCGGGCATTCACCAACCCGCCGTCTATCATGACCAGCACCAATAAGCCGGAATGGCGGCGGATGGAGCAGCCGGCGGCCAACGGCCACGGCAATGCCCGAAGCCTGGCCGGTTTCTACAGCGGTTTGCTGGATGGCAGTTTGCTTGAAGCCGAAATGCTCGGGCAATTGACCCGTGAGCACAGCATCGGTCCGGATAAAACCTTGCTGACGCAGACTCGCTTCGGGCTGGGCTGCATGCTGGATCAACCGGATGTAGCCAACGCTACCTTCGGCCTGGGCCCCAAGGCGTTTGGTCATCCCGGGGCAGGAGGGTCGATAGGCTTTGCCGATCCGGAGCGGGATGTGGCTTTTGGCTTCGTTACTAATACACTTGGGCCTTATGTATTGATGGACCCACGGGCGCAAAAGCTGGTTAAAGTCTTGGCGAGGTGTCTATAACCGGGTATTTGTAGGCCGTAGGTCGGAACCCTGTAGCTTTTATGCGTTTAATACGTTTTTTTATGTAGGCATAGCGCCTTTTATTCTTAATTCATTGTGTGGATATTCAATGTCATCTAATAAGACCCTCGCTCTGGCTCTTTGCCTGGCAATTACCGGTTGTGCACAAACTCCACAGAATGACGCCGCAGGTGGTCACAAATGGTGGCAGCTGGGCTCTTCCGACCAAGCGTCGACGCCTTCCGATAAAAGCGCCAGCGCACCTTCCAAGCCTGCAGACACTAAAGTAACTGCGCCGGTCGCCAAAACTGCCGCAGCGCCTGCGACTCCTGCTGTAGCCGAAGCCAAAGAAAGCGCTTTCAGCTGGTGGCCATTTGGTTCCGACTCGGCCAAAAAAGATGCCCCGGCGGAGAAAGAAAAGGTAGTGGCTGGCGCCGCAGCTCCTGCAACAACATCGACCAAAAATTGGTGGTGGCCGTTTGATAGCGCTGCCAAAGACAGCAAGCCCGCAACGGTTGGCGTGATTCCAATGCCAGATCCGAAAATCACTCAGGCCTGGCTGGACGAGTACGAGCCTCGCCTGCGTGCAGCAATCAAAGACACCAACCTGCAACTGGAGCGTCGCGAAAGCTTGCTGGTGATCGTGGCCTCGGCTGATAGCTCGTTCAAGGCTACACGCCCGGATTTGTTGATGCCGTCCATGCTTGGCCCGTTCACACGTGTGGCCAAAGTGGTTGAAGGCGATCCCAAAACTGCAGTACTGGTGCTTGGCCATGCGGACGCCACAGGCGCCATGGCAGCCAACACCCGACTGAGCCTGGATCGTGCCAAATCAGTGGCGGCTATCTTCCGCATGAGCGGTCTGCAGAGCAATCGTCTGACCCTGCGTGGCATGGGCTCGGTAATGCCTCGTGCAGCCAACGACAGTAATGAAGGTCGTGCACTGAACCGCCGGGTTGAAATCCTCATGACTCCGCAAGCGACCATGGTCGCGCTGGTCAGCAAATACAGCCAGCCTGCCTTGTCGCCATCTGATCTGGTTGCAGTGCAGCCGGCTGTTGCGCCGTCGATTGCGAAAAAAGCGGCTGCTCCTGCCAAGAAAGCGGTGGTTGCCAAAAAAGGCGCCCCGGCTAAAGCCCCGGCTAAAAAGGCAGTGAAAGCTGCTCCAGCCAAAAAGCCGGTAGTGGCTAAAGCCGACACCAGTAAAAAGGTTGCTGCTAACGATCAGGCCAAGAACTGATTGATTCAGGAAAGGATTGGCTCATGACTCAATCGCTGGCAGATATGCGCCGTGATTACACCCGTGACGGGCTGACCGAGGCTCAGGCTCCGGATGAGCCTTTCGCGCTGTTTCATCAGTGGTTCAGTGACGCGGTCAAAACCGAGCAGCCACCGGTCGAAGCCAACGCCATGACCCTGGCCACGGTCGATGCACAGGGTCGCCCGCATTGTCGGGTGCTCCTGCTTAAAGGTCTGGATGATCAGGGTTTTACCTTTTTCACCAACTACACCAGCGCCAAGGGCCAGCAATTGGCCGCATGTCCCTTTGCGGCGATGACCTTTTTCTGGCCTACCCTGGAGCGCCAGGTGCGTATCGAAGGTCAGGTGATCAAGGTGTCGGCGAAAGAGTCCGATGCCTACTATCAGGTTCGCCCGTTGGGTAGCCGGATCGGGGCCTGGGCTTCGCCACAAAGCCAGGTGATTGCGGGTCGCGAAGAGTTGATCGGGCTGCTTGAAGCCACAGAGGCGCGTTTCAGCGAGACCCAGCCGCACTGTCCTGAACACTGGGGCGGTTATCGGTTATTGCCCGAGCGCATCGAGTTCTGGCAGGGGCGTCCAAGCCGTCTGCATGACCGGCTGAACTATCGTTTTGACGGCGCTCGCTGGACCCTTGAGCGGCTGGCGCCCTGAAGTCGCTACCGGGAGGCTGCGTAATGCAAAACGGTAATTACGCGCTACCCTTACACGAGTTTTTAGAGAGTTGTCAGGCCTGACGAGACTGTACAGGCGCTGAATAAAGGCTGTTTATCTGCGCCGCGCGGTGACATGTACCCGGCTGCAGAGTTTAATGTATCCCTGATCTTTTGGAGTTGATCCTATGCGTAAGTCCGTACTGTTAGTTGCTGCTTTTTCGACCATGACAGTTTTGTTGGGCGGCTGCACCTCGAGCTTGACCGGCGACACCTACTCGCGCGATGAAGCGCGCCGCGTGCAAACTGTTCGCATGGGCACCATCGTTGCCCTGCGTCCGGTACAGATTGAAGGCACCAAAACCCCGATCGGCGCTGCAACAGGTGCTGTTATCGGCGGCGTTGGTGGCAGTGCTATCGGTGGTGGCCGTGGCAGCATCGTGACCGCCGTTATCGGTGCAGTAGCTGGTGGCCTGCTGGGCTCGGCAGCCGAGTCGGGCCTGACCAAGACCCAGGGTGTAGAAATCACCGTACGTGAAGACGACGGCAGCACCCGTGCCTACGTGCAGCAGGTTGAGCCGAACCAGGTGTTCCGTACCGGTGAGCGTGTACGCATCATGACTGTTGACGGTACCAGCCGCGTTACCCAGTAACGCCCAGGCGACACCGTTAAAAACAAAACCCCGGCCAGTGTGAACTGGCCGGGGTTTTTGTTTATCTATGACCCTTATCCGGGAGCGGGCTCGCGCAAGGTCAGGCGACCTGTTGTTTACGGCTAAAGAACGCCGTAACCCCGTAGCCAATCAGCGCCGCCAGAATTGAGCCGGTCAGGATGCCCATGCGGTCCATTCCCACGTAATCACTGCTTCCCGCCACAAACGCCAGGGAGCCTACGAACAGGCTCATGGTGAACCCGATACCGCACAGAATCGCTACGCCAAACACCTGACCCCAGTTAGCACCGGCCGGCAGCGCTGCACAGCCGGTTTTAATCACGATCCAGGTCAAGCCAAACACGCCCAGGGTTTTACCGAGCAGCAAGCCTGTGGCGATCCCCATCGGCACGTGGTGGGTAAAGCTGTGCAGGTTGACGCCTGTCAGCGAGACGCCGGCATTGGCGAAAGCAAACAATGGCAAAATCCCGTAAGCCACCCAGGGGTGCAGCGCATGTTCGATGCCCATCAGTGGTGACGGTTCGGAGTTCCTGGTCCGCAGCGGGATGCAGAATGCCAGGGTCACACCCGCCAGCGTGGCATGCACGCCGCTTTTAAGCACGCATACCCAGAGGATCAGTCCGATGATCATGTAAGGGGCGATCTTGACCACGCCCATGCGGTTCATCGCGATCAAAATCACCAGGCACGCCGCAGCCAGCATCAGGGATACCCCTGACAGCTCGGTGGTGTAGAACACCGCAATCACAATGATTGCGCCCAGATCATCAATGATCGCCAGGGTCATCAAGAACAGTTTGAGTGACGCCGGGACACGTTTGCCGAGCAGGGCCAGCACCCCAAGGGCGAAGGCAATATCAGTGGCCATCGGGATTGCCCAGCCGCCATGGGCGTCCGGGAAATCTTTGTTGATGTACCAGTAAATCAGTGCCGGCACTACCATGCCGCCAACTGCGGCTGCACCGGGCAGTACTACCTGGGACGGTCTGGACAGCTGTCCGTCGAGCAGTTCGCGTTTGACCTCCAGGCCAATCAGCAGAAAGAACAAAGCCATCAGGCCATCGTTGATCCACAGCAGCGAGGGCTTGGCGATTTGCAAGGCACCGATCTGCACGGCCACCGGTACGTCAAGAAAGGCTGTGTAGTAGTGGGAAAGCGGCGAATTGTTGATGATCAAAGCCAGAGCCGCAGCTGCAATCAACAACAGACCGCTGGCAGCTTCCAACTGAAAGAAACGAGTGAAAGTGCTACGCAGAGGCAAGGTGGCTCTCCATCGGATAGTTATGGGGTGCGATACCCGGACTTGTGAACCCGCTGGTTAAAACAAAAACCGGGTTGGCTTTTGTTTTAAACAACGCGTTGATCTCACTTCGACAAAGAGCCTAGCAGTTGAGTGCCCAATGGAGCCGCGTTGAGTTTGAGCAGACTGCAGGAACTGTCCTGTGGATCAAACTGTACCGCTGCCTGGAGCTGAAAAGGGCTGCGTAACAGCCCTTGTCGAAGCCTGGCGGCAGCGGTACAGGGTCAGGCTTCGATACCGAGAATATCCCGGGCAACGGCTTCGGCAATCCGGATGCCATCCACGCCCGCCGACAGAATTCCGCCGGCGTATCCTGCGCCTTCGCCAGCCGGGAACAGGCCTTTGACATTGAGACTCTGCATCGACCCGTCGCGGGTCATGCGCAATGGCGATGAGGTGCGAGTTTCGATCCCGGTCAGGATCGCGTCATGCATCGAGAAACCTTTGATCTGCTTCTCGAATGCCGGCAAGGCTTCGCGGATGGCTTCAATGGCGTAGGCCGGCAAAGCCAGTGCCAAATCACCCAGGGATACGCCCGGCTTGTAGGACGGTTCAACACTGCCCAGTGCGGTGGACGGCTTGCCCGCAATAAAGTCGCCAACCAATTGCGCCGGCGCTTCGTAGTTGCTGCCGCCCAACACATAGGCGTGGGCCTCCAGACGCTCTTGCAACTCGATACCGGCCAGAGGTCCACCCGGGTAGTCTTCGGGGGTAATGCCGACCACGATGCCTGAGTTGGCATTGCGTTCATTACGCGAGTATTGGCTCATGCCGTTGGTCACGACGCGGCCGGGTTCGCTGGTGGCTGCAACCACTGTACCGCCGGGGCACATGCAGAAGCTGTAGACCGAGCGGCCGTTTTTGGCGTGGTGAACCAGCTTGTAATCAGCGGCGCCCAGCTTCGGGTGACCGGCGTACTTGCCGAGGCGCGCGCTGTCGATCAACGACTGCGGGTGCTCGATACGGAAACCCACCGAGAACGGCTTGGCCTCCATATATACACCGCGCTCATGGAGCATGCGGAAGGTGTCTCGGGCGCTGTGGCCCAGGGCCATGATCACGTGCCGCGAGTTCAGTTGCTCGCCATCGGCCAGGACCACACCGGTCAAGTGTCCGTCATCGATCAATACGTCGGTAACGCGTTGCTGGAAGCGTACCTCGCCGCCCAGCGCCTCGATTTGCTGGCGCATGTTTTCGACTACGCCGGTCAGACGGAACGTACCGATGTGCGGTTTGCTGACATAGAGGATTTCGTCCGGCGCACCGGCTTTGACAAACTCGTGCAGCACTTTGCGACCGTGGTGTTTCGGGTCTTTGATCTGGCTGTAGAGCTTGCCGTCCGAGAAGGTCCCGGCGCCACCTTCGCCAAACTGCACGTTCGATTCAGGGTTCAGGACGTTTTTGCGCCACAGGCCCCAAGTGTCTTTGGTGCGCTGGCGCACTTCAGTGCCGCGCTCAAGAATGATCGGCTTGAAGCCCATTTGTGCCAGCAGCAAGCCAGCGAAAATACCGCATGGGCCAAAACCCACCACAATCGGGCGTTCGCGTAAATCCTGGGGCGCGTGGCCGACAACTTTGTAGCTGACGTCCGGAGCAGGATTGACGTTGCGGTCATCCGCGAACCGCAGCAACAGCGGGGCTTCATCGCGCACGCTCAGGTCGATGGTGTAGATGAAGCACAATTCGGAGGTTTTTTTGCGCGCATCGTAGCTGCGCTTGAACAAGGTGAAATCGAGCAGGTCATCGCTGGCGATGCCCAGGCGCTGCACGATGGCAGGGCGCAGGTCTTCTTCGGGATGGTCGATCGGCAACTTGAGTTCGGTAATTCGTAACATGACAGTGTCCAATAGAGGGGCCAGGCAAACCCCGGCAGCCTTAACGCGAACCGGCGATTATAAGCTGCCTGGAGGTCAGACCGTCAGCAACATTTGTCGTTTAGTCGTTACGTGCGCCACCGAAGTAGCCACAACCACGCTGTACCTGACCGTTGACCCGCAGTTCAGCGCCCAGATGCTGAATGCTGCCGTTGACACTGTCCGTGCAGCGTTGCGGGGCGACCCAGAGTTCGATGTGTTGGTTGTTGGCTTCTGTGGACAGGGAGAAGCGACCGTCGCCGACCTGTTCCTCAACAAAAGGCAGTGCCAGTTGTGGCTGGCCTTCGCGTTTTAGCACCATGCCCTTGGCGCCTGCCTGGACTTCCCACGCCGGGCCATTGCCGTTGGCATGCACGGTGATTTGTTTGAAGTTGGGGTCTTTGCAGGCGGAACTGTTGCGCTCCAGGCGATACAGTTGTTGCAGCTGAACTTCGCCGTCAGTGCCGGGGACTTTACCGGTGACAAAGCTGCCGCGAATGTCGGCGAACAACTTGCCGGGCTTGTCAGGCATGTCCGTGGCGTCTTGCACCAGGGTGGTACTGGCACTGTCACGCACCACATAGCGCTGTTGCCCGACGCATGGCTGAAAAATTAACTGGCCATTGGCCGAAACCAGCTCACCTTGCAGACGGGTCATGCCGGCATTGCTGTCAGCGGGTTTACTGTTGAACATTTGGCAGCCCGCAAAAAGGGGCAACAGGGCGAACAAAACCAAGGAACGAGCAGCACGCATCATTGAGACTCCTGACTAGTGCTGCCACGTTACTTAGGCGCGAAGTGCTGCACAAGGGGCGATCTTTTTTTCCGCCGGGCAGGCCCTGCGCGAGCATGCCCGTTCGAGATTTTTTGATCCGCAAAGCCCGCCCCTGCAAAGAGACTGGTCGATTAGCCGACCTGATAGGTTTGCCCGGTGTGCAGGCCTTCTACGCTTTTGGCGTAGGCCAACGCCACCTCAGCTGCTGCGACCGACTTGAATCCGCGGAAGTATGCGGCATATTTGCCCATGGCTTCGGTCAGCACGGTAGGGCTCACCGAGTTCACCCGCAGGCCGCGGGGCAGTTCGATCGCCGCGGCTTTTACGAAGCCATCCAGTGCGGCGTTTACCAGCGCTGCGCTGCTGCCGGTACGAATCGGCTCACGGTTGATTACACCGCTGGTGAACGTAAACGAAGCGCCGTCGTTAGCAAATTCACGACCGATCAGCAGCAGATTGACCTGCCCCATCAGTTTGTCCTGCAAGCCCAGGGTGAAGTCTTTTTCGCTCATCTCGGCCAATGGCACGAAATTGACGTTGCCTGCAGCGCACACCAGGGCGTCGAAGCGACCGGTCTTTTCAAACAGTTGCCGAATCGAAGCGCTGTTGCTGATATCAACCTGGAAATCGCCACTGCTGCGACCAATGCGCACGATTTCATGGCGGGGCGACAACTCGCGGTCAATGGCTGAGCCTATGGTGCCCGTAGCGCCGATCAACAGAATCTTCATTGCCATGTTCCTTCAGTGATGGGGTGTGGGTTGAGTCTAATGCTGGTGTTTTAAGGTGATAAGCGCACTAATGGGCAACCTTTGGTTTTCATATGGAAACAATCAATGAGCGAAGTGGATGACCTGGCGGCGTTCGCGGTGTTGATCGATGCCGGCAGTTTTACCCTGGCGTCCCAGCAGCTGGGGTGCAGCAAAGGGCAGTTGTCCAAGCGCATCAGCCACCTTGAAGCGCAGTTCTCGGTGGTGTTGCTGCACCGCACTACCAGGCGCCTGAGTCTGACTGCAGCCGGCGCTGCATTGCTGCCCCAGGCTCAGGCGCTGGTAGTACAAGTGGAGCGTGCGCGTCAGGCATTGGCACGGCTCAAGGATGACATGGCAGGTCCGGTGCGTATGACTGTGCCCGTGTCACTGGGTGAAACCTTCTTTGATGCACTGCTGCTGGAGTTCTCCCGGGATTACCCGCAGGTGCAGATTGAGCTGGAGCTCAACAACAGTTATCGCGATTTGGCGCGGGACGGTTTTGATCTGGCGATCCGCTCGCAAGTGAGCAGTCACGAGCGGTTAGTGGCCAGGCCCGTGCTGACCTGGCATGAAGTCACTTGCGCCAGCCCGGCCTATCTTGAGCAACACGGCGAGCCGGATACTCCGCAGCAACTGGTGGAGCATCAGTGCTTGCTGAACAGTCACTACAGTGGGCGTGAGGAGTGGCAGTACCACCAGCAGCATGATTTGCATCGGGTTCGGGTATCGGGGGTGTTCGCCAGTAATCACTACAGTTTGCTGAAAAAAGCCGCCCTGATCGGTTCGGGAATCGCCCGTTTGCCGTCTTACATGCTCCAGGCTGAGCTGGCGGACGGGCGTTTGCGCGGCTTGTTGCGTGATTATCAGACCCGCAGCAATCCCATGTATCTGGTGCATCCCTATCAGGGGGGCTTGCCCAGGCGCACCCAGGTGCTGGCGGACTACCTGACGGGCTGGTTTAAGCGTAGCGGTGAGGCATTAGACCGGCTTCAGCCATAGCGGCGCGCAATCAGCCGGTCAATTGAACAGGCGCCCGGACCTCTTGCCATCAGGTACAACAGAATTGCGATCCAGGTGCCGTGGGTCGGGTAAGCATCGGGGTAGACGAACAACTGAATGGTCAGGGTCATGCCCAGCAGGGCCAGCGCCGAAAAGCGGGTAGCGAAACCCAGCAGGATCAACACCGGGAACAGATGCTCACTGAGGGTCGCCGCGTATGCAGCTACATCAGGGGGCAGCAGTGGCAGCTGGTAATCGGTGCTGAACAGGTAGGTGGTGGACGCGGCCAGGTGCGGTACGCCGAGCTGGAACGTACCGTTAACCAGGTCGATGGCAAAACCTTCGACTTTGGTCTGGCCTGACTTCCAGAACACGGCGGCAATGGAAAAGCGTGCGATCAAAGCGATCAAACTGTGGGGGATGCGCTGCATGAGTGCAATTGCGTACTCGATCCAACGGCGTAACAGGCAGGAGGTTGCGACAGGCGTGTTCATGGTGAAATCTCGGGAGCAGGGGACAAATCAGTGATGGCGTCATGGGTAATCAGCAGCGCCAGGGCCTGGCTCAAGTCAAAGTAAGGATCAACCTGCAGGGCATGTTCCGCGGCGGGCCCCAAGGCATGGCCGCTCTGCAGATGCCTGATAAAGGCCGTGTAACCGGGTCTGACGGCGAATACCTCGACAGATAATCCATAACGCAGCACCACGGTGCTTTGTGGCAGGCTCAGGTCAAGTCCCTGGCTTAGTTCCTCGTTTTGATGTGCGGCCCATAAATCGGCTACGGCGTAAGGCGAGTCCAGGGTTGCAACGCCGGGGTGCAGCTGCAGGTGCAACTGACCGAGACTTTCTGGCACCTTGAGCATCCGGGCCAGTACCTGCGGATCCACCGCGCAGGCGTCTGCTGCGTGATAGGCCGCTACACACAAGCGCTCAAGACGTGCGGTATCTGCCAGGTAGGGCAGGCTCCTGGCGGGCTCGAAATCGCCAATGAAGTCAGCAAAACGGACGCCATAGGTGCTCATTATCGGACTGTCAGGCGGGCTTTTTTTAATGAATAGCCGTGCCATTTCCTGAAAAAAATACTCGCCCACCAACCTGGCCACTACGGGATAACTGAATGCCAGCGCATTGATCAACCCTCTCTGGACATTGTTGCGATACACCGCGAAACGGCTCTCGATGTGCCCGTTGCGCGATACCAAACCTCGCGGGCATGGCTGTTGGGAGTCAAGCACGGCTGCGCTGAACGCTTCTTGTAGTCTCATGTTCGCTCCCGGGTCGTTAGCAGGTAACAGTCAGCGAGCTCGGCCTGGGCGAGCAGTTCGCTGAAAACAGGCAATTGGTTGTCGCGCTCGATCAGCGTGGCCACCGGGCCAACGCATTCCAGTACCTGCTGGTACAACGCCCAGACAGCCTGGTCGACGGGGGCGCCATGGCTATCGATCAGCAAGCGCTGCCCTGACTGGTCGATATCTTCTGCAAAGCCTGCCAGATGAAGTTCGCCCACCGCGTGCAAGGGCAGTGCATTGATATAGGCCAGGGGGTCGCGGTCATGGTTGACGCAGGACACGTACACATTGTTAACGTCCAGTAACAGGCCGCAGCCGCTACGGGAGATGACTTCATGAATGAAGCTCGCTTCGTCGAAATGTGTCTGGTCGAACTCCACATAGGTCGCGGGATTTTCCAGCAGTATCTGGCGCTGCAAGGTGTTTTGAACCTGATCTATATGTGCGCAGACCCGCTGCAGGGTGCTCAGGTCATAGCGCAAAGGCAGCAAGTCGTTGAGAAAATGCGGCCCGTGGCTGGACCAGGCCAGATGTTCTGAAAACACCCGGGGCCGGTAGCGGGCAAGTAAAGTTTGTAAACGTTGCAGATGCTCGATATTGAGTGGGGTGTCGCTGCCAATCGACAGGCCGACCCCATGAATCGACAACGGGTAGCGTTCTCTGATCAGACCCAGGTAATGATGGAAGGGGCCGCCTGCCACCATGTAGTTTTCTGCATGTACTTCAAAGAACCCGACATCAGGCAGGGATTCCAGTACATCCTTGAAGTGTTCGGCCTTGAGCCCCAGGCCCGCACGCGGCGGGAGCTGGGAGATACGAGGCGCGATGAGCGAAGCAGTTGAACTGTGCATCATCAGGACCCATGGCTGGATATCAGGATTTGGCAGTGAAAGCGGCAAGTTGGCCAAAGCCGGTGGATGAGGTGTGGCTGGCCGTTTTATCGCAGGTACCTTTAGGCACGAGTTTCCAGGCATCGCCCTGGTAGTCGGTTTTGGAGGTGCCTGCGCAGGTGGTGCCCGCGCCTGCGGCACAATCGTTTTGGCCTTTCAAGGCAACCCCGAAGCACTTCTCCATATCGCCGGCCGCCTGGGCTGGCAAAGCGGCAACGGTCAAAGTAGAGCCCAGGGCAAGAGCCAGGGCTGCAGCGGAAAAAGTGCGGGTGGTTTTGTTGTTCATGGTGAGTCTCCAGGGGTGATATTTACTACGCCGGCCACTGAATGCTGCCGGCTTACCCCACTAGAGAGAGCAGCCCGGGATTTGTTACAGGCGACTGAAAAGAAGTTAGGGTTCCGGTCGGCGCAGCCTTTTCCGGCGCCCATGAAAAACGGCCCCGAAGGGCCGTTTTGTGTCGCAGGCAGCGTCAGCCGCCCAGATAGGCATCACGCACTTTTGGATCGTTGAGCAATTGCTCTCCGGTGCCTTGCATCACCACCCGGCCGTTTTCCAGCACGTAGGCGCGGTCAGCAATTTTTAGCGCCTGGTTGGCGTTCTGTTCCACCAGAAACACCGTCACGCCCTCATCCCGCAGTTGTTCAATAATGTCGAAAATCTGCTGAATGATGATCGGAGCCAGCCCAAGTGATGGTTCGTCGAGCAACAGCAACTTGGGTTTACTCATCAGCGCCCGGCCGATCGCAAGCATTTGCTGCTCGCCACCGGACATGGTGCCGCCCCGTTGATTGAAACGCTCTTTCAGGCGCGGGAACAGGTGCAGAACCTTGTCCATTTGCTCCTGGTATTCGTGCTTCTCAGTAAAGAACCCGCCCATGGCAAGGTTCTCTTCCACGGTCAGGCGGGCAAATACCCGCCGGCCTTCCGGTACCACGGCAATGCTCTTGCGCATGATCTGCGCCGAAGTCAGCCCCACCAGTTCTTCGCCCAGATAGCGAATGCTGCCGCTTTGGGCCTGGGGCGAGCCGCACAGGGTCATCATCAAGGTCGACTTGCCAGCGCCGTTAGCGCCGATCAGGGTCACGATCTCGCCCTGACGTACCTCGACATTCACCCCGTGCAGTGCCTGGATCTTGCCGTAAAAGGTAGAGACGTTTTCAAATTGCAGCATTTACGCTTCCCCCAGATAGGCTTTGATCACTTCAGGGTTATCGCGGATCTGCTCCGGAGTCCCGTCGGCCAAAGGTGTGCCCTGATTGATCACTACGATATGGTCGGAAATGCTCATGACCAGTTTCATGTCATGTTCAATCAATAGCACCGTAGCGTTGTGCTCGTTGCGTAAAACGCTGATCAGCGCCTTGAGGTCTTCGGTTTCCTTGGGGTTGAGACCGGCTGCCGGTTCGTCGAGCATGAGGATGCGCGGGCGCGTCATCATGCAGCGAGCGATTTCCAGGCGCCGTTGCTGGCCGTAGGCCAGGGTGCCCGCCGGGCGGTTGGCGAACTCGGTCAGGTTGACCTTGTCCAGCCAGTACGCGGCGTAGTCCATGGCATCGCGCTCGCTTTTACGGAACGCCGGGGTTTTGAACAGCCCCGCGAGGAAGTTGGTGTTGAGATGGCGATGTTGAGCAATCAACAGGTTCTCAACGGCTGTCATGTCCTTGAACAGGCGCACGTTCTGGAAGGTACGCACCACGCCCTTGCGGGCAATTTCATGGCCTGCCAGGCCTTCAATGGGTTCGCCATCCAGCAGGATGCTGCCCGACGATGGCTTGTAGAAGCCGGTCAGGCAGTTGAACACCGTGGTTTTGCCGGCGCCGTTAGGGCCGATCATTGACACTACCTGTTTTTCCTTGACGGTCAGCGCGACGCCATTCACCGCCAGCAAGCCGCCAAAGCGCATGCACAGGCCACTGACTTTCAGTATCTCGCGGCTCATTTTCGCAGCTCCAGATGAGGACGTTGCATTGGCAGCAGACCTTGCGGACGCCAGATCATCATCAGCACCATCAGGGCGCCGAACAGCAGCATCCGGTACTCACTGAAATCACGCATCATTTCCGGCAGCAGGATCATCACCACGGCTGCCAGAATCACGCCCAGTTGCGAGCCCATGCCACCCAGTACCACGATGGCCAGAATGATCGCCGACTCGAGGAAGGTGAACGACTCCGGGGTCACCAGGCCCTGGCGGGCGGCAAAGAAGCTGCCGGCAAAGCCTGCAAAGGTGGCACCCAGGGTGAAGGCCGACAGCTTGATGATGGTCGGATTCAAGCCCAGTGCACGGCAGGCAATTTCGTCTTCACGCAGGGCTTCCCACGCGCGACCGATCGGCATGCGCAGCAGGCGGTTGATCACGAACAGTACGATAAGCACCAGCACCAGCGCGATCAGGTACAGGAAAATCACCTTGTTGATCGAGTTGTACGCGATGCCAAAGTATTCGTGGAACGTCTGCATGCCCTCGGCTGCGGTTCTGTCGAAGCTCAGGCCGAAGAGGGTCGGTTTCGGGATGTTGCTGATGCCGTTCGGCCCGCCGGTGATGTCCGTCAGGTTACGCAGGAACAGGCGGATGATTTCACCAAAGCCCAGGGTCACGATGGCCAGATAGTCACCGCGTAAACGCAAGACCGGGAAACCCAGCAGGAAACCAAAGGTGGCTGCCATCAAACCGGCCAGCGGCAAGCAGATCCAGAAGCTCAGGCCGAAGTAGTGCGCCAGCAATGCATAGGTGTAGGCACCCACTGCATAGAAGCCCACGTAACCCAGGTCGAGCAGCCCGGCCAGGCCGACCACGATGTTCAGGCCAAGGCCCAGCATCACGTAGATCAGGATCAGGGTGGCGATGTCCACGGCACCGCGGGAACCATAGAACGGCCAGATCAGGGCCACGATCACCAGACCCAGAATGATCCAGCGCTGGGTGCTGGGCAGGGTCAGGAAGTCAGTGGCTCTGGACGGCACTTTTGGCATGTTGGGCGAAGCCTTCCAGGCCGCGCTCAGTTGCTGGTTGAACAACACGCGCACAAACATCAGCAGCGAGCAGATCGCAATCACGCTCAGGGTAAAGGTGCTGGTGTTGTGAACTTCGATGTTGATTCCGACGATAGTCAGTTTCAGACCGAGTACCGGGTAGGCGACGGCCCATACCAGCAGGGCGCTGAAGAACGCCGATTTAAGATTCCTAGTCATACTTTTTCAATCTCCGGACGTCCCAGAATGCCGGTCGGACGGAACAGCAGTACCAATACGAGCAGGCCGAAAGCCACTACGTCTTTGTACTGGTCGCCAAAGATATCGGCACCAAAGGCTTCAGCCACACCAAGCACCAGACCACCAAGCATTGCGCCGGGGATACTGCCGATCCCGCCCAATACTGCAGCAGTGAAGGCTTTAAGCCCCACGAGGAAACCGGAGCCGGGGTTGATCACGCCGTATTGCACGCTGATCAGAACGGCGGCAACGGCTGCCAGAGCGGCGCCGATCACAAACGTCAGGGCAATCACGTTGTTGGTGTTGATGCCCAGCAGGTTGGCCATCTTCATGTCTTCGGCGCAGGCGCGGCAGGCGCGGCCAAGGCGTGAACGGGAGATGAACAGGGTCAGGCCGAGCATGGCCAGGAGGGTGACCACGAAGACTACGATTTGCATGTAGGAGACAACGACTTCGCTAGCCCCGCCCGGACCGAAGGTGAAGCCGCCGGGGATCAGGTTAGGGATCGATTTGTCTTTCGAGTCCTGGGACAACAGCACCATGTTTTGCAGGAAAATCGACATGCCGATGGCAGAAATCAAGGGGATCAGGCGGTTACTGCCACGCAGAGGACGGTAAGCCACCCGTTCAATGCTGTATCCATAAGCACTGGTGACCACGATGCTGGCGATAAACGCCCCGGTCAGCAGTAATGGCACGCTGTCCAGACCCATCATGGTCAGGCCGGCGATGGCGATAAACGCAATGTAGGAACCAATCATGTACACCTCGCCGTGGGCGAAGTTGATCATTCCAATAATGCCGTAAACCATCGTATAGCCGATGGCGATCAGGGCATAGGTGCTGCCAACGTTGAGGCCGTTAACCAGCATTTGGAAGAAGTGATAGATGTCAGGCATTACAAAGCTCCTAAAAACCTGAGACGCATTTCACTGGTGGAGTCATTTTCCGGCCTGGGTCATGGGGTTTTTCACCCACTTTGAGCGCAGGTCTTCTGCCAGCGAACCGCTGGTGACGGTTTTAAAGATTTTCAGGTGGGCAGACTTCCGGATCACGAAAGCGCGGCCCCTTTTCTGTGAATCCAGGGTTCGTAAAACAAAACCCACTGCTCGCGCAGTGGGCTTCGTTGTCAGATCAGGAACCGGGACTTACTGAGGGCTAACCTCTGTTTTAGGTTTGCCGAAGTGCCATTCGTAGACCACGAACTTGAAGTTCTTCAGGTCGCCTTTGTCATCAAAGCTCAGGTCGCCCATCGGGGTCTTGAATGTCCCGTCATGGATGGCTTTGGCCACTTTTGCAGTGTCTTCGCTTTTGGCTTGTTCAATACCCTGGGCAATGACTTCAACTGCGGTGTAGGCAGGGAATACAAACGGACCGGTCGGGTCTTTTTTGTCTGCGACGAACTTCGCTACCAGTGCCTTGTTTTCAGGCTGTTGGTCGAATGCTTGTGGCAGGGTCACCAGCAAACCTTCGGAAGCGCCCTGGGCGATTTGCGAGATGGAGTCGTTACCCACGCCTTCCGGGCCCATGAACTTGGCGTTCAGGCCTTTTTCCTTGGCCTGACGCAGGATCAGGCCCAGCTCAGGGTGGTAACCGCCGTAGTAAACGAAGTCGACATTGGCTTGCTTGAGCTTGGCAATGACCGCCGCGAAGTCTTTATCGCCAGCGTTGACGCCTTCAAAGACTGCGACTTTGACGCCTTTGTTTTCCAGAGTCTGTTTGACCGCGGTGGCGATACCTTCACCGTACTGCTGCTTGTCGTGCAGCACTGCGACGACTTTCGGTTTGACGTGATCGGCGATGTAGTTACCGGCCGCAGGGCCTTGAGCGCTGTCCAGACCGATGGTGCGGAAGATGTTCTTGTAACCACGGGCGGTGATTTCCGGCGCGGTGGCGGCGGGGGTAATCATGATGATGCCTTCGTCTTCGTAGATGTCCGAAGGAGGCTGGGTAGAGCTGGAGCACAGGTGACCGACTACAAACTTGACGCCGTCGTTGACGATTTTGTTGGCTACTGCAACGGCTTGTTTTGGATCGCAGGCGTCGTCGTATTCCTTGGCTTCAAGCAGGAGCTTTTTGCCGTCGACGTCAACTCCGCCTTTGGCGTTGATGTCTGCAATAGCCTGTTTGGCGCCAGTGAACTGCATGTCGCCATACTGAGTAACAGGGCCTGTTTTAGGACCCGCAATACCGATCTTGATGGTGTCTGCTGCAAACGAATGGCTGGCAACCCCGGCCAAAACCATCGCGGCAAACAATTTGGTAATTTGCTTAGTAGCCATCTCTATTGGTGCTCCACTCTTCTGTTGTAATTTTTATAGTCCTGGAAGCCAAGGCAGCCGGACCGGGTCTTTTCTAGCGAAATTCCCGGCCAATCCCCCCTGCAACTGTACCGGTACAGTGTAGAGCGCCGGTTTA
Organism: Pseudomonas sp. PAMC 29040; assembly: GCF_003994535.1. Classification (NCBI taxonomy): domain Bacteria; kingdom Pseudomonadati; phylum Pseudomonadota; class Gammaproteobacteria; order Pseudomonadales; family Pseudomonadaceae; genus Pseudomonas; species Pseudomonas sp. PAMC 29040. The sequence continues at coordinate 180,606 of NZ_RZAA01000005.1, forward strand.
GCGCTTGAATAGCGTGTATCCGAGGGGAAAAGCAGGAAATGTCGCTTAAACGAAAGAAAGAGACAGAATGGCGGCGGAATATGCTGATGTTTTTTATCTGAATGTTGCCAGATCAGCCTTGCCGTCCTTAGCCCTTACTCTTTCTTGACGTCTCCACCTTTATTCGGGTTTTTCTACCCGGTGAGCGGCGCTATCATTACGCCGATTTTTTACCAGGTGAAACCCATGAACCAAGAACCTAGCACCCTCTATGCCAAGCTGCTTGGCGAGACCTCAACTATTGAATGGGATGCCTTGCAGCCGTTCTTCGCCAAAGGCGATCTGTTGTGGGTTGATCCTGCACTGGACCTGATCGAAGCGGCGCAGGCCGTGACTCAGGATGATGCAGAGAAAGTGGCCGCCTGGATGGCGTCCGGAGTGCTTGGAAAGATGACCGAAGCGCAGGCGCTAGACGTTCTTGAGCGTAACCCGCAGTTGTGGGCAGTGGTGGTTTCCCCCTGGGTTATGGTCCAGGAAAGGGCAGAGAAATAATATAAAGCACCAAGTTAGAGCGTTTTTTGCCGTAGGCATTTCAGGTCGTGAGTGTGTAGGGCAGTAACTGGTTTCGCCGTAGTGGCCAGTTGCCGTAGAGAAACGCCACAGTCCCGACTGTGGCGTTTTTTTGTGCCTGCCAGATGGGTTCGGGCTTACTGGCTCGAGAGTTGAAAGGCTGTGTGACCGGACTCGGGCAGGGAGCGTTTATTCAGTTCATCGAGCAACTCATGCAGAGCCTCAAAAGGTACCGGGCGGCTTAGCAGAAAGCCCTGGACATAGTCGCAGCCGTATTGCCTGAGGAACTCGAATTGCTGATTGGTTTCAACGCCTTCGGTGACCACCTGCAAGTGCAGGGTGTGGGCCATGACGATAATGGCCTGGACGATTTCCATGTCCTGGCTGGAGGCCGGGATTTCCTGAATGAATGAACGGTCAATTTTTAACGTGTTCAGAGGCAGGCGCTTTAAATAGGCGAGGGAGGAATACCCGGTGCCGAAGTCATCAATCGACAGTGACACGCCGAGGGCGCGAATCTGCCGAAGCAGTTGCGAGGTGCTGTTGATATTTCCCATCAAGGCGTTTTCTGTGACTTCCAGCTCCAGTCGATGGGGGGCGATGCCGGATGTTCGCAGGGCATTTTCAATCTCGTCGGCCAGCTCTACCCGTACCAGATTCAGTGCCGAGCAATTAACCGCGACCCCCAGTTGCTGCCAGCCCATGCGTGACAGGGCAGCCAGGTCCTGACAGGCCTTGCGCAACACCCAGTGGTCCAGTTCGGCGATCAGACCGTTGGCTTCGGCAATGCTGATGAAACGGTCCGGGGCGAGCAAGCCATGCTCAGGGTGCTGCCAGCGCACCAGGGCTTCGAGTTTGGCGACACGGCCTGTCTTAAGGTCAAAGATGGGTTGGTAATGCACCAGTAATCCGCTGCCATCGATCAGTGCATTGCGCAGTTCTTCTTCTATCTGCAGTTCCAGCGACGCGCGGGCTTTCAGGTTCGAGCTGAAGAAGGTCAGGCTATTGCGACCATTGCCTTTGGACTGGTAGAGCGCCAGATCTGCGTGTTTGAGCAACTCGGTACTGGTGGTGCCGTCGTCCGGAAACACACTGATGCCGATGCTGGTGGTCATCACCATGCGTCTGCCGGCCAACTCGATGGGCTCTTTGAGTTTAAGCATGATGCGCTGGGCCATGCTTTGAGCTTCATCGCGGTGGTTGAGGCTGACTAAAATGCAGAATTCATCGCCGCCAAAACGCGCGACCACATCATCATGGCTGCGGGTGGCACTTTTGATTTGGGTGGCGATGGTCTTGAGCAACTGGTCCCCGGCATCATGGCCCAGGCTGTCGTTGATGCGCTTGAAGTGATCAATGTCGAGAAACATCACCGCCAGCTTGCCGTTGTGTGCCGTGCGCTCGATCAGCTTTTCGGCAAAAATCTGGTTGAACCCGCGCCGGTTGATCAGATTGGTCAGCGGGTCGTAAAGCGCCACCTGCTGCAAGGACACGCGGGCCAGGTCAAGTTGGCTGAGCAGGGCGTTGACCCGTTTCAGGTCATGCTCTTTGTGCTGCAGTTTCTTGTCGACCAAGGCTGCGCTGATGCTGCAGCCAATCAGCAACAAGCTGATCAGGGCCACCATCAAGGCCAGTTGCCAGTGGTTGTTTTCAATGAGTGCCTGACCGGTGTCGCCAGCAGGCGAGTAGGTGTGCATCGCCCACATGCCGATGAAGTGCACGCTGAGCAGGGCTGCACCGGCAGCGAGGCTGATGGCGTATTTGAAAAGCTGATGGGGCAAACCGCTGGTGGAGAGCAGGCAAGAGGTCATCAGCAGCGCGCCATAGCTTGCTGCGACGGCCGTGAACAAGGAGAGAGCGATCAGCTGCGGTTGATAATGGCTCAGGTTGTTGGAGTGCATGGCTGACATGCCGACATAGTGCATGCAGCAAACAGCCACCCCAAAAACCAGCGCCGCCAGCTGTAGCCGGGCACGACTGGGGGCAGGGGTATTGAGGATTTGCATGGCGATGAGGGTACCAATCCATGCAATGAACAGCGAGACGCTGGTGATGCCAAGGTCGTAGTGGGTTTCGGACCGGGATTCAAATGCCAGCATGCTGATGAAATGCATGGCCCAAATACCGCCTGCCAGGCAGCTGGCGCCAAGCCATCGCCACACGGTTTTTGCCATGGTTTTTTCGCTGTTGGCAGTACGTTCCACCATGTGCAGCACAGCTAAAGCAGCCGCGCAGGCCACCAGATAGGCGAGAAATACCAGATAAGGGTTATGGCTGCTGTAAAGCAGTTGTCGCCCGTTATCCATGTGCGGACCAAAAAACTGCAAGTCCAGCCATTCCATAGCGCGCCTCGGCACTGATTGCAGATTTGCTAGTCGTCAGGCGCTAGCTCGGTCTCAAGTATAGAGGCTGGAATTTTGGCTGCAGCAATGATGGCAAGATGATGTCTATCATTTTGTTATGAGGATTACGATCGCTATTCCTCTTAGCGCTAAGGCGGTAAGGGGCAAGCCTCGCGCTGTTGATCACGAGGCTTGAAGCCTGCTGCGTGAGCAGGTTGGGCTCCTGCTCAGGGGGAATCAATAAACCCGCTTGCCTTGCGCAAGCGGGTTTTCAATCAGCCTGCGACCAATACGCGAATGGCTTCAAGACGCAGGGCGGCTTTCTCAAGCATGGCCAGGCTTTGTTCCCGTTGCTTGCGCAAGGCAACCAGTTCGCTGTCACGAACGCTCGGGTTAACCGCTTGCAATGCTGTCAGGCGTGCCAACTCTTCTTCAGTATCGGCGGCCAGGCGACGCTGTGCTTCGGCAACACGTTCTGCGTGGCGTGGCGCGATCTTGGCTTCACCGGCGTTGATCTTCGGCGTGAGGTTGTCACGCTGGGCCTGAATGAACTTGTTGGCGCTGGCACGGGGCACGCTTTCCAGTTGTTCGTTCAAGGTTTCGAAGGCCACGCGTGATGACAGGTCATTGCCGTTGGCGTCCAGCAGGCAGCGCAGAGCGGCAGGTGGCAGGTAACGGCCCAGCTGCAGCGAGCGCGGGGCAACCACTTCGCTGACGTAAATCAGTTCAAGCAGTACGGTTCCGGGCTTGAGTGCCTTGTTTTTGATCAGTGCGACAGCGGTGTTGCCCATCGAACCGGACAATACGAGGTCCATGCCGCCCTGCACCATCGGGTGTTCCCAGGTGATGAACTGCATGTCTTCGCGCGACAGGGCCTGGTTGCGGTCGTAGGTGATGGTCACGCCTTCGTCGTCGCCAAGGGGGAAGCTGGCGTCGAGCATTTTTTCGCTTGGCTTGAGGATCAGGGCGTTTTCCGAGTGGTCTTCACTGTCGATGCCAAAGGCGTTGAACAGGGTTTCCATGTAGATCGGCAGGGTGAATTGATCGTCTTGTTCAAGGATCGCTTCAACCAGCGCTTCGCCTTCGCCCGAGCCGCCGGAGTTCAACTCCAGCAGGCGGTCGCGACCGGTGTGCAGTTCTTGCTCCAGACGCTCGCGTTCGGTGCGGGCTTCGTCGATCAATGCCTGCCACTCTTCATCGTCAGCAGCTTCAAGCAACGGCAGCAGGCGCGGGCCAAACGTGTGTTGCAGTGCGTTGCCGGTAGGGCAGGTATTGAGGAAGGCGTTCAGCGCTTCGTGGTACCACTGGAACAGGCGCTGTTGCGGGCTGGTCTCAAGGTACGGCACGTGGACTTCGATAATGTGTTTCTGGCCGATCCGGTCCAGACGACCAATTCGTTGTTCCAGCAGGTCCGGGTGGGACGGCAGATCGAACAGCACCAAATGATGAGCAAACTGGAAGTTACGACCTTCACTGCCGATTTCCGAGCAGATCAGTACCTGGGCGCCGAACTCCTCGTCTGCGAAGTAGGCCGCTGCGCGGTCGCGCTCAAGAATGTTCATGCCTTCGTGGAAGACCGTTGCAGGGATGCCGGAGCGCACGCGCAGGGCGTCTTCCAGGTCCATTGCGGTCTCGGCGTGGGCACAGATCACCAGCACTTTTGTGCGTTTGAGCATCTTCAGCGTGTCGGTGAGCCACTCTACCCGAGGGTCAAAGCGCCACCAGCGTTCTTCTTCACTGGCGTCCGGCTGGGACTGGAAGCTGACTTCGGGGTAGAGCTCGGCATGTTCGCCCAGCGGCAGTTCCAGGTATTCGTCCGGGCATGGCAGCGGATAAGCATGCAGCTTGCGCTCCGGGAAGCCCTGAATGGCTGCGCGGGTGTTACGGAACAGGACGCGGCCGGTGCCGTGACGGTCGAGCAGTTCGCGCACCAGGCGTGCGCTGGCTTCGGCATCGCCATCGTTAACGGCAGCCAGCAAGGTATCACCCTCGGCGCCGAGGAAGCCGTGAATGGTTTTGTGGGCTTCAGGCGACAGGCGGCCTTTGTCCAGCAGCTCCTGCACGGCCTGGGCGACCGGGCGATAGTTCTCGCTCTCGGCACGGAAGGCGGCCAGATCGTGGAAGCGGTTGGGGTCGAGCAGGCGCAAGCGGGCGAAGTGGCTGTCCTGGCCCAGTTGTTCCGGGGTAGCGGTCAGCAGCAATACGCCCGGGATCACTTCTGCCAGTTGTTCAATCAAGGCGTATTCCGGGCTGACCTGGTCTTCGTGCCACACCAGGTGATGGGCCTCGTCGACCACCAGCAAATCCCAGTCCGCTGCAAACAAAGCGTCTTGAGCCTTGGGGTCGTCGACCAGCCATTCCAGTGCAACCAGCGCCAGCTGGGTATCTTCAAACGGGTTGCTGGCATCGCTTTCGATGAAGCGCTCTTCGTCAAACAGCGCGACTTCAAGGTTGAAGCGCCGGCGCATCTCCACCAGCCATTGGTGCTGCAGGTTTTCCGGCACCACGATCAGCACGCGGCTGGCGCGGCCACTGAGCAGCTGGCGGTGGATGACCAGACCGGCTTCGATGGTTTTACCCAGGCCTACTTCGTCAGCCAGCAGGACCCTTGGTGCAATCCGGTCGGCAACTTCGCGGGCGATGTGCAACTGGTGGGCAATAGGTTGTGCACGCACACCGCCCAGGCCCCACAGTGGCGACTGCAACTGGCGGCTGGTGTGTTCAAGGGTGTGGTAACGCAGGGAGAACCAGGACAGCGGATCGATCTGGCCGGCGAACAAGCGGTCGCTGGCCAGACGGAACTGGATGAAGTTCGACAGTTGGGTTTCTGGCAGGGTAACAGGCTCGTTTTGCTCGTTGAGCCCGTGATAGACCATCAGCCCGTCGACATCGTCGACTTCGCGCACGGTCATCTTCCAGCCTTCGAAGTGGATGATGGTGTCACCCGGCGAGAACCGTACGCGCGTGAGCGGTGCGTTGCGCAGCGAATATTGGCGGGTTTCGCCAGTGGCCGGATAGAGCACGGTCAACAAGCGACCGTCCTGTGCCAGAACGGTGCCTAAACCTAGCTCTGCTTCGCTGTCACTAATCCAGCGTTGCCCCGGTTGATACTGCTGCGCCATGCTGCCTGACTCCCGCTTCGAAAAAGCCGAGTATATTAACGGATCAGGGGCCTCAGTCCAAAGGACTCTCATAAAAAGCTGTTCGGCTTTACTTGGGCCGGTAGCGGTTTTCGATGAGTGGCTCACGTTGATCGAGCATCAGGAATAGGAGAACAATCGCCATGTTGCCGCCCATCCTGCCTCTGAGTGTAGTCCCCGTGACGTCTCAACAAGATCCGGTGCGCCCACGGCCGGACATTCCACCAGTAGTGCCCGCCCAGGCAGCTGCGGGTGAAAGCGCGATCAACCTGAGCGATCATGATAGTGAGCAGGCCACGCTGTTGCTGCGCGAGGAGCAGCAGCGTCAACAGCAAAAGCGTCGCAGTGAAGCAGAGGAACAGGAGACTCAAAGCCCCTCTGATGCTGAAGATGCAGGGCCGCAATTGCCAGCGGTCGATGGCACACAGCGCTTGGGTTTGTGGGTTGATATAAAGGTCTGAGGCGATTTTTTCTGGTCAGGGGTGGCGCGGCGTCGCATTATTGGCCCATTGCCTGAGACCTTTGCGGTCTGCGGTGCACCGACTCAAACACTGACAGTGACCTGATTGCGCTATGAGCCAAGACAACAAGCTGGTCGACCTGGGTGCCGAACGCGCCAAACGGGTGCACGACCTTAAAGAAAAGAAGCTGAATGAAGTACGGCAAGCCTTCGAGCAAGCAATGCCGTTGGCAAAACCCGCAAAAAAGCCGAAGAAAAAACCTAGAAAGCGCTGAACAGCGGCGTTTTAGATGATCTGTGTCAAATATCCCGTCCAAGTCCCTGTCGCCGTGGATCACTATTGATCCTGGTCAAGTTCTACGCCTGCGCGTCTGGTTAATCTAGCTGCAACACACAACAGACCCGCAGGAGGCCGTCATGTTTCTCGATAATGTGGTTATCGCTGGAGTATTTACCGTCGGCCTCATGGTCTTGTTTTTCGCGGGACTGGGCATTTTTATCTGGAAAGACTCCCGCAAGCGCAAATAGCGCAGGTCTTTTCGGGGTATGAGCACGCAAGGCATTTTGGGCGACTTCGGTCGCCTATTTTTTTGCGTGGGTTTTTTGCCCGTACCCCAGGCATAAAAAAAGGTACGACCCGTGAGGGGCGTACCTTTTTTGTTCGACGCTAAATCAGGCGAGCATTTTCGATGCCAGCCAGAACAGCCCCGCAGACAGTGCGATGGTGGCCGGTAAGGTCAGCACCCACGCCATCAGGATGGTTTTGATCGTACTGCTTTGCAGGCCGCTCTTGTTGGCGACCATGGTGCCGGCAACACCCGATGACAGGATGTGTGTCGTCGATACCGGCAGGGCGAAGACATTGGCCAGGCCAATGGCAAAGGCCGTGGTGATCTGGGCCGCCATGCCTTGTGCATAGGTCATGCCTTGCTTGCCGATCTTCTCGCCGATGGTTTTCACCACGCGCTTCCAGCCAACCATGGTGCCCAGCCCGAGAGCCAGAGCAACTGCCAGAATCACCCAGAATGGCGCGTATTCAGTGGTGGCGGTCAGATCTTTGCGCAGTTTTTCGAGGTCCGCTTTTTCACGGGCTTCAAGTGCTGGCAACTTGCTGACTTTCTTCGCGGTGTCGTCCAGGCAAAGCAGGTAGCGACGGATCTCGATACGCTTTTCAGACGGGAGCGAGTGGTAGTCTGCTACGCCTTTAAGCGAGCTCAGTAGCGCGGCGATGGTCGGCTCGGTTTGCTGCGGGTTGCAGCTGAACTGATCCGGCAAGTCGTCTTTTACGCTTTTGCCCAGTGCCAGGAACTCGCTCAGGGAGGCGTTGTTACGCTGATAGAACTGGCTCAGGTGCAGGGTTGCATCGCGAGTCCGCTCGATCTGATAGGTGGTGCTGTTGAGGTCCAGAACGAACGCACTTGGCACGATGCCGATCAGAACCAGCATGATCAGGCCGATGCCTTTCTGGCCATCGTTGGAGCCGTGAACGAAACTCACCGCCATGGCCGAGATCACCAGAACCAGACGGTTCCAGAACGGCGGATGCTTTTTGTCGTCCAGTTTGCGGCGTTGCTCCGGGGTCTTGTGCATCTTGGAGTTAGGACGCCACCACTTGAGACCAACCAGCAACAGTCCCGCAATCACGAATCCGGCCATTGGCGAGAACACCAGCGAGGCGCCAATGTCGATGGCCTTCTGCCAGTTAACACCTTCACTCACCGGAATTCCGTTGATCAGGGCATTGGCCAGGCCGACACCGAGGATAGAGCCGATCAGGGTGTGTGAACTCGACGCGGGAATCCCGAAATACCAGGTTCCCAGGTTCCAGGTAATGGCAGCGGCAAGCAGCGAGAACACCATGGCCAGGCCATGTCCGGTGTTTACATTGACCAGGAGCTCTACCGGAAGCAGGTGGACGATGGCATACGCCACACCGACCCCGCCCAGCAGAACGCCGAGAAAATTGAACACACCGGAAAAGAACACCGCCAGATGAGGCGGCATGGCTTTGGTGTAGATGACTGTTGCTACCGCATTCGCGGTGTCATGAAAGCCGTTTATGAACTCAAATGCGAGAACAAAGGCTAGGGCGAAGAAGAGGCTGATAAGAACCCAGGCGTCCAATCCGCTTAATAGATCGATCATGAAGGTTTTCTGACACGGTCATAAAGGGGTGCGGATTATGCCAGAAAACCCCGCTAATCGATGCACTAGCTGTCCGTTGGTAACATCTATAAATGAAAAAACCAGTGAGGGCTATTCCCGGCAGAGAACCTGAACTCCTCTCCAAGCCGCTGATATCAAAGGCTGTACGCGTTCTTGCGGGGCTGATACCTGCCCTTGTGAAGGCTACGACTGAAGGATGAAATTTCTTCAATCCGGCCCGTGAGAAGGGGTAGTTTCAGCCTCGGCGTCACAAACCACTGCAAAGCGCGCGCGAATGGCCAGTCGTCAGGGACCTCCAGCCGCGCTCAATAGCTGCATTCAGGCCAAAGGTTCAGGGTTCCTCTGGCTTGAGCTCTTGTTCAATTTTTTGAATTTCCTGGGAAAATGCCTGATCCAGCAGGCTGGCCCGTTTGCGCCAGGGTTTGCGCTCCGGTTCTGGCTGGGCAGCGTAGATAGTCACTTCGCCACCGTAAACATCCTTGTAACGTTGCTCCTGACGCTCAAGTTCTGCGCGCAGTTCGTCTTTCGTCACAGTATTACCTAATTGAGTTGAGATTAAATCCGGTGAACCATCGTGTACGAGAGGGCGTTCGATTTAACGTGTGTGCTCGCCTTGTGCACGGCCTGTAAGCAATGACAAGGTTAAACAAGCCGTTCTTTGCACGCCGCATGTCATCAACTAAAAATGCAGATCGCCACGGTAAGTGTTCACCCTCGAGGGGGACAACATGCAGTGCACTTGAATGTTAAGCCGCGGGGCTTGTTGAATTCACTCAGCGACTTGGATCCAATAACTGAGGGTGCTTGATTCTGTGCACTCACTTACTTAGGAAGCATGCTGGCCCAAGTAATGTTGCTACTATCGCCCAATAACTTCGGGCGCGTCAACTTTCGGGTGATCGGCGAGTCACGGCACTAAAAGCTTAACTAGATATGATACGAACCTTATCTATTAGTTGAGGGGGCGGGGAGTTGGCTGCACAAGTTTCAAGTCGGCGCCCGGGTTTAATCTGTGCGCTTTATACAGACGGTTTCTATCTGTGTCGGGCGCTTGACACATGAAATGTGAAAGGGCTGGTTTTTTAATAAAGACCGCAGGCGTTGATTAAGTGCGCTGATTGAAGATCATCGATCGGCATGTAAATGATCTCTCCATTACCCGCGCGGGCAATGGCAGGGCAATGCCGAGTCGATTGCGATTATCGCCCGACAGTTCGATAATCGCCCTCTGTTGTGTGGGTCAAACGCGTTCTGCGGGTTGGACAGGTGGTTAATAACAATAAATTCAAGCAGGGGGATTGAAGATGAATGATGTATTGCGCAATGCCGCTACCTGTATCGCGCCTCCGATTGTGGCGTCGCCCGCCAAGCGTATCCAGGCGTTCACCGGCGATCCCGATTTTATGGCGTCATTGGCCCGGGGGCTGGCGGTGGTGCAGGCCTTTCAGGAGCGCAAACGCCATCTGACCATTGCCCAGATCAGCCATCGCACCGAGATTCCACGGGCCGCAGTGCGCCGCTGCCTGTACACCCTGATCAAGCTCGGTTATGCCACTACTGATGGCCGTACTTATTCGTTACTGCCCAAAGTACTGACTCTCGGTCATGCCTACCTGTCATCGACACCTTTGGCGGTGTCGGCCCAGCCGTATCTGGACCGCATGAGCGAGCAGCTGCATGAGGCCTGCAACATGGCGACCCTCGAGGGTGACGACATTCTGTACATTGCCCGTTCGGCTACCACTCAGCGTCTGATATCGGTAGATCTTTCCGTGGGCGGGCGGTTGCCGGCGTATTGCACCTCCATGGGCCGCATCCTCCTGGCGGCACTGGATGATGTGACATTGCACGAGTACCTGGCCCATGCTGAGTTTCAGGCCAAGACCAGCCGTACTCTGCATACGCCCGAAGCGTTGCTTGAGTGTTTGCAGCAGGTGCGGGAACAAGGCTGGTGTGTGGTTGATCAAGAGCTGGAGCAGGGCCTGCGCTCCATTGCAGTTCCGGTATATGACGCTTCCGGGCAAGTGCTCGCAGCCTTGAACGTCAGTACCCATGCTGCAAGAGTGAGCCGTACCGAACTGGAGCAGCGCTTTCTGCCGATCATGCTGAGCTCCAGTCGCGACCTGAGTGCCCAGCTGTTCAGCTGAGGTGGGCGCACTAAGCGTTCGATAAACGCACAGTTAAGCGTTTATCGAATTGCATGCCGGCGGCGGGCTGATTATTGTCCGGGAGCGCCCTGGAATGCAGTCTGCCCAAGCATTCAACCAGGATTCGCCCACTATAATAAAGAAGAGGCCGAACGCCATGAACACCCCCCACTTCCTGATCTGGAAGCAGTCTTCGACGGTCCTCCCAAGACCGGTTTGACATCCTCTTTTAGGTTTCTTGTGTGAGCAGCCGCTCCTTGGCAGGCTTTCGTTCACCTGCGTTTTCCCGGAATAAAAATAATGAATTCGTCTCAGTCTGCAGCAGGAAACTGCCTTGATGTGCAGTCCTTTATCAATACTCAGCCGCTCTCGCGTTACCAGTGGAGAGTAGTCATTCTGTGTTTTCTGATTGTCTTTCTGGATGGTCTGGACACCGCAGCCATGGGCTTCATCGCTCCGGCCCTGTCGCAGGACTGGGGGATAGACCGCGCCAGCCTTGGCCCGGTCATGAGCGCGGCGCTGATAGGCATGGTATTCGGAGCCTTGGGTTCGGGGCCGCTGGCTGACCGTTTCGGGCGAAAAGTGGTGCTGGTGGGGGCCGTGCTGGTGTTTGGCGGGTTTAGCCTGGCCTCGGCCTACAGCACTAATGTCGATCAACTTCTGGTCTTGCGCTTTTTAACCGGCCTGGGCCTTGGCGCCGGGATGCCGAACGCCACCACCTTGCTGTCTGAGTACACACCGGAGCGCCACAAGTCGCTGTTGGTGACCAGCATGTTCTGCGGTTTCAATCTGGGCATGGCAGGCGGAGGTTTCATCTCGGCCAAATTGATCCCGATGTACGGCTGGCACAGCCTGTTGCTGATCGGCGGGATCTTGCCGTTGCTGCTGACATTGGTTCTGGTGGTGTGGCTGCCGGAATCTGCGCGTTTTCTGGTGGTACGCAATCGAAGTATTGAGCTGATTCGTAAAACCCTGGCACCCATTGCTCCGGCCATTGTTGCCGGCGCCACCCGCTTCAGCGTGCCCGAGCAGCAGACCGTCAAGGCGCGCAATGTATTTGCCGTGATCTTCTCCGGGACCTATAGCGCCGGCACCTTGTTGCTGTGGCTCACCTACTTCATGGGGCTGGTGATTGTGTATCTGCTCACCAGCTGGCTGCCGACCCTGATGCGTGACAGCGGGGCCAGCATGGAGCAGGCCGCGTTTATTGGTGCGCTTTTCCAGTTCGGCGGAGTCTTGAGTGCCGTGGGTGTGGGATGGGCGATGGATCGATTCAATCCGCACAAGGTAATAGGTGTGTTCTACCTGCTGGCTGGGGTGTTTGCCTACGCAGTAGGGCAGAGCCTGGGCAATATCACGATCCTGGCCACTCTGGTTCTGGTGGCCGGTATGTGTGTAAACGGCGCGCAATCTGCGATGCCGTCCCTGGCGGCGCGTTTTTACCCGACCCAAGGGCGGGCCACGGGCGTTTCGTGGATGCTCGGGATTGGTCGCTTCGGCGCCATTCTGGGGGCCTGGATGGGCGCAACCCTGCTGGGCTTGGGCTGGAACTTCGAGCAAGTGCTGACGGCGCTGGTGATTCCGGCAGCTCTGGCGACCACCGCGGTACTGATCAAAGGCATGGTCAGTCACGCCGATGCAACCTGATTGCGGGTTGATTAGTCAGCAAGCTAACTATGTGTTCGATTAGCGCACACATAGTCGATTATCGGATTGTTCAGGTTGAGTCGGCGGCTTAACCTGCCAGACATCATTTCGTTGCACTACGCCGTCAAGCATGTAATTGCCGCTCACCGCGGGCCGCTCGATGTTGAACTCAGCGGCTTGCGTGACCGCGCCTACAGCGCTGGCCCGTGGCCAACACCAGGAGAAGCCTGATGCGTGAAGTTTTTATCTGTGATGCGATTCGCACCCCCATTGGCCGTTTTGGCGCAGGTCTGGCCGCAGTGCGTGCCGATGACCTGGCGGCAGTGCCGATCAAGGCGCTGATCGAGCGTAATCCCGGGGTTAACTGGAACGAAGTTGATGAAGTATTTTTCGGTTGTGCCAACCAGGCCGGCGAAGACAATCGCAACGTGGCACGCATGGCTGCTCTGCTGGCCGGGCTGCCGGAAACCATTCCGGGCGTGACCCTTAACCGGCTGTGTGCCTCGGGTATGGATGCCATTGGTACAGCCTTCCGGGCGATTGCCAGCGGCGAGATGGAGCTGGCGATTGCTGGCGGCGTCGAGTCGATGTCCCGCGCGCCCTTTGTGATGGGCAAGGCGGACGCTGCCTTCTCGCGCAACATGAAGCTCGAAGACACCACCATCGGCTGGCGTTTTATCAACCCGCTGATGAAAGCTCAGTACGGTGTCGACCCGATGCCGCAAACCGCCGATAACGTTGCCGATGACTATCACATCTCCCGCGCCGATCAGGACGCCTTCGCCCTGCGCAGCCAGCAACGCACAGCCGCAGCCCAGGCTGCCGGCTACTTTGCTGAAGAGATAGTGCCGGTGCGTGTTGCGCACAAAAAGGGTGAAACCGTCGTTGAACACGATGAGCATCCGCGCGCCGATACCACCCTTGAAACCTTGAGCAAGCTCAAGCCGGTCAATGGTCCGGACAAAACCGTGACTGCCGGCAATGCTTCAGGGGTGAACGATGGTGCCGCGGCACTGATTCTGGCCTCGGCTGATGCCGTCAAACGTCACGGCCTGACCGCCCGTGCCCGGGTACTGGGCATGGCCAGCGCCGCAGTGGCACCGCGGGTAATGGGTATCGGTCCGGTGCCTGCAGTGCGCAAGCTGGTTGAACGCCTGGGCCTGGCCGTCAGCGATTTTGACGTGATTGAACTCAATGAAGCCTTCGCCAGCCAGGGCCTGGCGGTTCTGCGCGAGCTGGGGCTGGCGGACGATGCGCCACAGGTCAATCCCAATGGCGGAGCAATTGCCCTGGGCCATCCTTTGGGCATGAGCGGTGCGCGAATTGTACTGACCGCATTGCATCATCTTGAAAAAACCGGTGGCAAAAAAGGGCTTGCCACCATGTGTGTTGGTGTCGGGCAAGGTCTGGCACTGGCCATCGAGCGGGTTTGACAGTCAGGCATTGAGCACAGGGCCGAACCACTGTCTCAGTCGTTCGGCTTACTTGTGGTTGCGGTGATAGTTGTTGCAAGGTATGTCTAACTGCAACTAAACCTGATGAGTAAAAAACATGACAACAGAAGCTCACTACACGGGAGAGGAACGTAGAAAAAGGATTTTTGCGATTGTCGGTGCCTCCTCCGGCAACCTGGTCGAATGGTTCGACTTCTACGTTTATGCCTTTTGCGCAATCTACTTCGCCCCGGCTTTTTTCCCCTCCGATGACCCGACCGTGCAGTTGCTCAACACTGCTGGCGTGTTTGCGGCAGGCTTTTTGATGCGTCCCATCGGTGGCTGGCTGTTTGGCCGGGTTGCCGACAAGCACGGGCGCAAGAACTCGATGATGATTGCGGTACTGATGATGTGCGCCGGCTCGCTGGTGATCACCTTCATGCCCACCTATGACACGATCGGTGCATGGGCTCCGGCTTTGTTGCTGGTGGCCCGACTCTTTCAGGGCTTGTCAGTGGGCGGGGAGTACGGCACCACCGCCACTTACATGAGTGAAGTGGCGCCCAAGGGCGAGCGCGGTTTTTTCGCCTCCTTCCAGTACGTGACCCTGATCGGCGGGCAACTGCTGGCAGTGTTGGTGGTGGTCGTGCTTCAGCAACTGCTGTCAGAGGACGAACTGCGGGCCTGGGGCTGGCGCATTCCGTTCTTCATTGGCGCCGTGGCGGCGCTGATTTCGCTATTGCTGCGTCGTACCCTTAAAGAAACCACGAGCGAGGAGTCGCGCAAGAACAAGGACGCCGGGAGCGTTGGCGCTTTGTTTCGTGATCACAAAGCGGCATTTATTACCGTGCTGGGCTACACCGCCGGCGGCTCGCTGATTTTCTACACCTTCACCACTTATATGCAGAAATTCCTGGTGAACACTGCCGGCATGCAAGTCAAAACTGCCAGTTACATCATGACTGGTGCGCTGTTCTTTTATATGTGCATGCAGCCGTTGTTTGGCATGCTGGCCGACAGAATCGGTCGGCGTAACTCGATGTTGTGGTTCGGTGCGCTGGGTACCTTGTGCACGGTACCGATTTTGCTGACATTGAAAACCATCACCAGTCCATTTCTGGCCTTTGTGCTGATTACCCTGGCCCTGGCTATCGTCAGTTTTTACACATCCATCAGCGGGTTGGTGAAAGCCGAAATGTTCCCTCCGCACATCCGCGCGCTGGGTGTCGGTATGGCCTATGCCGTGGCCAACGCCCTGTTTGGCGGTACGGCCGAGGTGCTGGCTTTCGCGCTGAAAGCCAAAGGTATGGAAAACACCTTCTACTGGTATGTGACAGTCATGATGGCTATCGCCTTCCTGTTCAGCTTGCGTCTGCCGAGGCAGCCCAAGTATCTGCACCACGATCTGTGATGTACCGCGCGTGTCCATAACCGGCGCGCGCCTTCAAAGGAAGGCTTATGAGTGACCGAAGGAGCAATCAACTGTTCGATGCCTACTTCACGGCCAAGTCCATGGGTGAAGTGTTTTCTGATCATGGCCGGGTGCAGGCCATGCTCGACTTTGAAGCGGCGCTGGCCCGGGCGCAGGCGCGGGTTGGCCTGATCCCCCAGGCAGCCGTTGCGCCGATTGACCGGGCGTGTCGCGCTGAACTGTATGACTTTGCGGCGTTGGGCCAGGCGATCGCCAGCGCCGGCAACTCGGCAATTCCATTGGTCAAGGCGCTGGGCAAACAGATTGCCAGCGCCGCACCTGAGGCCGAGCGTTATGTGCATCTGGGTGCCACCAGCCAGGATGTGATGGACAGTGGCCTGGTGCTGCAATTGCGCTCAGCCCTGGGCTTGATTGAGCAGGATCTGGCGCAATTGGGAGCCGTGCTTGCGCAACAGGCTTTGCGCTATGCGACCACGCCTCTGGCGGGGCGAACCTGGTTGCAGCAGGCGACTCCGGTCACCCTCGGCATGAAAATCGCTGGCTGGCTGGGTGCGGTTACTCGCAGCCGTCAGCGCCTCAAGGAATTAAAGCCGCGCTTGCTGTGCCTGCAATTTGGCGGTGCTTCGGGAACCCTGGCCGCCTTGGGCGATCAGGCGATGCCGGTGGCGCAGGCGTTGGCCGAGGAACTGGGGCTGAGCCTGCCGGATCAGCCGTGGCACACCCAGCGTGATCGGCTGGTGGAGTTTGGCGCGGTGCTGGGGTTGATTGCCGGCAGCCTGGGTAAGGTGGGGCGTGATCTCAGCTTGCTGATGCAGACCGAAGCAGGGGAGGTGTTTGAGCCCGCGGCACCGGGCAAGGGCGGCTCTTCGACCATGCCGCACAAGCGCAACCCCGTGGGCTCGGCGGTGTTGATCAGCGCCGCCACCCGGGTTCCGGGCTTGCTGAGTACCTTGTTCAGCGCCATGCCCCAGGAGCACGAACGTAGCTTGGGCTTGTGGCACGCCGAATGGGAAACCCTGCCCGAGATTTGCTGTTTGGTCTCGGGGGCACTGGTGCAGACGTTGAATATTGCCCAGGGACTGGAAGTGGATGCCGAACGCATGCTGCACAACCTTGATTTGACCCATGGGCTGGTGCTGGCCGAAGCGGTCAGTATCGTGCTGGCACAGAGGGTAGGGCGTGAAACCGCGCACCATCTGCTGGAGCAATGCTGCAAGCGTGCGGTGGCCGAGCAGCGTCATCTGCGCTCAGTGCTGGACGACGAGCCGCAAATAAGCGCGCAGTTGAGCGCACAAGATCTGGATCGCTTGCTTGATCCGGCCAATTACCTCGGCCAGGCGGTGACATGGGTGGAGCGTGCCCGGGCTGAACATTTTGCATTGACGCCATAAAAGGAGAAGTTCGTGGGACCTATACAAGAAGGTGAACTGAACTACCGGCTTGACGGCCCGCAAGGCGCGCCGGTGCTGGTTCTATCTAACTCGCTGGGCACCGACCTGGGGATGTGGGACGCGCAAATCCCGGCGTTTACCGAGCATTTTCAGGTGCTGCGTTATGACACCCGTGGTCATGGCCAGTCACTGGTCAGCGAGGGCCCCTACAGTATTGAACAGCTGGGGCGTGACGTACTGGCGCTGCTGGATGCGCTGCATATCGAGCGTGCGCACTTTTGCGGGCTGTCGATGGGCGGGTTGATTGGTCAGTGGCTGGGCATCCATGCCGGCGAGCGCCTGAACAAGCTGGTGGTGTGCAACACCGCGGCCAAAATAGGCGAGCCGTCGGTGTGGAACCCGCGAATCGAAATGGTACTGCGCGACGGTCCTGCGGCGATGGCCGGTCTGCGCGATGCCTCGATTGCCCGCTGGTTCACCGCCGATTACGCCCAGGCACATCCCGAGCAGGTCAAGCGCATCACCGACATGCTGGCTGCGACCTCGCCCCAAGGCTACGCCGCCAACTGCGCAGCGGTTCGCGATGCTGATTTTCGTGATCAACTGGCGGCCATCAAGGTGCCTACCCTGGTTATTGCCGGTACCGAGGACGCCGTAACGCCGCCTTCCGGCAGTCACTTTATTCAAGAACAGGTAGCGGGCGCCCAGTACGCCGAGTTCCATGCCGCGCACCTGTCCAACGTGCAGGCGGGTGATGCCTTCAGCCAAAGAGTGCTGGCCTTCCTGTCAGCCGTTTAAGGAGCTGTTTTGTGGACGAGAAACAACGTTACGACGCAGGTCTGAGCGTACGCCGTGAAGTGCTGGGTGATGCCCATGTCGATCGCAGCCTCAATGCCCTGACCGAGTTCAATAGCGAATTTCAGGAAATGATCACCCGCCACGCCTGGGGTGATATCTGGACCCGCCCCGGCCTGACGCGTCACACCCGTAGCCTGATCACTATTGCGATGCTGATCGGCATGAACCGCAGCGAAGAGCTCAAATTGCATTTGCGTGCGGCGGCCAGTAACGGCGTGACCCGTGCCGAGATCAAGGAAGTGCTGATGCAGAGCGCTATCTATTGCGGTATCCCGGCGGCCAATGCCACCTTCCATCTGGCGGAGTCAGTGTGGGACGAGCTGGGAGTCGAATCGCGGGAATAACAGCGCCTTCCTGCATTTCTGCAGGAGCGAGCTTGCTCGCGAGCTTTTAACAGCTCGCGAGCAAGCTCGTTCCTACAGGGGCAGCACTACTCAGAAACAACAAACCCGCCAATTGGCGGGTTTGTTGTTTAACCAGAGTGCATCAGGCCTTCGGTGGCTGATCCGAAACAGGCCGATTTTGCCCGGTTTGTTCGAACCAGCCGCCACCCAGAGCCTTGTACAGCGTGACTTCACTGGTCAGCTGTGACAGGCGGTCGGTGATCAACGATTGCTGCGCGCTGAACAATGAACGCTGGGCATCGAGGAAGGTCAGGTTGCTGTCGATGCCAATCCGGTAGCGACGCTCAGCCAACCGGTAGTAATCCTGGTTGGCGTTCACGAAGTCGGTTTGTGCCTGCAACTGCTGGTTGTAGGTCTGACGTGCTGCCAGGCCGTCAGAGACTTCCTGGAAGGCCGTCTGGATGGTTTTTTCGTACTGTGAAACGGTGATTTCTTTCTGGATTTTCGAGTAGTCCAGGCTGGCGCGCAAAGCCCCTGCGTTAAAGATCGGCAGGTTGATTTGCGGCGAGAACAACCAGGTACCCGAACCGCCTTTGAACAGGCCCGACAGATCCGGACTCAAGGTCCCGGCATTGGCCGTGAGGCTGATGCTCGGGAAGAACGCTGCACGCGCCGCGCCGATGTTGGCGTTGGCGGCCAACAGCTTGTGCTCGGCCTCGAGGATGTCCGGGCGACGTTGCAGCAGGTCGGATGGCAGGCCGGCCGGTACTTCGCTCAACAGATCAGCTGCCAGTGGCTGGCTGGCCGGCAAGTTGTCCGGGATGGTGGTGCCGAGCAGCAGCGCGAGGCTGTTCTGATCCTGAGCGACCTGGCGGGTGTAGCGCGCCAGTTGCACCCGGGCATTCTCGACCGAGGTGCGCGACTGACTGACATCCAGTGCCGAGGCAACCCCTACTTCATTGCTGCGCAGGGTGAGCTTGTAGCTCTGATCGAACGCCTTGAGGGTGTCTTCGGTCAGCTTCAGCAGCTCTTTGTCAGCCTGCCAGGTCAGGTAGGCATTGGCGACACTGGCCACCAGACTGATCTGGGTGGTGCGTCGGGCTTCTTCGGTTGCAAAGTAGTTCTGCAACGCCTGGTCGCTCAGGCTACGTATCCGGCCGAACAGGTCCAGCTCGTACGCGCTGACCCCGAGGGTCGCCGAATACTGGCTGGTGATACCGGCTTCGCCGGTTTGCGACAGGTTCGCCGGGGTCCGTTGACGGCTGCCGCTGCCATTGGCGCTAACCGCCGGAAACAGGTCGGCACGCTGGATACGGTACTGCGCGGCATACGCGTCGATGTTCAACGCGGCGACCCGAAGGTCGCGGTTGTTGACCAGGGCCGTTTGAATCAGCTGCTGCAGGGCCGGGTCATGGAAAAACTGACGCCAGCCTTGTTCTGCAGCGGCCTGGTTGGCCGCCTCGTTTGGCGAGTAGGCCGGGCCCTGCGGGTATTGCGCCGCTACCGGCGCCTCAGGGCGCTGGTAGTCCGGGATCAGCGAGCAGCCGCCCAGGGTAAATGCGGCGACAGCGAGGGCTAGAAGGGACTTGCTCATTGGCCAGCCTCGTTGTTTGGTGTTTTAGTCAGGTCCACTTTCTTCTCGGAATCTTTTTTGCTGCCAAAGGACGATACGGCGACAAAGAACAGCGGCACCCAGAACACGGCCAGTACTGTGGCGGTGATCATGCCACCGATTACGCCGGTACCAATAGCGTGCTGGCTGCCCGAGCCTGCGCCCGTGGAGATGGCCAGCGGGATCACACCCAGGACAAACGCCAGCGAGGTCATGATGATTGGCCGCAGACGCATGCGGCAGGCCTCAATGGCCGCCTCGGTCAGTGTTCGTCCCTGTTCATGCAGTTCCTTGGCAAACTCGACGATCAGAATGGCGTTTTTCGATGCCAGACCGATGGTCGTCAGCAGGCCTACCTGGAAGTACACGTCGTTGGACAACCCCCGCAGGCTGGTAGCCATAAGTGCACCGATAATCCCCAGCGGAACAACCAGCATTACCGCAATCGGGATCGACCAGCTTTCATACAGGGCTGCAAGGCACAGGAATACCATCAGCAAGGAAATTGCGTACAAGGCAGGTGCTTGCGAACCTGACAGACGTTCCTCGTAAGACAGACCTGTCCAGGAAATACCTACACCGGGCGGCAGCTTCTTGGCCAGGGCTTCGACTTCAGCCATGGCTTGACCGCTACTGTAGCCCGGGGCCGGAGCACCGAGTATTTCCATTGCTTCCACGCCGTTATAACGCGACAGCTTGGGCGGGCCGTAGATCCATTCGCCCTTGGCGAAGGCCGAGAAAGGCACCATGGTTCCCTGGTCGTTGCGCACATACCACTTCTTCAGGTCTTCGGGGTTCATCCGCGAGTCAGCTTCGCCTTGCAGGAATACCTTCTTGACCCGACCGTGGTCGATGAAGTCGTTGACATAACTGGCACCCAGACCGATGGACAGGGTGTTGTTGATGTCCGAAAGACTCAGGCCCAGGGCGCGAGCGGCTTCATCGTCGATCAGCAGTTTGTATTGCGGCTCATCGTTCAAGCCGTTTGGACGCACACCGGCCAGAATCTTGCTTTGAGATGCCATGCCCAGGAACTGGTTGCGGGCCTCCATCAGCTTCTCGTGACCGATACCGGAACGGTCTTGCAGATAAACGTCAAAACCTGTGGCGTTACCCAGCTCCATTACAGCTGGCGGGGCAAAGGCGAAGACCATTGCATCGCGGTAGCTGGAGAACACTTTCTGCGCCCGTGCGGCCAGCGCAAACACGCTGTTGTCCGCATCTCGTTCGCCCCATGGCTTGAGCATGATGAACGCCAGACCAGAGCTCTGGCCACGGCCGGCAAAGTTGAAGCCGTTCACGGTAAACACCGAAGACACAGCGCCCGATTCATCGGTCAGCAGGTATTCGCGCATCCGGTCTACCACCTGCTGAGTGCGCTCTGCAGTGGTGCCCGCGGGAGTTTGAACCTGTGCAAACAATACGCCCTGGTCTTCTTCCGGGAGGAAGGAGGTAGGGATACGGGTGAACAGGAACACCATACCAACCACAATCAGGACATAAGCCAGGAAGTACGGAGCCTTGTGACGCAGAATGCTGCCGACACCTTTCTCGTAGCGTTTCACGCCACTGTCGAAAGTACGGTTGAACCAGCCGAAGAAACCGCGCTTGTTCTCGCCGTGATCTCCCTTCTGGATCGGCTTGAGCATGGTGGCGCACAGGGCCGGGGTGAAGATCAGTGCAACCAGTACCGACAGGCCCATCGCCGAAACGATGGTGATCGAGAATTGGCGATAGATCACACCGGTGGAGCCGCTGAAGAAGGCCATCGGCAGCAGTACCGCCGACAGTACCAGGGCAATACCCACCAGGGCGCCCTGGATCTGCTCCATGGATTTCTTGGTGGCTTCCTTGGGCGGTAGTCCTTCTTCGGACATTACCCGCTCAACGTTTTCAACTACCACAATCGCATCGTCCACCAGCAAGCCGATGGCCAATACCATGCCGAACATGGTCAGGGTGTTGATGCTGAAACCTGCAGCGGCCAGGATCCCGAAGGTACCCAGCAATACAACCGGTACTGTCATCGTGGTGATGATGGTGGCACGGAAGTTCTGCAGGAACAGGAACATCACCAGGAACACCAGGGCGACAGCTTCGACCAGGGTTTCGAGAACCCCTTCGATCGATGCCGAAACCACTGGCGTGGTGTCATACGGGTAAACGACTTTCATGCCTTCCGGGAAGAAGGGTTCCAGACCGTTGATGGTTTCACGCAATGCCTTTGCCGTGTCCAGGGCGTTCGAGCCCGGGGCCAGCTTGATCGCGATACCCGATGCCGGTTTGCCGTTGAATTGCGCGCTGACGCTGTAGTTTTCACCACCCAGGGCAACATCGGCGACATCGCTCAGGCGTACCTGGGAACCGTCGGTGTTGACCTTGAGCAGGATCTTCTTGAACTCATCTGCAGTTTGCAGACGGGTTTTACCGATGATGGTCGCGTTCAGCTCCTGACCTTTTACCGCAGGCAAGCCGCCCAGTTGCCCGGAGGACACCTGTACGTTCTGTGCGCTGATGGCCGATTTAACGTCCACCGGAGTCAGGTTGTACTTGTTCAGCTTGAGCGGGTCGAGCCAGATACGCATGGCGTACTGGGCACCGAACACCTGGAAGTCGCCCACACCTTCGGTACGGGAGATCGGGTCCTGCATGTTGGAAACGATGTAGTTGGACAGGTCGTCCTTGTTCATGCTGCCGTCTTCAGACACCACACCGATAACCATCAGGAAGTTTTTCACTGCCTTGGTTACACGGATACCTTGCTGCTGAACCTCTTGAGGCAGCAGGGGCGTTGCCAGGTTGAGCTTGTTCTGCACCTGAACCTGAGCGGTGTCAGGGTCGGTACCTTGCTCGAACGTGGCGGTGATGCTCATGCTGCCGTCGGAGTTGCTTTCCGAGGACACATAACGCAAGTGGTCAATACCGTTAAGCTGTTGCTCGATTACCTGAACCACGGTGTCCTGCACAGTTTGCGCCGAAGCGCCCGGGTAGGTCACAGCGATCGAGATGGCAGGCGGTGCAATGCTCGGGTACTGGTTGATCGGTAGTTTGAGGATCGATAGAGCCCCGACCAGCATGATCACCAGGGCAATTACCCAAGCGAAAATCGGACGGTCGATAAAAAATTTCGACATGGTTTACTCCCCTTTACTGCCTGCAGCTTTTTCTGTTGCCGGGGCAGATGCCGGGGTTTCGCCTTGTGGTTTTTCCATGATTTTCACTTCAGCACCAGGCTTGATGAATTGCAGCCCGTCGACGATCAGGCGATCACCAGCGTTCAGGCCTTTTTCTACCAGCCAGTTGCTGCCCACGGTGCGCGAAGCTTGCAGCACGCGCAGTTCTACCTTGTTGTCCGGCCCAACGATCAAAGCTGTCGGTTGGCCCTTGAGGTTGTGGGTCACGCCGATTTGAGGCGCGAGAATCGCATCGCTGTTGATGCCAGCTTCCAGTTGCGCGTGGACAAACATGCCCGGCAACAGAGTGTCGTCAGGGTTCGGGAACACCGCGCGCAGGGTTACGGAACCGGTGGTTTCGTCAACCGATACTTCGGTGAACTCAAGGCGACCTTCTTGCTGGTACTCACTGCCGTCCGGAAGGGTCAATTTGACCTTGGCGGCGTTATCTCCGGCCCTCTTCAAGCGGCCACTGGCCAGATCGCGGCGCAGCTCGAGCATTTCGACCGAGGATTGGGTCACGTCAACATAGATCGGGTCCAGTTGGGTGATCACTGCCAATGCGTCTGCCTGGCCACTGGTCACCAGTGCGCCCTCAGTAAACAGCGAGCGTCCGATACGGCCGGACAGCGGTGCCAAAACCTTGGTGTAGCGCAGGTTGACCTGGGCGGTATTCAAAGTTGCTTCGGCTTCGAGGCGGGCGGACTCGGCGTTGTCGTATTCCTGACGGCTTACGGCTTGTTCTGCAACCAGCTGCTTGTAGCGCTCAGCCAGGGACTTGGCCGACTGCAAAGTGGCCTTGGCGCTCAGGACGTTGCTCTCGTAGATGGCTGGATCGATCTGATACAGCTGCTGGCCGACTTTGACGTCACTGCCTTCTTTGAACAGGCGCTTGAGAATAATCCCGTTCACCTGGGGACGAACTTCTGCCGAGCGATAGGACGTAGTCCGGCCTGGCAGGTCATTGGTCAGGGTAAAAGGTTGGGTTTTCAGCGTCACGACGCCGACCTGAGGGATTTGTGGGGCAGGTGCCGCCTCTTCCTTTTTACATCCGCTGAGCAGCGAAGCTAGGGCGATGGCAGCAACCAGAGCGGTAACAGCTGGCTTGAATTGCATGAAAATCCTCGGGTCAGGCACGCGAAAGCGCACAAGAATAGTGGAAGGGTAAAGAAAGCTGTTCCGGGTGGATAAGTAGCTTGCTAAGGAATATACTTACATTCACGTCTGTTTGTAAATAGCGGCGGCGTGCCGCAGCATGCGTCACAAGGCCCTTTTCTATGTTTGAAGTAGTCCGGGATAAGGCATAACAAACGCCACCCGATGTTGGTTTGGACGAGCGGCCGCAATTGTCCAGATCCTCCTGATTGAGGTTTGTATTGCCATGGTCCGTCGTACCAAAGAAGAAGCTCAGGAAACCCGGAGCAAAATCCTCGAAGCTGCCGAGCAGGCCTTTTATGAGCGGGGTGTTGCGCGTACCACGCTGGCTGATATTGCAGCACTGGCGGGTGTAACCCGTGGCGCGATTTACTGGCATTTCAGTAACAAGGCCGACCTGGTGCAGGCCATGCTGGACAGCTTGCATGAGCCTCTGGATGAACTGGCCAAAGCCAGTGAAAGTCAGGACGAACTTGATCCGCTCGGGTGCATGCGCAAGCTGCTGGTTCATTTGTTTCGCCAGGTTGCCATCGATCCTCAAACCCGGCGTATCAATGAGATTTTGTTTCATAAGTGCGAATTCACTGACGAAATGTGTGACCTGCGCCGTCAACGCCAAGTGGCGAGTGTCGACTGTAACAGTCGAATCGAGCTTGCCCTGAATAATGCCATCCATCGCGAGCAACTCCCGAAGACCCTTGACGCCCGCCGCGCGGCTATCTGTCTGCACGCCTATATCGACGGTATTCTCGGCCAATGGCTGCTGGTCCCCGATAGTTTTGAGCTGCACAAGGAAGCTGAGACCTGGGTCGACACAGGGATAGAGATGCTGAGCCTGAGCCCAAGCTTGCGCAGCCGAGAGCAAATTGGTGAAGAGTCTAGTCCGATCGAACGATAAGGCGAGGGAAGATTCAACTCTACTTTCGGTATGGCTTCGAGATGCCTTTATATACGTCTAGGGCGCGGCTTTAAAGGTAGCGAGCTATGTATTTTGTAATGCAATTGTTAAGCCCCCTGTCGATCCTGGGTCAAGTCGGCTCAGTCTGTACGTCAGTGCTGACAACCTGGGGGCTGCGGGTATTTATTTCTGCGCCTCTATCACTCATCCCTAGAGTTCGCGCGTCTGCTTCCCCTACACTCGAAGAGCGCTTGGGTCGGTGGCCGGAGCAGCCAAAATCGCAGAGCGGGCGACTGCCAGCATGTTTGTGCGCTCTGGACGAAAGCAAAGATGCTGCGACCGGGATGCAGGCGTCGTGGCCAATTCGAGGAATAACCAGTGAACAAGATCTACTCGAGTGCCGAATCCGCCTTGCAGGGGATCGTCGAAGACGGGATGACCCTGGCAGTGGGTGGTTTTGGGTTGTGCGGCATCCCGGAGGCCCTGATTGCAGCCTTGCGTGACACGGGCAAGCGTGAGTTGACGGTTATTAGTAACAATGCGGGCGTGGACGGGTTCGGACTTGGCCAACTGCTGACGACCCGTCAGATCCGCAAAATGATTTCTTCTTATGTAGGCGAGAACAAAGAGTTTGAGCGCCAATACCTGGCCGGCGAGCTTGAACTGGAGTTTACCCCCCAAGGTACTCTGGCCGAGAAGTTGCGTGCAGGCGGCGCGGGTATCCCGGCGTTTTACACCAAAACCGGTTACGGCACCCTGGTGGCAGAAGGCAAGGAAACGCGTGAGTTCGATGGCGAGTGGTTTGTCATGGAGCGTTCACTGCGTGCCGACGTAGCGCTGGTCAAAGCCTGGAAGGCCGATAAATCCGGCAATCTGTTATTCAACAAAACCGCGCGCAATTTCAACCCGCTGGCTGCAATGGCGGCCAAGATCTGTGTGGTTGAAGTAGAAGAAATCGTCGAAACAGGTGAGATCGAACCTGATCAGGTGCATTTACCGGGGATTTACGTACAGCGTCTGGTACTTAATCCCACTCCGGAAAAACGCATCGAACAACGCACTGTGCGGAGCGCCTGAACATGGCCTGGACTCGTGAAGAAATGGCGCATCGCGCCGCCCAAGAATTGCAGGACGGTTTTTACGTCAACCTTGGTATCGGTTTGCCGACTTTGGTAGCCAACTATATACCCGAGGGCATGGATGTCTGGCTGCAAAGTGAAAACGGCCTGCTGGGCATTGGCCCGTTTCCTGGTGAAGACGAAGTGGACGCGGACCTGATCAACGCCGGCAAGCAAACCATCACCACGTTGCCTGGCAGCAGTTTTTTCAACAGCGCCGACTCGTTCGCGATGATTCGCGGCGGGCATATCAACCTGTCGATCCTGGGGGCGATGCAGGTCTCCGAAAAAGGCGATCTGGCGAACTGGATGATTCCGGGCAAGATGGTGAAAGGCATGGGCGGTGCCATGGATCTGGTCGCTGGAGTCAAACGTGTGGTGGTGCTTATGGAACACACCGCCAAGGGTGGCACGCACAAGCTGCTCAAGCAGTGCGATCTGCCGCTGACAGGGGTGGGGGTGGTTGACCGTATCATCACCGATCTGGCCGTGCTTGATGTGACCGATCAAGGGCTAAAGCTGGTTGAACTGGCCTCAGGCGTGACGCTGGAACAGCTCAAAGAGGCGACCGGCTGCGCCATTAATGGCTAACCGGATGACTGGCGGGCGGCGGCATCGCCGGCAAGCCGGCTCCCGCACTGGAGCTGTGGCGGGCTGAGGGATTGATATCCCGCCCGCTGCTTGTGGGAGCCGGCTTGCCGGCGATACAGGCGGTGCGATAGCTGTGCCAAAAACGCAAAAAGCCCCGGCTCGCAGGAGACGGGGCTTTTTGCTGCAGCGTGAATCAGCGTTCCAGATCTTTGATCTTGCCTTTCACACCATCAAACTCTTCCGCGTCCGGCAGAGCGTCTTTCTTCTCAGTGATGTTTGGCCAGATTTCAGCCAGCTCAACATTCAACTGAATGAATTCTTGCATGTCAGCGGGCACTTCATCTTCAGAGAAGATGGCTTGCGCCGGGCATTCAGGCTCACAAAGCGCGCAGTCGATGCACTCATCCGGGTGAATCACCAGGAAGTTCGGGCCTTCGTAAAAGCAGTCCACCGGACAGACTTCTACGCAGTCGGTGTACTTGCACTTGATGCAGTTGTCGGTGACGACGAAGGTCATTTCTAATTTTCTCCTCAGGCGGCGGCAGCGAATCCCTTCCAGGACGGGTTCGCCGGGCTCGGGAGTGATATCTACAGACCAGGCTAAAAGGTCAGTAGCATCCCGAACCGCGCGCGATTCTATCAGCTTGAACGCATCAGCGTTAGATGCGTGTCTTTAATGTGTAGAGCAAATCAAGTGCTTTACGTGGCGTCATGTTGTCCAGATCGAGCTTGGACAGGTCGTCCAGCACCGGATGCGGCAGGCTGGCAAACATGTCGCTTTGCTGTGGCGGTGATTTTTTACCGGGCGTCGGACGGGGTGCTTCATGGGGCAGACTGGTGGTCTCCAGACGGCTCAAGTGCTCGCGGGCCCGGGTGATGACTTCGGGCGGCACGCCGGCCAGCTGGGCTACCGCCAGGCCATAGCTCTGACTCGCCGGGCCCGGCAATACATGGTGCAGGAACACGATTCGCTCATTGTGCTCGGTTGCGCTCAAGTGCACGTTGGCCACCAGCGGCTCATTTTCGGGCAGTACGGTCAGCTCGAAATAGTGCGTGGCAAACAGGGTGTAGGCGCGCAATTGGGCGAGACGTTCTGCCGCAGCCCAGGCCAGTGACAGGCCGTCGAAAGTACTGGTGCCGCGTCCAACTTCATCCATCAGCACCAGGCTGCGCTCGGTGGCGTTATGCAGGATGTTGGCGGTTTCGCTCATTTCAACCATAAAGGTCGAACGCCCGCCCGCCAGGTCATCGCTGGAACCGATTCGGGTGAAGATCCGGTCCACCAGCGACAGCTCGCAACTGGCAGCAGGAACGAAGCTGCCTATGTGCGCCAGCAGTACGATCAATGCGGTCTGGCGCATGTAGGTCGATTTACCGCCCATGTTAGGACCGGTAATCACCAGCATGCGGGTGTTGTCATCCAGCGCCAGGTCGTTGGCCACGAACGGCGTAGTCAACACTTGCTCTACCACCGGATGGCGGCCCTGGTTGATGCGCATGCAGGGTTCGTCAACAAAGCGCGGGCAGTTCAAATCGAGGTTCAGCGCGCGTTCGGCCAGGTTGCTCAGGACATCCAGCTCAGCCAGGGCAGCGGCGGTGTCCTGCAGCGGCGGCAGCTCACCGATCAGGGTTTCGAGCAATGCTTCGTAGAGCATTTTCTCCCGGGCCAGTGCACGGCTTTTCGCCGACAGGGCTTTGTCTTCGAAAGCTTTGAGTTCCGGGGTGATAAAACGCTCGGCGCCTTTTAGCGTCTGGCGGCGGATGTAATCAGCCGGGGCTTGCTCGGCCTGCTTGCTTGGCAGCTCGATAAAGTAGCCATGTACCCGGTTGTAACCGACCTTGAGGTTGGCCAGGCCGGTTCGGGCTTTTTCCCGGGCTTCCAGATCGATCAAAAACTGTCCGGCGTTTTCGCTCAGTGATTGCAGCTCATCCAGCTCGGCGTCATAACCGGTTTTCAATACCCCGCCATCGCGGATCACCGCCGGCGGGTTGTCGTTAATTGCTTTTTCCAGCAATGCCGCCAGCTCGGGATAGGTACCGGTGCTAGTGGCCAATTGCTGCAGGTGTGGTGCTTCGAGCCCGATCATCGCGTCTTGCAGTTCGGGCAGGGCACCCAAGGCATCGCGCAAGCGCGCCAGATCTCGCGGGCGCGCATTACGCAGGCCGATACGGGCCAGAATGCGCTCCAGATCGCCAATCTCTTTAAGCTGCGGCTGCAGTTTTTCGAAACGGTAGCCATCCAGCAAGCAGGTAATCGACGACTGGCGGGCCAGCAGCACAGGCAAATCGCGCAATGGGCGGTTCAGCCAGCGGGTCAGCAAACGGCTACCCATTGACGTCTGGCAGCGGTCCACCACGGACTGCAATGTATTGTCGCGACCACCGGCCAGGTTGGTGTCCAGCTCCAGGTTGCGTCGACTGGCACCGTCGAGCACCACGGTATCGTCGAGGCGTTCATGACGCAGGCTGCGTAAATGGGGCAGGGCGGTACGCTGGGTTTCCTTGGCGTAACTGAGCAAGCAACCGGCAGCGCCAATGGCCAGGGTCAGGTTCTCGCAACCGAAGCCTTTAAGGTCCTGGGTTGAAAACTGTTGGCACAGACTTTTCAGCGCCGAGTCGCGCTCAAAGTCCCAGGGTGCACGGCGTCGAACGCCACGGCGTTTTTCCGCAGGCAGGCCTTGGGGCCAATCGTCCGGGATCATCAATTCAACCGGGTTGATGCGCTCCAGCTCGGCCAGCAGGTTTTCCCAGCCTTTGATTTCCAGTACCGAGAAATTGCCACTGGTGATGTCCAGTACCGCCAGACCAAACAAGCGTTCGTCGCCCAGCACCGCTGCAATCAGGTTGTCACGACGCTCATCAAGCAGCGCCTCATCGCTGACCGTACCCGGGGTGATGATGCGCACCACCTGGCGGTCAACCGGGCCCTTGCTGGTCGCCGGATCGCCGACCTGTTCACAAATCACCACCGACTCGCCGAGTTTTACCAGCTTGGCCAAATACCCTTCGGCGGCATGGTAAGGAATCCCGCACATCGGAATCGCCTGTCCGGCCGACTGCCCGCGCGCCGTGAGGGTGATGTCCAGCAACTTGGCGGCCTTCTTCGCGTCTTCATAGAAGATCTCGTAGAAGTCGCCCATGCGATAGAACATCAACTGATCAGGGTGCTGGTTTTTCAGGCGCCAGTACTGCTGCATCATCGGTGTGTGGCTGGAGAGGTCGGAGCTGTTTTTACTCATGAGAGGCTTAGGCGGATTCGTTTTGAAAGTGGGGAAAGGCAGGCGCGCAGCCTGAGATTTTCATAATGGTCGCAAGGTTAACATGTCAGCTACCCGCATCTACAGGGGGACTCCGGGCTGCTATTAATAGAAGAAATTGCGTTTGCCATCTGCAAACAGCGCCAGCACTATTCCCGTCATGTCTAAACGAACTGTTTCAACTGTCCTCAACGAACTGCTGGTTCGTCACCGGATCAGCGCCATGGCGCTGCACCGCAGTACCGGTGTGCCGCAGTCCACGCTGTCGAGAATTTTGAGCGGCAAGATTGCCGATCCCTCTGATCGGCACATCTCCAGAATTGCCGAATACTTCCGCATCAGTACGGATCGGCTGCGGGGTCGGGACGATAGTCATCTGCTTGTCCCGAGCGAGCACCTGCACCCGGAGTTGCATGATATCTGTCTGTGGGATGACGACACCCCGGTGGCGGATGACGAGGTCTCCATTGCGTTCCTGCGTCAGGTGGAGCTGGCAGCCGGGACGGGGCGCTTTGCCATTGAAGAGAGCGAGCGTGCCCGGCTGCGTTTTGGCAAGCGCAGCCTGCGCCACAATGGCGTGGAGTTTGACCAGGCAAAGTGCGTGACAGTGCGCGGCGACAGCATGCTGCCGGTGTTGCGCGATGGGGCAACGGTTGGCGTCAATGCAGGCAAGCGCATGCTCGATGAGGTCGTCGACGGTGATCTGTATGCGATCAATCACAACGGTGAGCTGCGGGTAAAGCAGCTCTATCGTCTGGCAGGCGGGATTCGTTTGCGCAGCTTCAACAGGGATGAATACCCGGATGAAGACTATGCCTACAACGATCTGGAGGATGAGCAACTGGTGATCCTCGGACATGTGTTCTGGTGGGGGATGTACGCTCGCTAGCGCTAATTTCAAAAAAAGCCCACATGAACGTGGGCTTTTTTTGTCTTTTTAAAGACCAATCCTACGGTCTGCGCCCTCTTTGTTGGCTTGTACAGGTGCGCTGAAAAATATATGCACTGATGCATTGACTGTATATCCATACATGCATAGTCTTTGCTTCATGGCAGTTTTCAAGTGCAGGGAGGCGACGTAACCGATAGCGCCCGCTTTCAGTCCAGGCCAGAAACTGGCGCTTATCAATTAAGGAATCAGGAGTGATGACATGCTGAATGAACCGCAACTACTGCTGGAGATGCCGGTTTTGCTGGTCATTCTTCTCGCCCTGGTGGGTGGCATTTTTGGTGAAATGTGGCGGGCCGACAAAGACGGCGCCAGCGGATGGTTGCTGGTGCGGCGCCTGGCCCTGCGTTCGGGGGCCTGCATGGTGTGCGGTGTCTCGACTTTCATGCTGCTGTACGCGGCAGGGATGTCTATCCTGGCGGCCGGTGCTTTTGGTTGCCTGACCGCTTTGGCCGGAGCGGATGCAGCCATCAGTCTGTACCAGCGCTGGGCGGCCAAGCGGCTTGGAGTCGATGGCTCTGCCGATTCTCGGATTGAACCGTAAGAGCGGTAGCTTTTTCCTGTGGGATGTCTGTCATGACAGTGGAGCCGTCTTGCAACACCCGGCTGCTCGTGTAGGTTATGGCGCTTACTGACCCCATCGGGAGAGAACCATGGACCCAATATCTCGACTCGCAGCTGAACTTGGGCACCAGTTACAAACTCTGAACGCTCAAGTAACGACCGCCGAGTCCTGCACCGGGGGGGGCATTGCAGAAGCCATCACCCGAATTGCCGGCAGTTCCGCCTGGTTTGAGGCGGGTTTTGTAACCTACTCCAATCAGCAAAAGACCCGGCAGCTGAATGTCCCGCAACCTTTGTTTACCCAGGTAGGCGCAGTCAGCCGCGAGGTCGTCGAGGCGATGGTGCGTGGCGCGCAGGTGCAAAGTGCTGCGAGGTTTGCCGTAGCGGTAAGTGGTGTTGCCGGGCCGGGCGGCGGTTCGCTGGACAAGCCGGTTGGTACTGTCTGGCTGGCGTGGGGGGTTGGCAATGAGGTTTCGGCCGAGCGCAGGCACTTTGCCGGGAATCGCGATGAAGTGCGTCGGCAAACGGTGATTGCCGCTCTGGAAGGGCTAATACGCCGAACGGTACGAGAAATAAAAAATCAGGGGTAGGCGATCGTTTATCGCTGTGGAATAATACTGGCTACTTATACAGTTATCGGCCGTCAGGCCTTATTGATTACGAGAGGACTTTAATGGACGACAACAAGAAGAAAGCCTTGGCTGCGGCCTTGGGTCAGATCGAACGTCAATTCGGCAAGGGCGCCGTGATGCTCATGGGCGATCAGGAACGCCAGGCAGTTCCGGCGATCTCTACCGGTTCGCTGGGTCTGGACATTGCACTGGGCATTGGCGGTCTGCCTAAAGGCCGTATTGTTGAAATCTACGGTCCAGAGTCTTCGGGTAAAACCACGCTCACCCTGTCGGTGATTGCCCAGGCGCAAAAAGCCGGTGCAACTTGCGCCTTCGTTGATGCCGAGCACGCTCTTGATCCTGAATACGCAGCCAAGCTGGGTGTGAACGTTGATGACCTGCTGGTCTCCCAGCCAGACACCGGTGAGCAGGCTCTGGAAATCACCGACATGCTGGTGCGTTCCAATGCAGTAGACGTGATCATTATCGACTCCGTTGCTGCACTGACGCCCAAAGCTGAAATTGAAGGCGACATGGGTGACATGCACGTCGGCCTGCAAGCCCGTCTGATGTCGCAAGCGCTGCGTAAAATCACCGGTAACATCAAGAACGCAAACTGCCTGGTGATCTTCATCAACCAGATCCGGATGAAAATCGGCGTGATGTTCGGTAGCCCGGAAACCACCACGGGTGGTAACGCGCTGAAGTTCTACGCTTCGGTTCGTCTGGATATCCGCCGCACCGGCGCGGTGAAAGAAGGCGACGTGGTTGTCGGTAGCGAAACCCGTGTCAAAGTGGTCAAGAACAAGGTTGCCCCGCCATTCCGTCAGGCTGAGTTCCAGATTCTTTACGGCAAGGGCATCTACCTCAATGGCGAGATGATCGACCTGGGCGTTTTGCACGGCTTCGTCGAGAAAGCGGGCGCCTGGTACAGCTATAACGGCAGCAAGATCGGCCAGGGCAAGGCCAACTCCGCCAAGTTCCTGGAAGATAATCCTGATATCAAGGATACCCTTGAGAAGCAGCTGCGTGAAAAACTGCTGGGTCCAAAGACCGATAGTGAGCTTGCAGAAATGAAGAGCATGCCAAAGATGAAGAAGGCTGCCAAAGAAGCTGCAGCGCTGGCTGAAGCCGAAGAAATGGAAAACGCTACCGACAGCGATAACTGATAGACACCATGACGGCTGTTCTGGATAACCTCGTCGCGGTACGACGAACTGCAATGGACCTGCTCGCGCGACGTGAGCACGGTCGAGTCGAGCTGACGCGCAAGCTGCGTCAGCGAGGCGCTTGCCCCGACATGATCGATATCGCCCTCGACCGTTTAACGGAAGAGGGGCTGTTATCGGAGTCGCGTTACCTCGAAAGTTATATTTCCTACCGTGCCGGTTCTGGTTATGGCCCTTTGCGTATTCGCGAAGAGCTTAACCAGCGTGGCTTGCCCCGTGGGGATGTCGAGGAAGCGTTGCGCGAATGCGGCTTCAACTGGCAAGAAAAGCTGGAAGATACCTGGCGGCGCAAGTTTTCCGGGCAGATGCCGGACGATGCAAAAGAGCGTGCTCGCCAGGGGCGCTTCTTGAGTTACCGGGGTTATCCGCTTGAAATGATCGGCCGTCTGCTAAGTGGCCGAGAGTTCGATGACTGATAGCACTCAGTGTTGCTCTGTCATATAGCCTTCTGCTGCATTCCGGGCACAAGGGTGCTACTTGTCGGCGCGAACTTGTTGCAGGAGCGAGTTTGCTCTGCGAGCTGATCCTGAGTTGAAACACTCGGATCAGCTCGCAGAGCAAACTCTGTTCCTGCAGGACGTTTGAAGTGTTTGACGAACGCTTACCTTTTACCGAGTTACTGACTCACTCAGTACTGGCCCGGGTCCATTATCTACTTCAGCCCAGTTCTGCGGCAGGTTGATAAAATCGATCAACTCTCGCAGTCGCCCTTGATTACGGCCACTAAATGCAAAGCTCAGGCAGGTGAGGTGGCTGAACTTGGGATCTTCATGTTCAAAGCCTTCATAGCCCTGTTGCACGTAACTGCCGCTCAGGCAGATATCGGCAAATGTCTGCTGTATATGTTGCAGAGCCGAAATGCTCACGGGGCGCTTCATGCGTATCACAAAGTCTTTGGTCAACCAGCGACTTGAATGGAAGTTGCTGTAGAACTGATTGATCTCGGCCACGGCCTCCTCGGCTGTATGGACCAGGCGCATCAACTTCAAATCATTGGGCAGAATGTACTGGTGGGCCTCCAGTTGATTGCGAATGAAGTCCAGGGCGCTTTGCCAGAATGTTCCACCGGGCATATCCAGTAACACCACGGGTACCAGGGGCGTTTTGCCGGTTTGCATCAATGTCAGTACTTCCAACACTTCATCCAGGGTGCCAAAGCCGCCCGGGCACATGACCAGCGCATCTGCTTCTTTTATGAAAAACAGCTTGCGGGTAAAGAAGAAGTGAAATGCCAGCAGGTTGGCCGTGCCGTTGATGGTGGGGTTGGCCCGTTGCTCAAACGGCAGGGTGATATTGAAGCCCAGGCTGTGTTCCAGCCCTGCGCCTTCATGGGCCGCCGCCATGATGCCGGCGCCGCCTCCGGTAATCACCATGAAATCTGACTTTGCCAGGGTTGCGCCCACCTGGCGGGCCAGTGCATACAGCGGGTGCTCAACGGGTGTGCGAGCCGAGCCGAAGACTGTCACTTTACGCTGGCCCTTGAACTGCTCCAGCACGCGGAAGGTTTTTTCGAGTTCGCGAATGGCTTGCAGGGTTATCTTGGCATTCCAGCGATCAAAGTCGTCGTGGGCCATGCGCAATATGGTCAGGATCATCTCGCGATAAAGCGGGCGATTAGGGCTATTTGACGCAATCTGCTGCAATTGTTCATCGACCTGTCGCGCAAGGTCCAGGCCCTGGCTTTCGAGAAGCGCGAGTGGCTCATTGGGTTGATCAGGCATGTACTTCTCCTTGTGTACAACATCCAGGATGGCGCCGCAAACGGGGCTGGCGCGCAGACACTTAGTGTCCAGCTGATGGCTTGATCATGGTCTTGCCGCATCCTGACTGGCAATAGCTAATTGCCTGATGTGCATGAAGAATGGTCGCTGCAGTGCAAGGGGGAGGAGGCAGGGTTCACACGCCGTATGGAGTTACGGCGTGTTGACGCAATGAAGAGAAAATCAGTTTTTCCGCTGGCAATTGTCAGCGCCGATGTCCTGGACCAAGACCGACTTGCCGGTTTTATATTCCGTGATAGCGAAGCGCATTGTGGCGCCCTTGGCCATCAGTTTGCGGAAGTTCGGGTTGCTGCACACGCTGCGGCCCAGTTGTGGCACTGCGGCTTCCGGGGCGGAACGCATTTGTGCAGCCAGGGTCGGGCTGGCTTCCAGATTATTGATCAATACCGTGCCATCGACGGTAAAACCTTTATCCAGAAGGTCGGCATTGATTGCGCGCGGCTTTCCTTCATTACTTTTTTCAGCCACCTGCTGCAGGTTTTTATTCAGATTGAATTCTGCAAGAGAGGCCGCTTGTGCGCCCAATGGCAGTGCAAGCAATAGAGCTACGGCTGGAATAATGGTGCGCAACATGAATCTCTCCTGATTGACGTGACGCAGGGTTTGACCCGTCATAGATCTGTGCGTTCAGTGGCGCAGGAGTATAAGGCCAGCATGAGCTGACAGGAAATGCCAAAGGTCATGGGGGCGAGTGCCGGCGCTCTGCCTCTGTTAGACTTCGCGCCTTTCTATTGTTTATCTGCTTGTGCGCCACTCATGGCGAATAAGCGGTTGGCGCCTTAAGTAAAAAACCATGACCCAGATGACCTTTTCCCCTAATGCAGTGGCCCGTTTACGAGACGAGCGTGAAGAGGAGAGCACCAAACCCTATTTGTCGCGGGGGTCACGGGCACCGCGTTGCCATACCTGTCGCGTGATAGAAAGCCATTGCCTGTGCAGTTGGCGGCCCAGGGTTAACGCGCGCTCGGGTGTGTGCCTGATCATGACCAAAAAGGAAGTGTTCAAGCCCAGCAATACAGGCTGGCTGATCGCTGATGTGGTGAGTGACAACTTCGCCTTTATCTGGTCGCGAACCGAGACCGATGAGGCGTTGCTCGCTTTGTTGTCTGATCCGCAGTGGCAACCCTATCTGGTATTCCCCGGAGAATATGTCGAGCCAGGACGTGTGACCCACACGGTGGATATCGACAGCAGCAAGCGCCCGCTGTTTATCTTGCTCGACGCTACCTGGACTGAAGCGCGCAAGATATTTCGCAAGAGTCCGTACTTCGATGCCTTGCCTATTTTAAGCCTGCTGCCGGAAAAACTCTCACGCTACCGTTTGCGCAGATCCACCCGCAGTGAGCACCTGTGTACCGCCGAAGTGGCCAGTTTGTGCCTCGATCTTGCGGGCGATAGCGACGCATCCACGGCGCTGGACGCGTATTTCGATGTCTTCAGCCAGCATTATCTGGATGCCCGGAATCAACTGCCGATGAATGAGTCCAGCGCGGCGCATCTGGAACTGGGTACTTTTTGTAAAAGACCTTCCCAGGAATCGGTCTCAATAGACTAAAGAAGTAGCGCTACAATTTTCGCGCAAATGCAGTTGAGTGCCCGAGAGGGTGAGGATGATAGCGTCGTGATGGCTTCAGTTTGGATCGGGACCTCAAGTTTTCAACTTGACCACCCCAGTCGTGCTGGGCATGCTTGGCGCCGATTCGGCTGCAACTGCTGCTAAAGCGCCCATATTTTCCGACGTTTAGCGTAAATCGCGCCCTTTGATGCACAGTATTTGCGCTGTTGCTCGAATTGCCTTAGCGAGTACTGGAATACATCAGGGCTCGCCTGAAAAACAGGATCATTTAAAAAATGGCCACATACGAAATCCTGATAGCCGACGACCATCCACTGTTTCGCAGTGCCTTGCATCAAGCCGTGACTATGGGGCTGGGTTCTGATGTTCGTCTGGTTGAAGTCGCCAGTATTGCCGAGCTTGAAACACAGCTGGCAGTAAAGGCCGATTGGGATCTGGTACTGCTCGACTTGAACATGCCCGGCGCCTATGGTTTTTCCGGGCTGGTATTGCTGCGTGGCCAGTACCCGCAAATTCCGGTGGTGATGGTTTCAGCCCAGGAGGAAGCCTCGATCATGGTGCGCTCCCGTGAGTTTGGAGCCAGTGGCTTTATCCCCAAGTCCAGCTCGCTGGAAGACATTCAGAAGTCGGTACGGGCTGTGCTGGATGGCGATGTGTGCTGGCCGCCCCAGGCGTTTGAGGATGTACAGGTGTCAGCCGAGGCCAAGGCTGCGAGTGAGGGCCTTGCCAGTCTCACGCCCCAGCAGTTCCGGGTGCTGACCATGGTCTGCGAGGGTCTGCTGAACAAGCAGATCGCCTATGAGCTGAGTGTTTCCGAAGCGACCATCAAGGCGCACGTAACCGCCATTTTCCGTAAACTGGGGGTTCGTACCCGGACCCAGGCCGCGTTACTCTTGCAGCAACTTGAATCAATTTCGAGCCATTAAACTTGCCGCTCTTCACGTTTTTTTGACAAAGCGTGAACTAGCGTTCCCCTCTCATTTTTTACGCAGTTGCCTCTCTATGTCGCCTTTTAAAGGTAAAACCGGATTTAAACGGATTTTGAATGCCGGCGGCTACTCGCTGGACGGTTTGCGCGCGGCCTTTACCGGTGAAGCCGCTTTTCGCCAGTTGGTACTGCTCAATGTCGTGTTGATCCCGCTGAGCTTCTTTCTGAATGTCAGCCGGGTAGAGCGCGCCTTGTTGATCGCGGTATGCCTGCTGGCACTGATCGTTGAATTGCTGAACTCGGCGATCGAAGCGGCCATCGACCGCATCTCGCTCGATCTGCACCCGCTGTCCAAAAACGCCAAGGACATGGGCAGCGCCGCCCAGTTTGTGGTGCTGACCATGATTGCCGTGGTGTGGGCAGTGATTCTGCTTTAAGCGATTGTCGGCAATACGATCTCGTCGCTGCGCTGCACCCCCGCGGTGAAAGCGCGGCACAGTTCCAGAAATTCGCGCATGGCCGAGGTCTGATACTTCTTCTTGTGCCAGATAAAGAAGAACTGCCGGGCCAGATCCAGGTCGGGGGTCTCTACAGCGACCAGACTGCCGCGTCGAAAGGCGTCACGTAATGCCAGGCGAGAGATGCAGCCTATCCCCAGGCCTGACTCCACGGCGCGTTTGATTGCTTCGGTATGTTCCAGTTCGAGACGGATATTGAGCGTGCTTTGGTGATGGCGCATCGCCTGATCAAATGTCAGACGGGTGCCGGAGCCTTGTTCGCGCAGAATCCAGGCTTCATGGGCCAGCTCTTGCAGGGAGGCATGGCCGCGCGCAGCCAGTGGATGTTGTGGGGCGCAAAACACCACCAGTTCATCTTCAACCCAACTCTGGACTTCGATGTCGGGGTGGCTGCAATCGCCTTCAATCAGACCCAGATCAATTTCATAATGCGCAACTTGCTGCACGATATGCGCAGTGTTTTGCACAATCAGTTTCACCTGGCTTTCCGGGTGAGCCTGCATGAAGCTGCCGATCAGCAAGGTGGCCAGGTAATTGCCAATGGTCAGGGTCGCGCCCACGGTCAATGACCCAAAGCCGGACTTGCCGTTGAGCAGGTCTTCGATTTCCTTGGCCTGATCCAGCAGGGCGACTGCCTGTGGCAGCAGTTGGCGGCCCAGCGCGTTTAGGCTTAAGCGTTTGCCTGCGCGATCGAACAACTGGCAGCTGGTCTGGCGCTCGAGTTCGGTGATTGAAGTACTGGCAGCAGATTGAGATAGGGCCAACAAGCCGGCAGCGCGAGACACGCTCTCCTGTTGGGCGACGGCAACGAATACCTGGAGTTGTCTGAGAGTAAATCGCATATCGATATAACCGATAACCCTTATCTTAATAATTCAGTTAACAGATATTGTCGTCGCCATTAGAATGTTATGCAATCGCGCCCATAGTCAGCGCTGGCGAATTTAGGAGCCCCGTACATGAGCAACATGAACCACGAACGTGTCCTCAGTGTTCATCACTGGAACGACACCCTGTTCAGCTTCAAGTGCACCCGCGACCCGGGCCTGCGCTTTGAGAACGGTCAGTTCGTGATGATCGGCCTGCAACAGCCCAATGGCCGTCCGCTTATGCGTGCCTATTCGATTGCCAGCCCGAACTGGGAAGAGCATCTGGAGTTCTTCAGCATCAAGGTGCCGGATGGCCCGCTGACTTCCCAGTTGCAGCACTTGAAGGAAGGCGACGAGATCATCATCAGCAAAAAACCGACAGGCACCCTGGTGCTTGACGATTTGAAGCCGGGCAAGCATTTGTATCTGCTGAGCACCGGTACGGGCCTGGCGCCATTCATGAGCGTCATCCAGGATCCGGAAACCTACGAGCGTTTCGAAAAAGTGATCCTGTGCCACGGTGTCCGTTACGTCAACGAAGTTGCTTATCGCGAGTTCATCACCGAGCACTTGCCACAGAACGAGTTCTTCGGCGAAGCGCTGCGTGACAAGTTGATCTACTACCCGACCGTGACCCGTGAGCCATTCGAAAACGAAGGCCGCCTGACCGATCTGATGCGCAGCGGCAAGCTGTTCAGCGATATTGGTTTGCCACCGATCAACCCGCAGGACGACCGCGCCATGTTGTGCGGCAGCCCGAGCATGCTTGATGAAACCAGCGAAGTGCTCAACAGCTTCGGGCTGAAAGTTTCGCCGCGTATGCGCGAGCCGGGTGACTACCTGATCGAGCGCGCCTTCGTCGAGAAGTAAGCGTCGCCGATTGAAAAATGTGGGAGCTGGCTTGCCAGACTCCCACATTTTGTTTGCGGCT
Organism: Pseudomonas sp. PAMC 29040; assembly: GCF_003994535.1. NCBI lineage: Bacteria > Pseudomonadati > Pseudomonadota > Gammaproteobacteria > Pseudomonadales > Pseudomonadaceae > Pseudomonas > Pseudomonas sp. PAMC 29040. The sequence goes on from NZ_RZAA01000005.1 coordinate 220,275, forward strand.
ATTGCTTCGGGATCACTTCCAGCACACGTATCACATCCGGCTGCGGGTAATGCCAGCGTACGTCCAGATCCCAAATGCGGGCACCGTATTCGCGCTCTGGAGCAGGAATCTGGTAGGCCGGGCGTGGGTCCTGGGCCAGGCATTGTTCAATCAGCTCCACCAGCGGCTCTTGCAGGCGCAGGGCCTGGCTGTGTGCCTGTTGCAGGGCAGAGTCAGTCCAGTGCACGGGAATCAGCACCGGCGCGGCGCTGGCCATGCTGTTGCTGGCACTATCGATGATATCGGCGTAGGGCACGTACGGTTTGATGTCGAGAATAGGCGTCCCGTCCAGCAGGTCAATTCCCGAGATAAACAGCCGACCGGCTTCAACCCTGTCCAGCTTCACCACGGACTGGCCTATGCCATTGGGGCGATGGGTGGCGCGGGTGGCAAACACCCCCAGCGACTTGTTGCCCCCCAGGCGCGGCGGACGCACCTTGAGCCGGGGTTTGTCTTCCAGTGCCTGATGGAACACAAACAGCAGCCAGACATGGCTGACCTGCTCCAGGCCCTGCACGGCATCGCCTTGATCGAAGGGCGCGACCAGCTCCAGCACGCCACGGGCGGCCGGGGCCAGTTGCGGCTGGCGCGGAATGGCGAATTTCTCTTTGAAGCAAGAGCGCACAAAACCGATCGGGGAGACGCTGTAGGTCAAAAGTCATGCCTCTGTAGGAGCGAGCTTGCTCGCGATCGCATCACTGCGGTTATCCAGAACAATCGGGTTGTCTGCATCGCAGGCAAGCCAGTTCCTACAGGATTTATGGCGCCTGAAGGCCGAGTATCAGCCGCGAATGCGCAGGGTCAGACCCTTGAGGAAGTTGCGCAGCAACTGGTCGCCACAGGTGCGGTAGTTGGTGTGGCCGAATTTACGGAACAGGGCGCTCAGCTCGGGCTTGGAGACTGGAAACTCCGAAGCCTTGAGGATGGCGTGCATGTCGTCTTCCTTGAGTTCAAAAGCGACGCGCAGTTTTTTCAGGATCACGTTGTTGGTCACCGGCACTTCAATCTTGACCGCTGGACGGCTGTCATCCTTGCCGCGCTTGAAAATCACCAGACCATCAAGGAAGTGCGCCATCACTTCGTCAGGGCAGCGCACAAAACCTTCTTCTTCGTCTTTTTTCAGGTAGGTCAGGACGTCTTCTTTAGTGACGTCCAGGCCACCCAGTTTGATGATTTCCACGACCTTGTTGTCGCTGATGTCGAGCATGTAGCGCACGCTGCGCAGTACGTCGTTATGAATCATTTGGTCAATCCTGATATTCAGCAGTGAGCACCGCAGGCGTTGCTGCGGTGTCGAAATGTTCGGGGCGGTGCGCTATTTAGAACTTTTCTTTGGTCGTCATGTAGCGCCATTGGCCTGTAGGCAGCTTGCCCATCGAGACCCCGCCAATGCGAATTCGGCGCATGGAAATGACGGTAAGGCCTACAGCCTGACAGAACAGTGCAATAACGCCCGGTTGAGGGTTTTTCATTGCAAAGCGTAGGCGGTTTTCACTCTGCCAGCTGGCTTTAACCGCAGGCAGCTCGCGACCTTTGTAGGTCATGCCGTGATTGAGCCGGTTCAAACCGTGGGGAGCCATCTCGCCAGAGACTTCGACCACGTATTCCTGCTCGATTTTGTTGGCGTCGGCGGTCAGCTTGCGGACGATTTTCCAGTCCTGGGTAAACACCAGCAGGCCGCTGGCGTTGGCCTGGAGTTCGTTGCCAACGCTCAGGCGCAGAAAGTGGCCCTTGAGCGGACGCTTGCCGTAGCGGTGCTCTTCGCTCAGTGACTCGGGGCCGATCAGGGCCATGGCGCTGTCAGTATCAAGGCCTGGCGGAGCGTTCAGCAAAATGGTCACAGGCTCGGGGGCCGTGGCCTTGGCTTGCGGGTCCAGCTCGACTTTTTGGTTGTCGACCTTGAATTGCGGCTCGTCGATGACTTCGCCATCTACCGTGACCCAGCCACCTTCAATGAACAGTTCGGCCTCACGGCGGGAGCAGCCGACGAGTTCGATGAGGCGTTTGGAGAGACGTATCGGTTCAGACATGACAGGGGCCGTAAAGGAATTGGGCGGCTATTGTACCCGCCTGGCGCCGGTTAAGCCCGGCAACATTTGCCTTATGCGCGTGTTGGGCGCTTATACCGCAGGTGCAGTAGCGGATAAGGCTGGCCCATGCCGTCTTTTTCGCTGCGCCCGACCACCTCAAAGCCCTGCTTGAGGTAAAAGCCGATGGCTTGCGGGTTTTGCTGATTGACGTCCAGTGCCTGTGCATTCAGTTCGTCGATGGCGAATTTGAGCAGGCACTTGCCAATGCCCTGGCCCCGGAAGTGCGGGTGGATGAAGAGCATTTCAACCTTGCCCGCAGCTACTCCGGCAAAACCGCTGATGCGTTTGCTGACAGGATCCTTGCAGCAGATCAGCATCACGGCGTCCAGATACTGGTCTTTGACCAGTTGGCGCAGTTGTTGAATATAACTGTCGGGCAAAAAGTCATGGGTGGCGCGAACCGAGGCTTCCCACACGTCGGTCAATTCTTCGAAGTCCGTAAGGCGGGGTGTATGGATAGCCCATTTCTGTTGCATCGTGCATGTCTCCTGACGATGGAAGCGACAGGTTTACGATAGCCGTAAAAAAAGCCCTGACGCCAGGGCGGCAGGGCTTTTTGAGACGCGGTCGCTGTTTAGATGACTTCAGCCCACAAGTCATACTCGTCAGCATCGGTCACACGGCACATGATCTTGTCGCCGGGCTTGATGTCTTTTTCGGTGGCGATAAATACGTTGCCGTCGATTTCCGGAGCGTCGAAGAAGCAACGGCCAACAGCGCCTTGCTCGTCTACTTCGTCAATCAGGACTTCGATTTCCTTACCGATTTTCATCTGCAGGCGGGCCGCGCTGATGGCCTGCTGGTGGGCCATGAAGCGGTCCCAGCGGTCCTGCTTGATGTCATCCGGCACGATGGCCGCGTCCAGCAAATTGGCCGGAGCACCTTCCACAGGGGAGTACTGGAAGCAGCCTACGCGATCCAGTTGTGCTTCTGTCAGCCAGTCGAGCAGGTACTGGAAGTCCTCTTCGGTCTCGCCCGGGAAGCCGACAATGAAGGTCGAGCGGATGATCAGGTCCGGGCAGATGACGCGCCAGTTCTTGATGCGGGCCAGGGTCTTGTCTTCAAATGCCGGGCGCTTCATGGCCTTGAGCACTTTCGGGCTGGCGTGCTGGAACGGGATGTCCAGGTACGGCAGGATCTTGCCGGCGGCCATCAGCGGAATCAGCTCGTCAACGTGCGGGTACGGGTAAACGTAGTGCAGGCGTACCCAGACACCCAGCGAGCTCAGTGCTTCGCAGAGTTCGGTCATGCGGGTCTTGACCGGCGCGCCGTTCCAGAAACCGGTACGGTATTTCACGTCTACGCCATAGGCGCTGGTGTCCTGGGAAATCACCAGCAGCTCTTTGACGCCGGCCTTGACCAGGCGCTGGGCTTCGTCGAGGACGTCGCCTACCGGGCGGCTGACCAGTTTGCCGCGCATCGACGGGATGATGCAGAAGCTGCAGCTGTGGTTGCATCCTTCGGATATCTTCAGGTACGCGTAGTGACGCGGCGTCAGTTTGACACCTTGAGGCGGCACCAGGTCGATCAGCGGGTTGTGGTTCAGGTTGGGCGGCACGGCGTCGTGCACGGCGTTGACCACTTGCTCGTACTGCTGCGGGCCGGTGACGGCCAGCACGCTCGGGTGAACATTGCGGATGGCGCTTTCTTCCACGCCCATGCAGCCGGTCACGATAACCTTGCCGTTTTCCTTGATGGCTTCACCAATCACTTCCAGTGATTCAGCCTTGGCGCTGTCGATGAAACCGCAGGTGTTGACCACCACGACATCGGCGTCCTGGTAGGTAGAGACGACATCGTAGCCTTCCATACGCAGCTGCGTGAGGATGCGTTCGGAGTCGACCAGGGCTTTGGGGCAACCCAGGGAGACGAAGCCGACCTTGGGGGCGGCTGGCGTGGTAACGGTGGACATGGCGAACCTCGGTATGTAGTGACGTTACATGCCCGTAAAGGCTGCACGACGAACGGGCGCTTGATGCGCCTCTGATCAAAAAAAGTGCGCAATTTTAGCTATGGTCAACGCAGTTGACCAGCGTTATACAGGGATTTACGACGAGTGCTGCGCTATGCTGCGCGCCGTTGCGAAAATAGGGTTTTTAAACAGCGTAATTTCGTCAATGTGAGTCGGAAAATCAGCGCATGCTGCTGATCAAAAGTGGCGCAAACCATTAAGAAGCACGGTCCGTGATCGTAGGAGTGGTTGATGGGGCAGGTAAGTAGTCAGGCTGCAGAAGACGGTCACGCAAAGGTAAAGCCCATCGGGATGCTGGTTGCTGCAGTTGGCGTGGTGTACGGCGATATCGGCACCAGTCCGCTGTACACCCTTAAAGAGGTGTTTTCGGGCGGCTACGGAGTACAGGTCAGCCACGATGGCGTGTTCGGCATTTTGGCGTTGATCCTGTGGTCGCTGATCTGGGTCGTGTCGATCAAGTACGTTCTGTTTATCCTGCGGGCCGACAACGAGGGCGAGGGCGGGATCATGGCCCTTACCGCGTTGGCGCGACGGGCTGCTGCGCCTTATCCCAGGCTGCGCTCGGTGCTGGTCATTCTGGGGTTGATCGGGGCTTCGCTGTTTTACGGCGACAGCATGATCACTCCGGCGATCTCGGTACTGTCTGCCGTCGAAGGGCTTGAGCTGGCGTTCACCGGGCTGGAGCGCTGGGTGGTGCCCCTGTCCCTGGTCATCCTGATTGCGCTGTTTTTGATCCAGCGCCGGGGTACCGCCATGCTGGGCAAGCTGTTTGGCCCGATCATGGTGCTGTGGTTTGTGGTGCTGGGCGGACTCGGGATACACGGCATCTTGCAGCATCCTGAAGTGCTGAACGCGCTGAACCCGGTGTGGGGTGTACGTTTCTTTGTCACTCACCCGGGCATGGGCGTTGCCATTCTGGGCGCCGTGGTGCTGGCTTTGACGGGGGCCGAAGCGCTGTATGCCGACATGGGGCACTTCGGGCGCAAGCCGATTGCCCGGGCCTGGTTCATTCTGGTATTGCCGGCGCTGGTGCTGAACTACTTCGGCCAGGGGGCTTTGTTGCTGGAAAACCCGGAGGCGGCCCGCAACCCTTTCTATCTGTTGGCACCCAGCTGGGCATTGATCCCGCTGGTGGGCCTGGCTACGCTGGCGACCGTGATTGCATCCCAGGCCGTGATTTCCGGTGCGTTCTCCTTGACCCATCAGGCCATTCAGCTGGGTTATGTACCGCGTATGCATATCCAGCACACCTCCAGTGCCGAGCAGGGGCAGATTTATATCGGAGCAGTGAACTGGTCCTTGATGGTCGGGGTTATTTTGCTGGTGCTGGGCTTTGAGTCCTCCGGCGCTCTGGCTTCGGCCTATGGTGTGGCCGTGACCGGGACCATGCTGATCACCAGTATTCTGGTATCGGCGGTGATGCTGCTGCTGTGGAAGTGGCCGCCAGTTCTGGCGGTCCCGGTGTTGATCGGCTTTCTCCTGGTGGACGGCCTGTTCTTTGCCGCCAACGTGCCGAAAATTGTCCAGGGCGGTGCATTCCCGGTACTGGCGGGGATTGTGCTGTTCATCCTGATGACCACCTGGCGGCGCGGTAAACAGCTATTGGTCGACCGTCTTGATGAAAGCGCGTTGCCGCTACCGCTATTCATCAGCAGCATTCGGGTGCAGCCGCCGCATCGGGTACAGGGTACGGCCGTGTTTCTGACCGCCCGGCCAGATGCCGTGCCCCACGCGCTGCTGCACAACCTGTTGCACAACCAGGTGCTGCATGAGCAGGTGGTATTGCTGACCGTGGTCAACGAAGATTCGCCGCGGGTGCCTGCCCAGAGGCGTTTCGAGGTGGACTCCTATGGCGACGGCTTCTTCCGGGTGATCTTGCACTTCGGCTTTATGGATGAGCCGGATGTGCCTGAAGCGTTGAAACTGTGCCATCTCGACGAGCTGGATTTCAGTCCTATGCGCACCACCTACTTCCTGAGCCGGGAAACGGTGATTGCCTCCAAGATTGTGGGCATGGCGCGTTGGCGCGAGACGCTGTTTGCCTTCATGCTGAAGAACGCCAACGGCAACCTGCGATTCTTCAGGCTGCCCGTCAACCGGGTAATTGAGCTGGGAACCCAGGTCGAGATGTAGCGCTGTCGAGATGACCAAAAAAAGCCCCGGTTCGTGAGAACCGGGGCTTTTTTGTTGCTGACTGCTGCAGGGTTGCGGGGGGTTACGGTGCGGTTGCCTGATGCTTCTTGATGACGTCTACCAGGCGCTGGGCCAGAGCCGGGTAGTTCTCGTCAAAGTGATGGCCCCCTGGCAGCTTCATGCTTTCACCGACGGCGGTCTTGGCAGTGCAGCCGCTTTCATCGACTTCTTCCGCGCCATAAATGCACACCACTTTGGCGGCAGGCAGCCTGGACATCTCTTCGCCGGTATCGGCTTCTGCGCCGGCTTTGCCAAGCCAGCCGTCGACGTGGATTTCAAAGCTGCCGCTACGGGCAAAAGCCAGCAGGATGATGGCGTCAACGCGCTTTTGCTCGGCTTCAGGCAGGCGGTTGAAGGTGGCAGGCAACACGTCGGCACCAAATGAATAGCCGACCAGTACAAAGCGCTGGGTACCCCACTTTTGCCGATAGTGCTGCATCAGCTCGGTCAGATCGGTAGCGCTTTGCTCCGGGGTCTTGTGCTGCCAGTAGTAGCGCAGCATGTCGATGCCGACCACCGGGTAGCCGATCTTCGCCATCTCGCCGGCCACGTCGCGGTCCAGGTCGCGCCAGCCGCCGTCACCGGACAGGAACAGGGTCACGGTGCTGTTTTGCTGGCCGGCCGGTACTTCGACCACAGGCATGTTCAGCCCGCCGTTTTCATCCCCCACCAGTATTTTGCGCAGCTCATTGCTGAGTACTTGGGGGTAGTGAATGTCGTAGTCGCTGATGCTGGTCTGAGCATTCGGTTGATCGCGTACGAAGGCGGCGCTCGGGTCGTCAGGGTTGTCGTTCCAGGCCACCAGCCAATTGCCGTGTGCCGCCGACTTGGGCAAGGGCAGGGTGCAGCCGGGTTGTTCGAGCATGAAACCGACTGACACGGCTTGTGCCTTGTCATCGGTTTGCCCGGCCAGCCAGCGCCAGGCCAGGGTTGCGCCAGGACCTATGCCACTGACCAGCGTGGCAGGGCCGTCAAGCTGTTGCAGTGCGTTCTGCAGGGCCTGTTGCTGCAGGGTGCAATCTTCCTTGGGCAGGATCACCTGCACCAGTTGTGCTTTGCCGCCACGGCTCAAGGCCATCAGCTGGGTGTCGCTCAGTGCTTCTTCGACCGGAGTGGCTATTACGATCCGGGCCCTGGCTTTCTGGCCGGGTATCACTTTGGTCAGGGTCGAGCCGTCGGTTTGGCTCAGGTGTTCTATCGTCGGTTCCGGGGCAGGACGACTCCAGAACCAGTAGCCGCCTGCTGCAAGCGCGACCAGAACTATCAAGGTAAGCAATAAAAACCGCCAGGAACGATGTTTCATTAACGTTTCACCAATCCAGTCAAGCCGCCTGCAATCAGGGCGGCGGTATCAGCCAGTGCCACCAGCGGATCAAGTCCTGCGGGCACGGCCATATAACGAGGTTCCCAGTCAGGCTGGAATTTGTCTTTAAAGCGACGCAAACCCTGGAAGTTGTACAGGTGCTCGCCGCGCTGGAACAACATCGACCCCAGACGCTGGGTCAAAGGCGCTCCGCGACGCGGTTGCAGACCGGACAGGGGTACCATTCCCAGGCTGAAACGTGCGTATCCATGCTTTTTATAATGTTGAATCAGGCCGACCATCATGAATTCCATGGTCAGTTTTGGGGCCTCCGGGTGGGCGCGCATCAGGTCGAGGCTCGACAGTTCATGACTGTGGGTCTCAAGCAGGTTGGCGAAAGCCACCGGTTTGCCTTCAAAGCGGATAATGGCCACGCGAAAGTGCTTGATGTACTCGGTGCTGAATCTTCCGAGGGAAAAGCCTTTTTCGCGCACGTTCTTGCCCGTCAGCCAGGCATCGGAAATCACCTTGAGCTCATCCATCGGCGCCTCTCCCGGCTCATGGATTTCCAGTGACAGGCCATCACGTGTGCCGCGATTCCAGGTGTAGCGCAGGTCTTTCATCTCTTTGCCTTTGGCTTCGAGATCAAAACGGTGCAAGTCGACCCGGGCTTCTTCGCCGAGTTTGATCGCGGTCAGGCCAATGTCCATATAGAACGGCAGGTTCTCGGCACGCACTTGATAAAACACCGGCCGGGCGTGGTAGATATCGCACAGGTCACGGAACTGCCAGATCAGCTCGGCCCGGGGCTGGTTAGGCCCGATAGGGTCATACAGTGCCACCAGGCTGCGGCCTCGGCGGGCGTACATCAGGAAGGCGTTGTCGTCCGGATGGAACAGCAGGGCCTTGTCGCCGGTCAGGGCCAGGCCGCCATCGGGCTGATCGGAGGCCAGGAGGATTTTCTCGGCCCTTTCCAGCTCCCCGGCGTCCGGCAAGTGGATTACCGGGCGCGCGGTGCGCAGCAGCCAGGTCAGCGAAACAATCACCAGCAGCACTGCCGCGCCCATCAGTGAGCGCAGGCCCCGCGGGGCGTCAGAATCAAGGGTGAACTGCCACCACAGCTGATGGCTATAAGGAACGTCTTGATAGGCGAACAGCAGCAGCCAGATAGAGGCACCCAGGACGCAAATGCTGGCCACCAGATACAGTGGCGAAAAGGGTAGTTCGGTCAGGCGGCTCGGGCGGTAGAACGAGCGGCGAAACAGTCCCAGCAGGCTGGCGGTGAGAACCAGAATGGAGGCTTCCTCCCAGTCAAAGCCTTTGAGCAGGGAAAGCACGGCGCCCACCAGCAGCAAAATGGTGGTCAGCATCCAGGCTGCCGACAAGCGCCGGCGCAGGCCCTGGGCCAGTAGCAGGCACAGAACCCCGATCAGGCTGGCGCCGAAGTGCGAGGCGTCAATCAGGCGATGGGGGATCAGGAAGCCGATGTGTTCCAGGCGGGTGTCGATCTCGGGAGTGGCGCCCGAGAACAGCAAAACCACCCCGGACATAAACACCAGCACAGCCAGGACCGGTGCCGCGAGGCCTGAGGCCACCCGCAGGCTTTGGCGGGTATGAATCAGTCGTTGGGCTTCGTTGATCAGCAGCATCAGGCATGCGACCAGCAGCGGCATGATCACATAGATCATGCGATACAGCAGCAGGGCCGCAGCCAGGGGGGCGGCACCCAGCTGGTTGGCAAAGGCGGCAAGCAAGATGGCTTCAAAGACTCCGACGCCGCCCGGCACATGGCTGAGTACGCCGGCAGCCAGCGCCAGCAGATAAACCAGCAGGAATGGACCAAAAGGCGGTGCTTCAGGCAGCAATAAATACAGGACTGTGGCCGCAGCGGCGACATCCAGTGCCGTAATGACCAGCTGCAACAGGGTCAGGCGCGGGCTTGGCAGACGCAGCGTGCGGCGTCCGGCCTTTACCAGCAGGTTGTCGGGGATCGGCTGCTCGGGCAGGCGACGTCGATAAATACCCAGCGCCAACAAACCGAATAACGCCAGAACCGCAAAAGCGATCGCCCCCAATAGATAGGCGGGAATATGCAAGGCGGCGGAGGCCGCAGGCAGGTTGCTCAGGGTTGCCAGCGCCGCCAGGGGCGGTAGTGCGCAGCCCAGGGACAGGCTGGCAAACAGCGTCATATGGGCGACTTCAGAGGCGCCAACACCATGTCGTGCATACAGGCGATAACGCACAGAGCCGCCGGACAACAGTGACAGGCCGATGGCGTTGCCAATGGCAAAGGCGGTAAAGCCCCCCAGAGCCAGGGTTTTGGGGGGTAGCTTGACCCCTGCATAACGACTGGCGGACCACTCGTAGCCGAGCAAAATCACGAATCCTGCGGCCGTCGCAGCCAGGGCGCCGAGGAGGGCGGGCTTGGGGACTTCCAGAATTGAGTCTTGCAGGGCATATAGATCAAGCTCGCTGAGCAGATGCCGGCACGCGATCAGCGCAATCGCAAACAACAGTAAAGTGAGTGCAAGGCCAATGGGTTGACGGTATTTGCTCAACAAATCCAGCCAGCGCAAACGAGTTGCGGCAATCGGGTGGGCTGCTGTAACGGCTTCTTTAAGTTCTGGCGAGTTATCGGGCATCAATCACCTCGTGGATCGTGCGCGACAGGATGGGGGCATAAACTCAAGTTACCAATCCTTTTGGTTAAAGTTTTTCAAAATATTGCCAGTTGTTTGTCTGAGGTTCAGGTTTGGCGTTTGAAAAAAAGGTAATTGCCGGCCCACAGCATAGTCGAACGGATTTTCAGAAATATGATGTTTATTTTTCGCTGGTCGTCTATTGCAGACTTTTCGAGCACGCACAAAAAAGGCCACTCTTTCGAGTAGCCTTTTTTGATGTTTGGTTGCGGGAGCCGGATTTGAACCGACGACCTTCGGGTTATGAGCCCGACGAGCTACCAGACTGCTCCATCCCGCGTCTGTGGGGTGGATTCTACAGCGAATCGCCGGGCTGTCAACCCCTGAATCTCGTAAGCGATTGAAATGTCCGGATTTAATCCTGCTCCTCCGGTCGGGGAGGGGGAGCAAAAACACCCGGGCACAAAAAAGGCCACTCTTTCGAGCAGCCTTTTTATGTTTGGTTGCGGGAGCCGGATTTGAACCGACGACCTTCGGGTTATGAGCCCGACGAGCTACCAGACTGCTCCATCCCGCGTCTGTGGAGCGCACTCTACAGTGATGCGGTGGGGAGTCAACCTTTAATGCGAAAATGCACTAAATAAGATCAATGCAGCTGGTTTTCAGGCGACGGCCTGATCCTGGTCGGCTCGATCCTGCAGGAGAGCTCCCCGGTCTTCAAGATTGTTGCGCTGTACAAGGGGAGAGGTTGTTGCGAGCAGATCGCTCTTTGTGCGGCGGGTCATAAAACAGGCGCGCACAAAAAAGGCCACTCTTTCGAGTAGCCTTTTTCGATGTTTGGTTGCGGGAGCCGGATTTGAACCGACGACCTTCGGGTTATGAGCCCGACGAGCTACCAGACTGCTCCATCCCGCGTCTGTGGGGTGGATTCTACAGCGATACGCTGGGCTGTCAAACCTTAATTTAGAAAAAAGTGTTCTGGTTCAATCGCTTAGATAAAAGTGCGGGTTATAAAAACGGCTACAGGGCAGGTAGCGTATGGGGTCCAGCTCTATTAGAGGGTGTAATTCGATTAGAAAAACAAATTCATGAGCGGTATTTCCCACGCCTGTCGGGGAGAATCCACACTACTGGTGCTATATACAGTTCCCGGTGACATACTGATCTTCTGTATTGCCTACCCTATAAAGAACACCGCCCTACATGACCCAGCGCAAAATCATCCATGTCGACTGTGACTGTTTCTACGCCGCTATTGAAATGCGTGATGATCCGAGTCTGGCGAACAAGCCCATGGCAGTCGGGGGCTCGGCTGACCATCGTGGGGTTATTTCTACCTGTAACTATGAAGCGCGGGCTTTTGGCGTGCGTTCGGCGATGGCGTCCAGACATGCACTGAAATTGTGTCCGGATCTGGTCATCGTCAATGGCAGGATGGATGCCTATAAAGAAGCCTCCAGAGAGATACACGGCATCCTGCGTGATTACACCGAGCTGATTGAGCCGCTGTCGCTGGATGAGGCCTATCTGGATGTGTCTGACAGTCCGCATTTTGCCGGCAGCGCTACGCGTATCGCCCAGGATATCCGGCGCCGTGTGTCCAACCAGTTGCACATCACCGTGTCTGCCGGTGTGGCGCCCAATAAATTCCTGGCCAAGATCGCCAGTGACTGGAAGAAACCCAACGGACTATTCGTGATCACTCCGGATCAGGTCGAGGATTTTGTCTCGGCGTTGCCGGTCAATAAGCTGCATGGGGTGGGCAAAGTCACGGCCGACAAGCTTGGACGGCTGGGGATTGAAACCTGCCTGCAATTGCGGGACTGGAACAAGCTGGCGCTGGTGCGTGAATTCGGTAGTTTCGGTGAGCGATTGTGGGGTTTGGCACGCGGGATAGATGAGCGTCTGGTGCAGAGCGACAGCCGACGTCAGTCGGTCAGTGTTGAAAATACCTACGATACGGATTTGCCTGATCTGGCCAGCTGTCTAAGCAAACTCCCCGAGCTGCTCGCGACCCTTAATGGACGCATTGCCCGCATCGACAGCAGTTATCGTCCCGGCAAGCCGTTCGTTAAAGTGAAATTTCACGATTTCACCCAGACCACACTGGAGCAGTCCGGTGCGGGGCTTGATCTTGAGAGTTACCAGGATTTATTGAGTCAGGCATTTGCACGCGGTTCCAAGCCCGTTCGATTGCTCGGGCTTGGTGTGCGTTTGCAGGACTTGAACAACGGGTTTGAACAGCTGGAGCTGTTCAGGCGTTAGCTGATCCCGGGATCAGCCACCAGCCGACCGGCATTTTTGGTCAAGGATTGAAGGAATTCACGTTGTAACTCGGGATCGTTACGGGTGAGTTCGATCAGGCTTTGTTCCAGTTCGCTGGCTTCTTCTTCCAGACCCAGTTCCGACAGGCGCTTGACCCGATGCACCCATTGGTTGACGTCGTCACCCTCAAGGTCGTCGTAGATCAAGTTGTGCGCTTCCAGCAGCTTTCCGCGCAGGCCACTGCTGATCGACAGGGTCGAGTCCGAGTGGGTCTCGTCCTGGGCATCCTCAACCATGATGGTTAATTTGCCGATGTGATTCAGGTCCTGCTCGGCAAAAGGGCTGTCCAGCAGGTTGAGGCGCAACACGCCATTGCGGTCGGTGGTGAGTTCGTGGGTCTGTTTGCCGGCTTTTACCACCACCGGACGCTCAGCCCATGGCAGGCTCGAATACTCCAGGCGCTTGTCGCGCTGAACATCCTCGATCCCTGCCAGGTTCTGCTCGGCGCGACCGTGGGACTGTACGTTCATCGCCGGGTTCACGCCGGCGAAACCGTAGTTGATCCAGTCTTTGGTCACGCTGTCAGGCAGTTGCCCAAACATGAACACGTTCAGCACATTGGCGCCCACCCCGGCGACAATCGCCACCGCACCCAGTGGCACTTCATAGATCTCGCGCCAGGGCTGATAGGGCGTGTAGCGGTCGTAATGACGGGTGACATCGAACTCAGTGACTTCAAAAGTCTTTTGTTCGTTGATGCGCACACGGCGTTGCGGCAGCTCCAGCACCGAAGGTGAACCGACATCAATCTGCAGGCTGTGGGCCAGTAGTTTGCGCTCGATGCGCTCCTCGTGTTCGCTGCGTTGCGACATGTGATTGGCACAGCCGCTCAGCAGCAGGGCGCCGCACATGGCGGCGCCCCCGAGGGTCAGGGTGTTTCGATTGAACATGACGTCTCTATCTGGATTCAGCGGCTGATGCGCGCCTGAAGGAATGCAAGGACATCGGCAACGGGCAGGGCTTGCGCTTCTGCTTCGGTACGGCTCTTGTATTCCAGGTTGCCTTCGGCCAGGCCACGGTCACTGACGACGATCCGGTGCGGAATACCGATCAGTTCCATGTCGGCGAACTTGATGCCAGGGCTGGTTTTCTTGTCGCGGTCGTCCAGCAGAACTTCAAAACCGGCGGCCGTGAGTTGGGCGTAAAGGTTGTCAGTCGCTTCGCGAACGGCTTCGGTTTCATAGCGCAGTGGTACCAGTGCCACCTGGAAAGGTGCCAGGGCATCGCTCCAGATAATGCCGCGCTCGTCGTTGTTCTGCTCGATGGCAGCAGCGACCACACGGGAAACCCCAATGCCGTAGCAGCCCATTGCCAATGTCACGGGCTTGCCGTTCTCGCCCAGTACCTGGCACTTCATCGCTTCGCTGTACTTGGTGCCCAGCTGGAAGATGTGACCGACTTCGATACCGCGTTTGATTTCCAGCGTGCCTTTGCCGTCCGGGCTCGGGTCGCCAGCCACCACGTTGCGCAGGTCGGCAACGGTAGGTACAGGCAGATCGCGCTCCCAGTTCACGCCGAAGTAGTGCTTGTCATCGATGTTGGCACCGACGCCGAAGTCGCTCATCAGCTCGACCGAACGATCAATGATGCATGGCAGTGGCAGGTTCAGCGGGCCCAGGGAGCCTGCGCCTGCGCCAATGGCGTCACGCAATTCTGCGTCCGAAGCCATGGTCAGCGGGCTGGCCACCAGCGGATGGTTACCGGCCTTGATTTCGTTCAGCTCGTGATCGCCGCGAATGACCAGTGCGATCAGTTTGCCTTCTTCGGCAGCGTGAACGATCAGGGTCTTGACGGTTTTCTCGATCGCCAGGTTGTAGCCTTCAACCAGTTGAGCAATGGTCTTGGCGTCAGGCGTGTCGACCAGGCGCAGTTCTTCGGTGGCTGCCGCGCGCGAGGTTTCAGTCGGGATGGCTTCGGCTTTTTCGATGTTGGCCGCGTAGTCCGAAGCATTGCTGAACACGATGTCATCTTCGCCAGACTCGGCCAGCACGTGGAATTCGTGGGAGCCAGCACCGCCGATGGAGCCGTTGTCAGCTTCTACCGGGCGGAAGTTCAGGCCCAGACGGGTGAATACATTGCAGTAGGCCTGGTGCATGCGGTCATAGGTGACCTGCAGCGAAGCGTTGTCGGCATGGAACGAGTAGGCGTCCTTCATGATGAATTCGCGGCCGCGCATCAAACCGAAGCGCGGACGGATTTCGTCACGGAATTTGGTCTGGATCTGGTACAGGTTGATCGGCAACTGTTTATAGCTGTTCAGCTCGTTGCGGCACAGATCGGTGATGACTTCTTCGTGGGTCGGGCCCACGCAGAATTCGCGGCCGTGGCGATCCTTGAGGCGCAGCAACTCGGGACCGTACTCTTCCCAGCGGCCGGATTCCTGCCACAACTCAGCCGGTTGAATGCTCGGCATCAGCACTTCGAGAGCGCCGGCTGCGTTCATTTCTTCGCGAACAATGGCTTCGGCCTTGCGCATGATCCGCAGGCCCATGGGCAGCCAGGTGTACAGGCCGGAAGCAAGTTTGCGAATCATGCCGGCGCGCAGCATCAGCTGATGGCTGATAACGACCGCGTCGGAAGGCGTTTCTTTCTGTGTGGCGAGCAAATATTGACTGGTGCGCATGGTTAGTCGTTGCCGTGCTGATGACTAGAAATGACTGGGCATTGTACGGCCGAGATGGGTTGGCGTACAGGGCGGACGGGGGAGCTGGAATCCCCCGGGCTGTTACGGGACTTTTTCGAGATTTACCGGGGGGTTGAGGCGTGCCCGGCGGCTTTCCTGATACCAGTGCAGACTGATCAGCAGCAGGGTGGGGACCCCCATGACGGCAGTGATGATGAAGAAGTTGTGATAACCGAACTTTTCCACCAGGACCCCTGAATAACCGCCCATCAGACGCGGTAGCAGCAGCATGATTGAGCTGAGCAGGGCGTATTGGGTGGCGGAAAACTTGAGGTTGGTCAGGCTCGACAGGTACGCCACGAACGCCGAAGTCGCCAGGCCGGAGCTGAAGTTGTCCAGTGAAATGGTGACAACCAGCATCTGCAGGTTGGGGCCCATGTCGGCCAGCAGCATAAACAGCAGGTTGGTGCCTGCCGAAGCCGCACCGCCAATCAGCAGGATCGGCAAGATGCCGAACCGCACGATCAGCAAGCCGCCCATGCCGGCGCCAACCAGGGTCATGATCAGGCCGAAAATCTTGCTCACGCCTGCGATCTGATCCTTGGTGAACCCTTGGTCGATGTAGAAAACGTTGGCCATGACCCCCATGACGGTGTCCGACATGCGATAGGTGGCGATCAGCCCAAGCAGCAGAAAGGCTTGCCAGCGATACCGCAGGATAAAGTCGTTGACCGGTGTCAGCACCGGCGCGAGTCCGCGACGGCCTATGGACGACAGGCAGAGCACAGTGAGCAGGGTGTAGAGGATGGCGCGCAGAAAAGCCCGGTCTTCGAGTACCAGGTTGACCGGGCTCACGCCTTCAAACAATACCCCGGCAAAGTCGGTGTTATAGAGCTGGGTGAACATCGCCGGAACCGAGACCAGGAGCACGATCAGGACAAAAACCGACGCCAGCTGGTGACCAAAGCTATAACGTCCTGCCTGCAGCTGGGTGCGTAGTGGTACCGGTGGTTCGCGCATGAAAAAGGTGGTCAGCAGCGCCGGAACCATCAGCAGGCCGAAGAGCACATAGGTGCCGGTCCAGGCGGAGTGCTTATAGTTGAAGCCCGTTGAACCGAAACCTTCGGCAAAAAACAGGGCGCCAGCAGTGGCCAGCAAGGCCGCCACCCGGTAACCGGACATGTAGCTGGCTGCCAGCGCGGCCTGACGGCTGTCGTCGGCAATTTCCAGGCGGTAGGCGTCCACGGCAATGTCTTGGGTGGCAGACGCGAACGACACGACAACAGCAATGGCAATCAGCCAGGAAAGATGTTTTTGCGGGTCGCAAAAGCCCATGCCGATCAGGCCGAGGATCACCAGGGTCTGGGACAGCACCAGCCATGAGCGGCGTCGGCCAAGTTTTCCGAGGAGCGGCAGGCGCCATTGATCGAGCAGCGGCGACCACACCCATTTAAAGGCGTATGCCAGACCGATCAGGCTTGCATAGCCAATAGTTTCCCGAGCCACACCGGCTTCGCGCAACCAGACAGAAAGCGTTGAAAACACCAGCATGTACGGTAAACCGGCGGCAAAACCGAGCAGCAACAGTACAAGGGTTGAGGGGCTGGAATAGGCAGCTAGCGCTTCGCGCCAGGTTTTACGGGGCATGGACTCGAGTCTGCCTCTGATTGCGGAATCAAAGGGCGCACTCTAACCGTAGTGCTCTATCGGGCGCCAGCCATGGCGTTGTAAATCCACCCGACTATTCACAATCATCAGGCCTTCGCTGCGCAAACGCGCCCGCTGCTCATCACCTGAGGGGCTACCTGCTGGCAAACTGATGCGCCCCCCGGCGGCCAGTACCCGGTGCCAGGGCAGGCGGGAACCTTCGGGCAGCTGGCTGAGCGTGCGCCCCACCCAGCGTGCCGCCCGGCCCAGGCCCGCCAGTTCGGCGAGCTGGCCATAGGTCACCACATAACCCGGGGGAACCTGCATGAGTGTCGAATACAACGCCGTACGGCGGATTTCGGCGGGGGATGGCTGGGGGCTGGTGGCTGTATTCATAGGTGAACCGGATTAAGTGACAGGACCTTAAAAAATAAAGCAGATGCTTTGTTCATCGATCCCGGGAAATGAACTACAGGGGATACATCCGGTCTTTCTTTGCCTGGGGTGTGTCCATCAGGATAATGCCGGCACTTTTTCGCAAATCTGAGTTTCGCATCTGCTTATGTTGTCCAGAACCCTGTTATGCCTTGCTGTCTTGAATGTGTCTACGCCTTTGCTTGCCGATACAGTGTGGTTGAAAAATGGTGACCGCCTGAGCGGCAAGATCAAAGTGTTTGATGGTGGCAAGTTGCTCATTCAGACCGAATACGCAGGGACTATTCCCGTTGACTGGAAGCAAGTCAAAACCCTGGAAAGCGATCAGGAATTGCTGGTCAAGCAGGATGCTTATGTTGGCGAGAAGGCCAAGTCGCTAACGGCGGCAGGGGACGGCAAGGTCACCCTGGCCAACGGAGAAGCACCGAAAACGGTAGAACTGTCCAGCATCGAGCAGATCATCAAGCCCAAGCCAGTGATTGAAGATCTGGTCTGGAAGGGTAACGTCGATGTCGCGCTGGACTACAAGCGTGCCGAGAAAAAGACCGACGACTACGACATCGACTTCAAGACCACTGCCCGCCATGGGGCCTGGCGTCACCATGCCGAAGGTGAGTACAACCGCGAGTTCCAGAACGACGTGGTGACCACCGATAACTGGAGCGCCGAATATGCCCTTGACCATTTCATTGACGAAAAATGGTACTGGCAAGGCCGGCTGACCTACAAAAGAGACAAAGTGGAAGACATTTCCCGCCAGCGCACTGTGGGTACTGGCCCGGGCTACCAGTTCTGGGATGACGAGCTGGGGTCTTTCTCCCTGGGTTCACTGTTGAACCGCACTGACTATGAATACTCCGACGGCCAAAAGGACAACTTCTACTCATTGGCCATGAAGTGGGACTACAACCGCTTTCTGTTGGGCAAAACGGTTTCGCTCTTCACCAACGGAGAGTTGGGCAAGCCTCTGGAAGGCGCTTCGGATTACAGCCTGGATGCCGAAATCGGCCTGCGTTACAAAGTCACCGAGTGGGCTTCGTTAAACCTCAAGGCTGAAAAAGATCTGATCGGCAGCGGTGGGGGCAATGACAATACCCTCAACAAAACCCGCTACAGCGCGGGTTTTGGCGTGACCTGGTGATTGTCTGAGCGCTGGGCCAGGCAGTGGGCGCCGGCTTGCCGGCGATACGGATAACCCGCTTGCTCTAATGCCTGAGCGAGCAAGCGGGCCTCCTGCAGCAGGCGGAGCAGGTTAGATGCGCAGACCGCCATCGAGCTCCAGAATCCGCCCGCTGTAGTAGTCGTTCTCAAAGATGTAGGCCGCCGAATGGGCGATTTCTTCGACTTTGCCCATGCGCTTGAGGGGAATGCCGGCAGTCATTTTTTCCAGGGCTTCGGGTTTCATGCCCAGGGTCATTTCGGTTTCGATGAAGCCGGGGGCAATTCCGGCAACGCGAATGCCGTACCGCGCCAGTTCCTTGGCCCAGGTGACTGTCGCAGCCGCTACCCCGGCCTTGGCCGCAGAGTAGTTGGTTTGCCCGACGTTACCTGCGCGCGAGATCGACGAGATATTGATGATCGCGCCCTGCTGGTTCAGCTCGATCATTTTTGCCGCCACCTCACGGGTGCACAGGAAAACCCCGGTCAGGTTGACGTCGATTACCGCCTGCCATTGCGCCAGACTCATCCTGGTCATGACGCCGTCCTTGACCTTCAGCAACAGGCCGTCGCGCAAGATCCCGGCGTTATTGATCAGGCCGTTGATCGCACCAAAGTCTTCTGCAATTTGGGTAACGGTCCGGGTAACCTGCTCTTCGTCCGCGACATTGCACAGATAGGCCCGGGCCTCGACGCCCTGAGCCTGGCAAGCTGCCACGGCCAGTTCGAGTTTTTCCGGGTTCAGGTCAACCAGCGCCAGTCTGGCGCCCTTGGCCGCCAGATACTCGGCCATGGCACGACCAAGTCCTTGGCAACCGCCAGTGATAATGATTACTTTGTCTTTCAGTTGCATAACAGCCCTCGGCAGCAAATCAGAGTGAGTCCTCGCAGGCCTTTGAAATGCGCCCTGAACTCGTCCGTTTTCGGCGGATTTTTTATTAAGGAGTCACAAGTTGAGCGTTGAAGCTGCCAAGCATGCCCGAGAATTACTGCTCAAGGAATACCGTGGCGCCTTGTCCACCCTCTCCAAAGCCATGCCGGGATTTCCCTTCGGGTCAGTGGTGCCTTACTGCCTGGACGAACAGGGCCGGCCGCTGATCCTGATCAGCCGGATTGCCCAGCACACCCACAACTTGCGCAAGGATCCCAAGTGCTCGCTGATGGTGGGCGAGCGGGGCGCTGAAGACGTTCAGGCGGTCGGTCGACTGACCTGTCTGGCCGAAGCCGAGCAATTGACCGGGGCCGAGGCCATTGAAGCCGCCGCCGAGCGTTACTACCGCTACTTCCCCGAGTCGCGCAGCTATGACACCGCTCACGCTTTCGACTTTTGGGTGTTGAACCCGGTACGCCACCGTTATATCGGCGGTTTTGGCGCCATTCACTGGCTCGACCAGGTGACTTTGCCCAACCCCTTTGCCGGAGCCGCCGAGCAACGGATGATTGAGCATATGAACAGTGACCATGCCAGTGCCATTGCGCATTACGTCGAACTGGCAGGGCTGCCCCGCACCGAACCGGCGCAGATGGTCGGTATCGACAGCGAAGGCATGCACTTGCGTATTGGTGACGGCCTTTACTGGCTGGGCTTTGCTGAAGCCTGCAATACTTCGACACAAGTACGCGAAGCCTTGGTTTTTCTGGCCCGCGCGCAGGAGTGGCCGAAAAAACAGACGGCATAGCCTTGAATTCAGGAAGGCGCGCCGTCATCTAAGCTGGGTTGGAAGATATTCTTCCGGAGAGGAATCATTCGATGCGCGCTTTTCTATTGCTCTTTCTGTTGTTTCCAGTGCTAGAGCTGTACGTCTTTTTCAAGGTCAGCACCGCTATAGGGTTTTTCCCGGCGTTGCTGCTGATCATTGCCGGCTCCATGCTGGGTGTTCTGGTGGTACGCGTTGCAGGTTTGGCCACAGCCCTGAGGGCCCGTGAAAGCCTGAGTCGTGGCGAGTTGCCGGCCCAGCAAATGCTGGAAGGTCTGATGCTGGCTCTGGGTGGCGGCCTGATGGTGCTCCCGGGCTTCATCAGTGACATCGCGGGTCTGTTGCTGCTGTTCCCGCCGGTGCGTCGTTTTCTGGTTAACCGTCTGCGCAAGCGTGCAGAGGAACAGGCCATCCGTCAGCGTGCATTTGCCGATGAATTTGCAGCGCAGAGCCGACCCGGTACACACCAGCCCCTGGGCCGTGAGCCGAACGTGATTGAAGGCGAGTTCGAACATCGCGACAAGTAAGGTTTTGACGTTTTCCACACGGCACCCTGGGTGCCGTGTTTGTTTTCAGGGATTGCACAGGGCTAAAAATTTCATTGGCGTGCCCTTGTAATCAGTTGATACGCCCTTATGTAACGGACACCGCAGGGTTTTGCTGGCAACAGCAGGCACCTTTGAGCGAATCGCACCCGGCATTTCCGGACTTGCAAACCCCGCCGGTTTTAACATCGGCCGATGAACACCACAATTAGGAGAGATCGACAATGAAGCTTCGTCCTCTGCATGACCGCGTCGTAATCCGTCGCAGCGAAGAAGAAAAGAAAACCGCTGGCGGTATCGTTCTGCCGGGTTCAGCTGCCGAAAAAGCCAACAGCGGTGAAATCATTGCCGTGGGTACTGGTCGCGTTCTGGACAACGGTGAAGTACGTGCGCTGGCTGTGAAAGTGGGTGACAAGGTTGTGTTCGGCCCTTACTCCGGCAGCAACACTGTAAAAGTCGACGGCGAAGACCTGCTGGTTATGGCTGAGAACGAGATTCTCGCTGTAATCGAAGGCTGATCTCCCGCTCCTTTTCCCGTTACTACAAAGTATTTAAGGAAGAACGAACATGGCTGCTAAAGAAGTTAAATTTGGTGATTCCGCCCGCAAAAAAATGCTCGCCGGTGTAAACGTCCTGGCTGACGCAGTAAAAGCGACCCTGGGTCCTAAAGGCCGTAACGTGATCATCGAGAAGAGCTTCGGCGCTCCGACCATCACCAAGGACGGCGTTTCTGTTGCCAAAGAAATCGAACTCAAAGACCGTTTCGAAAACATGGGCGCGCAGCTGGTTAAAGACGTTGCTTCCCGTGCTAACGATGACGCAGGCGACGGTACTACCACTGCAACCGTTCTGGCTCAGTCGATCGTCAACGAAGGCCTGAAAGCCGTCGCTGCCGGCATGAACCCGATGGACCTGAAACGCGGCATCGACAAGGCGACCATCGCCATTGTCAAAGAGCTGAAAACCCTGGCCAAGCCATGCGCTGACAGCAAGGCAATCGCTCAGGTAGGTACCATCTCTGCCAACTCCGACAGCTCCATCGGCGACATCATTGCCGAAGCCATGGAAAAAGTCGGTAAAGAAGGCGTGATCACTGTTGAAGAAGGCTCGGGCCTGGAAAACGAACTGTCTGTAGTTGAAGGCATGCAGTTTGACCGTGGCTACCTGTCCCCGTACTTCGTCAACAAACCAGAAACCATGACTGCCGAGCTCGACGGTCCGCTGATCCTTCTGGTCGACAAAAAAATCTCCAACATCCGTGAACTGCTGCCAGTTCTGGAAGCTGTTGCCAAAGCCGGCCGTCCGCTGCTGATCGTTTCCGAAGACGTTGAAGGCGAAGCCCTGGCGACTCTGGTTGTGAACAACATGCGCGGTATCGTTAAAGTCGTTGCTGTTAAAGCACCTGGCTTTGGTGACCGTCGCAAGGCAATGCTGCAGGACATCGCTGTTCTGACTGGCGGTACCGTTATCTCCGAAGAGATCGGTCTGAGCCTGGAAAGCGCTACCCTGGAACACCTGGGTAATGCCAAGCGCGTAACCGTAACCAAAGAAAACACCACCGTTATCGACGGTGCTGGCGTTGAAGCAGACATCCAGGCTCGCGTGACTCAGATCCGTGCCCAGGTAGCTGACACTTCGTCCGACTACGACCGTGAAAAACTGCAAGAGCGTCTGGCCAAGCTGTCCGGCGGCGTTGCAGTGATCAAGGTTGGCGCTGGTTCCGAAGTAGAAATGAAAGAGAAGAAAGCCCGCGTTGAAGACGCCCTGCACGCTACCCGTGCAGCCGTTGAAGAAGGCGTGGTACCTGGCGGTGGCGTGGCACTGGTTCGCGCTCTGCAAGCAATCGCTGACCTGAAAGGCGACAACGCTGATCAGAACGTAGGTATCGCTCTGCTGCGTCGTGCTGTTGAAGCACCTCTGCGCCAGATCGTTGCCAACTCCGGCGACGAGCCAAGCGTAGTTGTCGACAAAGTGAAGCAGGGTTCGGGTAACTACGGTTACAACGCAGCCACTGGCGAATACGGCGACATGATCGAAATGGGTATCCTTGACCCGGCCAAAGTGACTCGTTCGGCTCTGCAGGCAGCTTCTTCGATTGCCAGCCTGATGATCACCACCGAGGCGATGATCGCTGAGATCCAGGACGACAAGGCAGCTGGCGGCGGTATGCCAGACATGGGCGGCATGGGTGGTATGGGCGGCATGATGTAAGCCGGCTTTACCCCGAAACGCAAAAGCCCCGCCTGAGCAATCAGGCGGGGCTTTTTTGTGTCTGAAGAAACAGTTGAACCCTGCAGGAGCGAGCTTTAAAAGCTCGCTCCTGCAGGGAAATGGTTACTTCTGCGAGATCTGCAACGGTGCTGCGAACACCGGTTTCCAGCTCAGCAACTGCTGCTTGTAGCCGTAGCTGGCGACCTGGTAGTAGGTGATCGCACGCTCAATCAACGGATCGGTGGCCGGTACCCGGGATTCAATACTGGCAGTCAGTGCTTCGTCGTGACGGCGCAGGCCCTGGCGCGGGCTGAGAATCGCCAGGTCCTTGCCGTCGAACAAGCCCAGATGCTGGTAATTACCCACTACCACGCGGGGTGGCAGAGGGTTTTCCTGCAGCAGGTTGCGGCCAAAGAAGGTCGACTGATAGTCCATGTTCAGCAAGCCGAGCAAGGTCGGAGCCAGGTCGATCTGGCTGGCCAGTTGTGCGCTCTCGCGGGCTTCTATGAATTTTGGCCCATAGATGAACAGCGGGATCTGGTAGTTGGTAATGGGCAAGTCTTCCTTGCCGGCGCTGCCTGCCGTGTGGTCAGCCACGAAAATGAAGATCGTGTTGTCGAACCACGGCTTTTGGCGGGCATCCTTGAGGAACTGGCCGATGGCGTAATCGGTGTATTTCACCGCACCGTCGCGACCGTTACCCGACTTGATGTCGATACGGCCTTCTGGATAGGTATAAGGACGATGGTTGGAGGTGGTCATCAACTGCAGTAAAAACGGCTTTTGCCGGGCGTAATCGGCATCGGCCAGCTTCAGGGTTTCGCGGTACAGGTCTTCGTCAGCCATGCCCCACGCATTTTTGAAGTGGATATCGGCTTCATTGACGCTGCTTTGGTCAACCACGCGGTAACCGTTGCCGCTGAAAAATGCGTTCATGTTGTCGAAATACCCGCGGCCGCCATAGACGAACACGCTGTCATAGCCCACGGCATTGAGTTGCTGGCCAAGGCTGGCAAAGCCGCTTTCACGACCGATACGCTTGACGATCGAGCGGCCCGGGGTAGGAGGAATGGCCAGGGTAATGGCTTCCAGGCCCCGATCGGTACGGGTACCGGTGGCATAGAAGTTATTGAAGTACAGGCTCTCTTTGCGCAACTGATCCAGGTTCGGGGTCAGGTTGCGGCCGTCACCATTGCTGCCCAGGTACTTGGCGCTCAGGCTTTCGATGGTCACCAGCACAATGTTTGGCTGGCGCGCAGTCCCCGGGTTGTCGATGTTGCGCCGGATATCCAGCGGGTCCTTGCCGACAAACGTGGCATTGGGTTCCGTGAGCTCGGTGCGCAGCCGTCTGGCGACCACGTCGGCAGGCAGGCTGGCGTAGAACTGCTGGTAGTCCAGTTCGTTGTTACGGAATGCGGCGAAGAACTGGTACGGGCCGTTGCTCGCCAGTTCGTGCTGATAGGCGTTGCCGCCCTGGCCGCGCGGGCCGTCCTGATCAAGCAACTGCAGGCTCAAGCCTGCCACCAGCAGCAAACCGGCGAAGGTTGCCAGGCGAGCGCGAAAGGTGGGCAGCGGGGCATTCATGGCGGCATTGAACGGTTTGCGCAAGGCAACACTCAGAACAATGGCCGCGACGCCGATGGCACTGAGCAGCAGGCCGATCGGATACGACTCCAGCACGTTATTCAGCACTTCATCGGAGTAAACCAGGTAATCCACGGCGATAAAGTTAAAGCGCACACCGAACTCGTCCCAGAACAGGAATTCGGCCACTGCGGTGAACAGCATGGCGAACAGGCTCACGGTCAGCAGGCCTTGCAGGAACCAGCGATGACCACGACGGCGCCACAGGGCGGGCGGGCACAGCAGCAAATACAGACCCAGCGGCAAGGCGGCGTAGGTCAAAAATCCCAGATCGTAGAGCAGGCCAATGCCAAACACCGGCAACCAGCTATTACCAGCCTCGCCCAAATGGGTGAACAGCAAGACGCCTCGGGTGATTAAAAAGGTCGCCAGCCAACAGCCTGTCAACAGAAGCAGATAGCGCATTGGCGCGGTGGACAGCAGACGCATTAGTGTTTTTCCTTAAACCCGTGGGGGGCGTGAGTGTGCGGGCGCCACTGTATTGGCTTTGTGAACCGTGAGTAAAAAAAATGTCAGATTTGGGCGTTCTTCAACTAAATAGAGTGATGGTCTTGCAGCGCTGGCTCTCGGTCGTGCTAAGACTTAAGCTGCGCGGGCCAAGACGGTCGTAACTGCGTACGGAGAAAGTGCCCATGAGAATTCTACTGGTTGAAGACAACCGCGATATCCTTGCCAATCTGGCGGACTACCTAGGGCTTAAGGGCTATACCGTTGACTGCGCGCAGGACGGTTTGTCAGGTCTGCATCTGGCGGCCACCGAGCATTACGACCTTATCGTGCTCGACATCATGTTGCCCGGGATCGACGGTTACACCTTGTGCAAGCGCTTGCGTGAAGATGCGCGACGCGATACTCCGGTGATCATGCTCACCGCCCGTGACCAGCTCGACGACCGCCTGCAGGGCTTCAAGTCCGGCGCCGATGACTACCTGCTCAAACCCTTTGCCTTGTCGGAACTGGCGGCACGCATTGAAGCAGTATTGCGCCGGGCTCAGGGGGGCGGGCGACGCGAGCTGCAAGTGGGCGATCTGAAATACGACCTCGATACCCTTGAAGTAACCCGCGAAGGGCGCCTGCTCAAGCTCAACCCGGTGGGGCTCAAGTTGCTGGCCGTATTAATGCAGAAAAGCCCCCACGTGTTGCGCCGTGAAGTGCTGGAGGAGGCCTTGTGGGGCGATGACTGCCCTGACAGCGACAGCCTGCGCAGCCACGTGCACCAGTTGCGTCAGGTGATCGACAAGCCGTTCGACAAGCCGTTATTGCAAACCGTACATGGTGTCGGCTACCGCCTCGCCGAGAGTCGTGATGGAGTTTAAGCAAAGCCTTGCCCAACGGATCATCATTGCCTTCGCACTCATGAGTGCGCTGGTGGCGGGGACATTCGCCCTGGGCATTGTTGCCACCGTTCACCTGGTCGAAGAAAAACTCATTTCAGCGGGCCTGGGCGGCGACCTGCAACGCCTGTTGTTGATGGACAACATTGCCGACTGGAACCATCGACCGGAGCCTGACCAGCTGTTTTATTACAGTGGCGGGCGCGGCGATTTCGCTTTGCCCAAAGACCTGCGCCATCTTGATCCGGGTTTTCATGAAGTGTTCCGCGACCAGCTGTCGTACCACGCCATGGTCGAAGTGGTTGACGGTCGGCGCTATGTATTGCTGCAGGACCAAAGTGATTTCGAAGAACGTGAGCGCGTGTTGTTTGCCGTGGTCGTGGTCGGTTTTGTACTGGCATTGGCCCTGGCGGTCTTTTTAGGCTGGATTCTGGCCCGCAGGGTCATGGCCCCCGTGGTGCGCCTGGCGCGCCAGGTGCGTCATCGTGATCAGTTGCTGGGCCTGGCTCCGCCTTTGGCGCCGGACTATGCGGCCGATGAAGTGGGCGAGTTGGCGGTGGCGTTCGACGCTACCCTGGGGCGCCTGCGCGACACCCTGACCCGTGAGCGGCTGTTCACCAGCGATGTCAGCCATGAGTTGCGTACCCCGCTGATGGTACTGGCCAGTTCGTGCGAGCTTTTGCTGGAAAATCCGGCGCTGGACCCGCGCAGCCGCTCGCAAGTCGAGCGAATCTCGCGCGCCTGTGAAGAAATGCGCGAGCTGGTACAGACCTTCCTGATGCTGGCCAGGGCACAGCACGAAGATGCCAGCATGTCGCCGAAAGTGACCCTCACTACCGTGGCCGAAGGCCTGATCAGCTTGTGGCGCGGCCCCATTGAAGCCAAGGGCCTGACCCTGATCTACGATCCGGGGCAGCCACTGGATACCCGTTATAACGCGACCTTCCTGCACGCCGTCATGGGCAACTTGCTACGAAATGCCCTGCATTACACCGACACCGGTTTCATCCGGTTGAGTCTCGAGCCCACCGGATTTGTGGTGGAAGACAGCGGTGTGGGGATTCCCGAAGAAAAACGCCAGGCCATGTTCCAGCCTTTTGTAAGGGGCAGCGAAAAACGCGGGGAAGGGCTGGGGTTGGGGCTGTCGCTGGTGCAACGGATCTGTGACAGCCAGGGCTGGCGGGTAACGCTGACTACCATGGAGCCCAACGGGTGCCGCTTTCACGTTGAATTGAACCCGGTTGATGTCTGATATGTCCTGCCATGGCCAGCGTCCTGCTGGCCATTCCCCTTTCAGGGTTTAGTTTTTGAAGTGGCCCAGAGCCATTATTGGTGGTCTGTAAAACCCTGTAACGTCTGATCGGGCCAAGGCACGAAATTTTCACCCGGTGATGACCTGATGCATACGTTCTCCTGATTAAGGTAGCGCTTACACGCTTCAGGAGAGCCGTCATGAGCTCCACAATCAAACTCAAGTTTTCTGAAAAGTACGATCAAAAGCACGCCGCCGAGTACCTGGAAAAACATCAGGACGGGCTCGCCCGACGCCTTTCGCACAAGCGTGATGAGCAGTTGGCGCGCAAGGCCCTGGCATTGGCCGGCGAGCCGGGCCTGGTACTGGATCTTCCTTGTGGCGCAGGGCGTTTCTGGCCGTTGCTGGCCGAAAAGACCAACCGCGAAATCATTGGTGCGGATTACTCTGCATCCATGCTGGAAGTGGCATCGAAGGCACAGCCTGCGCAAGTGGTCAAACGGGTACGGCGTTTGCAGACATCTGCATTTGATATCGATCTGCCAGATAACGCGGTCGACAGTATTTTCAGCATGCGCCTGCTGCACCACATTGGTGATGCAAGTCACCGGATGGCTCTGTTACGGGAGTTTCACCGTGTCAGCCGGGACAGTGTGATCATTTCGCTGTGGGTCGATGGCAATTTCAAAGCCTGGAAACGCAACCGCCTGCAACGTCAGCGTGAAGCCGATGGCGGGTCGAACGGGTATCAGAATCGTTTTGTGTTACCGGCGGTGACTGTTGAAGCCGAGTTTAAAAAAGCCGGGTTCGTTGTTCAGAATCATTTGGATTTTATCCCGCTGTATGCGATGTGGCGGGTTTACATATTACGCAAGAGGTAACCCATGGCCGTTGAATTTGTATCTCCACCCCAAGCTGCAACTGAAGACCGCTTCGAGTACTACTGGCAGCAGCAAGGCGAGTGGGTCGAGGAGCCGAATCAGCGTCGCGGCGGTGAGAGTGGTGTGCAGCGAATTCGCGATGCCGGTGGACGATTGCTTTATGCCAAACGCCAGGTCGGTCATACCTACCGTAGCTGGCGTTACCCGCTGGGCCGGCCGACGGTATTGCGTGAGCGTGATGCACTGCTGGCTATGCAGGGTTTGGCGGTGGGGGTACCCGAGTTGGTGTACTGCGGGGCAAAACAGGGTGCAGACCGTCAATGGCGCGCACTGCTGGTGACCGCAGCCCTAGACGGCTTTATCGAAATTGACAACTGGTACGCCGCCGGTGGGCGTGAACGCCATGGTGAAGCGATCCATGAGCGGGTGCTGGAAGCCATTGCCCATACCCTGGCGCGCATGCATCTGGGACGTTGGCAGCATGGTTGCCTGTACCCCAAGCACGTCTTCGTACGGGTCACCGCAGACGGTGAAAGTGCCGTGGTCGACATCGCCCTGCTGGACCTTGAAAAAAGCCGGCAACGCCTGACTCCGCACAAAGCTGCCTCCCATGATCTTAAGCAACTGCGTCGCCACTCGTCGTGGAATGCCGCCGACTGGAACAAATTGATCTACTTTTACGAGAAGGTGTTTGGCAGCGCCATCAAAGGTTTACGGTGATGAAGAGAGAAATAGCACGAGGTTTGTTTCTACTGGTCGCTCTGGCCATTGCTTCTGTGGCGCTGGCCGCCTGGGAGCAGCCCAAGCCTCAGGTATTCAGCGGTGCAGTCAGCGGGGCCAGTTGCCCGCTACCGCGAGTTGCGAAAGTGGCGAGCGTAGCGACGCCAGATCACGACCTGTTGCTGTTCATGTTTGGCATGGCCCAGGGCATGAAATCCCAGGGCTGAAGCCGCAGGCTGTGCCAGGGGCCCCGGGACCTTGAGTCATGGGGCTCTGGATTTACATCACATGCAAATGGTTGTCCCACAGCCCCGATGGCAAATCCAGCGGTTTGGCTGTCAGCTCACTCTGGCGGCAGTCATAGAAACGGCAACGACCCTGACCGGATGTAACCACAAAGCCATCCTCTACTGCAGCCACCCCGGCGCAATCGGGTAACGGCGCATCGAGGCGCAAGTCACCGCTGTCCAGATCCCAGACAAAGAACCGGTTGCCCCGCGGAGCGGTCAATGCAACCAGCCGCAACCCGCTGTGTACCGCCACACTGGCCGTGTAATGGCCCATGGCACGCAGTTGCTGCTCTGCCACCGGGAAGGGTTCGAAGGGCTGACCAGGACGCTTGATCGCCAGCAATTCGGATAATGTGTGGGCCTCGCCCATGAATTGCTGACACGCAACGATGGTGCCGTCAGTTGCAATTGCAAGATGGCGCACGCTGTTCATCTGCTGGCTCAAGGTCTCTTTGCTCAGCAACGTCCCGTCGCGCTGCATCAGGACCAGGCTGGGCTCCATCGCATTCAGATTCATCTCGATCCGGCTTTCGGCCTCGGTACGAATCCCGCCGTTGGCCACCACCAGCGTCTCGCCGTCGGGCATCCACGACACCTGATGCGGGCCAACGCCGTGGGTCGGTATTTCGCCACTGTGAACCAGGCGCCCGTCTGCAAAGCGATAAACCCCCAGCAAGCCACGTCCCGGGTCGGTGGTGTCATTTTCAGTGGTGTAGAGCCATTCACCGTCTTTATGGATCACCGCATGGCCGTAGAAATGTCGATCGGGCAGCGATGTCAGGGTTTGTAGCAACTGCCCGTCTGCAAGGTTGATCAGGTAGCTCTCGGTGCCGGGGCGCCGCGCGACAAACAGCGCAACGGGCAGCGAAGGGTGATTGATGATGTCATGGCAGCGCTGGCCGACCCGGGTGCTGAACACCTGGGTGCCGTCCAGCCGATAGCCGACGGCAAAGTGATTGCCGTCCACATCGTCACGGGCACTCAACAGCAGCGGGCTCTGGCCTTTTTGTTTAAACAGTGACCAGCCGCCCAACGTGACGGCGCTCAGTAGTAAACCACCGAGCTTGAGAGCTTGCCTGCGCATCATCGACCCCTCTTTCATCAGTCGCCGTCGTTGGCGTTAAAGCCCAGCTGAATGCCCAGGGCCTTGGCCAGTTCGCCTTCGTGCAGGCGGTGAACCACGTTCAGGCTGTCGTAGATGGCGTCCAGCTGGGCGCGACCTGCGTCGTCAGCCAGCAATTCATTGAGCGAACGCTGGTTGTCATTGAACAGCTTGAGCGAAGCGGCATAGGCAGCGTCGATCTTGTCAGCCAACGGCTTTTGATCAGCAGGCAACAAGCCACGCAAGCCTTGATTGTCGACCCCGACCCAGACGGTCTGGGCGGCAGCGAGGCTGGCAGCCAGGCTTTGCAGCGATGACTGGCTGCGCCATGCGTCGGCCTGGAATGGCTGGGCGATGCCCTTGCTCTGGCGGCCCATCGGGGTGCCGAGCTTTTTCTTCAGGGTATCGAGTGCCGTGACCTGTACCCGCAACAGATCAGCAATGGCCTCGTGGGAGTCGGCATAGCGCTGGTTAGGGAACTTGGTCATTTGCGCGAGCATGCCGTCGGTGCTGTTCCAGCTGGCCAGAATCTCTTCGGCCAGTTGTTTCTGGCGTTCGCCAATGGCACTCAACAACGGGCAGTAACGGGCTTTTTGTGCAGCATCAGCCAGGTCGATATTGCTGTCGAACAGAATGTATTCGTAGGCTGACAGGCCTTGCACCACAACGCTGGACTTGGCCAGGGCATCGGCATCGATCTGGGGCTGGGCTACCACCAGTTGCTCAACCTGACGTCCGACCAGGTTTTTCTTGTCCGGCCAGAACTGGACCTGCCACGAGCGATTGCCTTCGGCCAGCGGACCGATCAGCAAGGGTTGCAGCTCGGCCCAGGCTTTTTGCGCGTGCAAGAAGTCAGCCCTGGCGGTTTCCAGTGTTTCTTTGCCCTGGCAGAAGGCCAGGGCACTGACGGCCAGTTGGCGGTCGGCATCGACCCAGCGGCTGTAGGTCGGCAAAATCACCTGTTTGGCAATCGCCGCCGAGGTGACGGCTTGCGGGTCTTGTGGCGAGCATGCGGCCAGAGCGATCGCGGCAAGGCTGGTGAACAAAAGCTTGGGTCGAAACATGTCGGGGTCCCCGATCTTGTAAGGCGTTAAAGAGAGTTCAGGAACGCCAGCAACGCTGCGCGCTGCCCGGCATCGAATTGCAGCACCTGCTGTCTGGCCGGTTCGGCCTCACCACCGTGCCAGAGCACGGCTTCGAGCAGGTTGCGTGCACGTCCATCGTGCAAAAACCGTGTGTGTCCACTGACTGTTCGGGTCAGACCTATACCCCACAGTGGCGCGGTGCGCCAGTCGCGCCCGGAGGCGGCGAACTCTGTGCGGTTGTCGGCCAGACCGTCGCCCATATCGTGGAGCAACAGGTCGCTGTAAGGGTGAATCACCTGGTTGGCCAGTTCGGGTTCAGCGGCGTTGGCCGAGGTGGTGAACGTCGGCGTATGGCACGACGCACAGCCTGCCTGGTAAAACAGGTTCTTGCCGGCCAGCACCTGGGGCGAGCCGACATCCCGTCGTGCAGGCACGGCGAGGTTGCGGGTATAGAACTCGACGAGCCGCAGAATGTTGTCACTGACCTCTGGCTCGCCATCCGGGCCATTGCCGTTGGGGGCTTGAAGACAGTCAGTTTGGGCCGGGGTGCAGTCATCAACGGGTCTCAGGGACGTGGTGAGCCCCATGTCACCAGAAAAGGCGTGAACGTTTTGTTGATTGAGGTTCGGTTGACCGGCTTTCCAGCCAAAGCGCCCCAGAACAGTCTTTTGTTGCGCATCATCCCAGACCCGGTTCGGACGTCCGGCAACCCCGTCACCTGTGTTGGCATTGGCCAGAATCGCCTCTTCGGGGATGGCCTCAAGCAAACCCAGGCCAATCATCGGCGGTGCAACGCGTGCCGAGAAACGGGTGTCCGGGTGCATCGGGCCATAACCGAGCTGGGTGATTTGCAGTGTCGGTTTTTGCAGCTCGACTGCCGTGCCGTCCTTGAAATGTACCAGCACCGGCTGGTATTCGACCCGCACCTTGCCTTCGGGGGCAACGCCGGGCACGGCCATGTCCTGCAACTGAGCGCCATAAACCGGTTCCGGCACTACGCCGGTCTGCTCGATCAACTTGGCATAGGCGGGTTGATCGGGAATCGACAGGCGTACCAGCATGGACACCGAGTTGACGGCGTCCGGCGCAGGAGGGTGGCCGCGACCGTCCTTGATATGGCAGTTCTGACAGGCATTGGTATTGAACAGCGGGCCCAGGCCGTCACGGGCGGTGGTGGTGGAGGGGGCTATGACCCAGGGGCTGCGAAAGAAACTGTTGCCGACACTGAAATCCAGACGCCGGCTTGGCGAAAGGTTGGCGGAGGGCATGGAGAACGCATTTCGATCGGCTTTACCCACTGTCGTATCCCCGCCGGAGCGGGCTTCACCGGGCTCGGGTTGGGTAAAACGCGGGGCATCATCACAGCCGCCAAGGCCCAGGGCCAATAGCAGCAGAGACAGGCGAAGAGGCAGCGAAGGCATCAAGCGTCCAGATCAGCGAGCAAAATCGAGGGCGCAAAGTTTATCAGGGAAGGTGAATTGAAATAAGAGGGATTAGCATTTGGTTTGATCAGGGGCAGGTTTTCGTTCCTGTGCACGGAGGGAATTGCTCCACCTTGCAAGTGGTCCGACCCGGCACTGCAGGAGCGAGCTTCCCGGGAATGTCGCGTTCACTCGCCCATCAACCTGGGCTCGATAAAAAGCTCGCTTGTGCAGAGGTCGGTGGCGTCGAATAAAAAAGGCGGCCCGAAGGCCGCCTCATCATTCACTCAAACCCTGCGGATCAAAACTCGTGGTCGGCAGTGTCCGGGTTCAGATCGTTGATGCCCAGCTTGCCGGCTGCCTGCTCGATGGCCGCGGTCTGTTTGACCAGGGCGGCGATGGCGTCACGTACAACCTGATTGCCCGCCTCATTACCCGCGGCGATCAGTTGGTCGTAGTGCTCGCCCTTGTTGGCAAGATCAACCATGACCTGGATCTTGGCTTCGGTGTCTGCCAGATCGGATTTCAGCGTGGCGTCTGTGGCCGGGTCAACCGCCACAACCAGCGACGACAGGCTCGGGCCGGTCATTTTAGTGCCGTCAGTACGCAGGTACTCACCCAGGTACACGTTACGAATGCCTTTGGCATCGTAGAAGTGCGAGTTGTGGGTGTTGTCGCTGAAGCAGTCTTGCTCGTCTTCCGGGGAGTTGGCTTCCAGCGACACTTTCATGCGTTCGCCTGCCAGTTCACCCAACGACAGGCTGCCCATGCCGAACAGCATTTTGCGCAGGCCGTTCTGCGGGGTATCAGCTTGCAGTGTGGCGCGGTAGTTGTCGGTTACATCCGGTGCCCAGTTACCGACCATTTCGTCCAGGTCGTTGACCAGCAGTTGGGTAACCGCTTTGAGGTACGCGCGACGACGGTCATTGTGGCCGCCGGTGGCGCCTTCGCCTTCAAGGTAGTCGGACGCCGGACGGTTGCCCGCGCCAGGGCCGGTACCGTTGAGGTCCTGGCCCCAGAGCAGGAATTCGATTGCATGGTAGCCGGTCGCCACGTTGGCTTCGGAGCCGCCCAGTTCGTTCAGGCTGGCGAGGGTCTCGGGGGTGATTTCGGTCACGTCGACCTTGTCTTCGCCGACCTGGATCTGGGTGTTGGCAATAATGTTGGCGTTGGCACCCGGGTTGCCCAGTGCACCGGCGTAGCTGGTGTCAACGTAGTCGATCAGGCCTTCGTCCAGTGGCCAGGCATTAACCTGACCTTCCCAGTCATCAATGATGGTGTTGCCGAAACGGAATACTTCGCTTTGCAGGTAAGGTACGCGCGCCTCAACCCAGGCCGCGCGGGCGGCTTTGAGGGTGTCATCGTTGGGCTTGGCGAGGAAGGCGTCGATAGCCGTTTGCAGTTTTTTCGCACCCGACTCGGCGTCGCTGAATACTGCGTGAACCATGTCGGCGTAATGCGCGACAACGGCTTTGGCGGCAGTTTCATCAATTTTCACCGCGCTGACATCGGTCGCTGGCGTTGCGGTGCTGGTGGCTGCTGCCGGCGTAGGGGCCGCCGCAGTTTTTTCCTTGTCCTTGTCGCCACAACCGGCGAGTGAGATAGCAATGGCCAGCAGACTGGCGGTAGCCAGGGGCATACGAATCATGGCGAAAATCCTGCTTCGAGAGGTGGGACAAGCGTGCGGCTGCACGCAAAACTGCGACATGATGCGAAAGATATGCATTTTGTGTAAAGGGTTAGCGTTGTAAATATTTCTTATTTACCTTCAGGCAACCCCGATTCAGGGGCAATCACGAAACACCGGGTTGCAGCTTCAGTAGCCGATTACGCCGGGCCTGCTCCAGGTAAGCGCTCAACTCCCGTGCTCCCAGGGGTTTGCTGTACAGATAGCCTTGGCCTTCGTGACACCCTTCCTTGATCACATAGGCTTCCTGTTCGGCGGTTTCGACGCCTTCGGCTATTACCTGCATGCCCAGGCTTTTACCGAGCTGAATAATGGCCCGCACGATGGTCGCATCGTCGTCATCGTCAATCAGGTCCTGCACAAAACTTTTATCGATCTTGATTTTGTCCAGCGGCAGTCGCTTGAGGTAGCTCAGGGATGAGTAGCCGGTGCCAAAGTCATCAATCGCGATCAAGGCGCCGGAGCGACGCAGGCTCAGCAGGTGCTGGGCGGCAGTGCCGATGTCTTCCATGAGGCTGGTTTCTGTGACCTCCAGCTCCAGGCTGCGGGGTGCCAGGTGGTAGTTGTGAAACAGCTCGTTGACCATCCGTGGCAGTTCGGCGTGATGCAGTTGCACGGTCGAAAGGTTGACTGCCATGCGCAGCTCGCTGAAGCCCTGATCATGCCATTCGCGCAGTTGGCGGCAGGACTGGTGCAGTACCCACTCACCGATGGCAATGATGCTGCCGTTTTTTTCGGCCAGCGGAATAAACAGATCCGCAGGGACCAGGCCGTGCTCGGGGTGCTGCCATCGCAGCAACGCTTCGACCCCGACCACCCGATGGTCGCTGTAACGGATCTGCGGCTGGTAGACCAGGTGCAACTGGTTATTGAGCAGTGCTTCGCGCAAGTCTTTTTCCAGCTGGCGCAGGCGCCGCATCTCGCGGTCGACGCTGGCGATATAAAACTGATAACGGCCGCGCGACCGGCTTTTGGCCAGGGTCATGGTCTGCTCGGCTTTTTGCAGCAGTTGCTCAGATGTGTCGCCATCTTCGGGAAACAAGGTGATGCCAATGGTGGCGCGTAATCGGATGTTGTGCTGGTCCAGACTGAAGGGGATTTCGAGATCATCAATGATCTTCTGGGCCAGCTCGGCGGCCTCGTAGAGCTGCTCGATATGGGCCTGGACCAGCGCGAACTGGTCGCCGCCCAGGCGTGCCAGAGTGCCCTGGCATGCGCTGTGGGCACGAATCCGGTCAGTCAGGGCTTGTAACAGCCGGTCACCGGTCTGATAGCCAAACTGTTCGTTGATGCCTTTGAAATCGTCCAGCCCCACACACAGCACCGCGACACGACGTTGCGAGCGGCCAGCCTCCACCAGGGTTTTGCCCAGTTGGGCCTGCAGTTGCTGTCGATTTGGTAAACCGGTCAAAAAGTCATACCGGGCCATGCGCAACAAGGAGTTTTCCGCTTCGCGGCGCAAATCGGTATTGCGCTCAATTGAGCTCAGCAGCTGATTGGCGGTGTTGACCCACATCCCCAGTTCATTGTTCTCATGCCCCTTGAGTGGCGGCATCCAGTGCTCGCCGGGGCGATCGGGGTTGATACTGGTCAAGTGGCGGAGGATTTTTGACAAGGGTTTGGTCAGTAGCCAGTGATACACCAGGTACAGCACCAGCCCCAACAGCAGCGCGCGCAGCACGCCGGAGATCAGAATGATCACGGCGTTGGTTAAGAAATCTTTGCCAAAAGGGGCGGTATCGAGGGTTATGTTCAGGTCGCCGTAATACTCGCGGTCCGGTTCACGGCCCGTCAGCGCAATGCTGTCGGTGTGTTGCCGGCCCAAAATAAGGTCGGTCAGCCAACGGCTTGAGGACGTGTGCAAGGGCCGTGACTTTTGCGCAAGGCTGGCTTCATCGGGGTGACCAATGGACGCCTGACGCACGGCATCATCCTGAAACAGGCCTTCGATGACCTGCATCGCCATATCGCGGTCCAGGCTATACAGCGCCTGAGTCGAGGGGTCGCGAAACATGCCGAGGATACGCCCCGCATCATTGTTGACGGTCTGCCGTGTTTCGTAGGCGTAGAACACAATTTGCCCGCAACCAAGCACTGCTCCAACGCCCAGTGCCGACAGCAACACGATCTGCAGCAACTTGAACGACAAGCTGTTTTTGAGTTCCGGCTTCAAAGCGCTATTCCTTGTTTCTGCCACTAATGCTTTTGGCCAGGTGCCTGAGTACCGCTGCAGATATCCACGGCAGCTAATGTGTCGGTCTGCGGCTTCTTTAACTTGAGGGGCTGAATGAAAAATATCGGGTGTCTTGATACGGCTGGCCCGAAACCGGGCAGGGGCGGGGCAGACACTTTCAGGCAGACAAAAAAAACCCGGCATGCCGGGTTTTTTTTACCTGGAGTCAGGCTTAAGCAGTAAAGGTTTTGCCTTCGAACTGCTCAGCAACGAACTTCCAGTTAACGAGGTTCCAGAACGCTTCAACATACTTCGGACGCACGTTGCGGTAGTCGATGTAGTAAGCGTGTTCCCAAACGTCGCAGGTCAGCAGCGGGGTGTCGCCGCTGGTCAGCGGGTTGCCGGCGCCAATGGTGCTGGCCAGGGCCAGGGAACCGTCAGCTTTCTTCACCAGCCAGCCCCAGCCGGAGCCGAAGGTGCCGATGGAAGTCTTGCTGAACTCTTCCTTGAACTTGTCGAACGAACCGAAGGCTGCGTTGATGGCATCAGCCAGCGCGCCAGTAGGTGCGCCGCCGCCGTTTGGCGTCATGCAGTTCCAGTAAAAAGTGTGGTTCCAGACCTGAGCGGCGTTGTTGAAGATACCGCCCGAAGAGGTTTTAACGATCTCTTCCAGGGTTTTGCCTTCGAACTCGGTGCCTGGCACCAGGTTGTTCAGGTTCACGACGTAGGTGTTGTGGTGCTTGTCGTGGTGAAACTCCAGGGTTTCTTTGGAGATGTGCGGCTGCAGGGCATCGTGTGCGTAGGGCAGCGGCGGCAATTCGAAAGCCATGATGATTCTCCTAATCAGGTCAGTTGCGATGAGCGCAAGGCCGATCACGGGCGGCCAAACACGCGCCGATGAGTTTTTACTCTTCGCGGCGCAGGGGCTGGATCATAGCACCGGGGGTGCGGCAAAACCACGCAACAACTGTGTGGAATAGAGGTTCCAAAGATTTTGCAAACGCTCTGGCCCGCATCAGCCGGCACTTATTAATTGATACGCCACGCTGAACATCATCACCGCCACCAGCAGGTCCAGCCAGCGCCAGGTTGCCGGGCGTGCCAGCCACGGGGCCAACCAGGCGGCACCCAGGGCCAGGGCGGAAAACCACAGCAGCGAGGCACTGGCGGCACCTGCGACATAAGCGCCGGGTTCAGTTTGCTGGGCGCCCAGGGAGCCGATCAGCAATACGGTGTCCAGATACACATGGGGGTTGAGCAGGGTCACCGCCAGGGCACTGAGCATCACCGCGCGTAATGAACGCACCTTATGGTTTTCACCTTGCCCAAGGCTTTGTTTCGAACAGGCCCGGCGCAGGGCCAGGGTGCCGTACCACAGCAGGAAGGCTGCGCCGCCCCAGCGGGCGATGGCCAGCAACAAAGGGTTTTGCGCCAGCACTGTGGCCAGGCCAAACACACCGGCAGCCACCAGCAGGGCGTCACATACCACGCACAGGGCCGCCACCGGCAGGTGATGTTCCCGGCGCAGGCTTTGCGCCAGCACAAAGGCATTCTGGGTACCAATGGCCATGATCAAACCCAGGGCCACCAGCAAGCCGTTCACATAACTTTGCCACATGGTTCTTACTCCGCGCTGGCTGCCAATTGACTCAGTACTGTCATGGCGCGATCTGCATCGCTGCGGCCGACAAACAGATGGTCGTGGTAATAACCGGCAATCACGTTGCAACTGATTCCGGCCTGGCCCAGGGCAGTGGCGAAGGCTGCTGTCAGGCCGACTGCCTGCAGCGCCGAGTGCACATTGAGGGTGATCCAGGCGGCGATGTAGTCATAGGCAAGCCCGGCCTGTTCGGCCTGTTGGCGCTCGACAATCAGTGTCAGGCCTTCTTGTTCACGAAAGCTGCCGATCACCTCGCAACTGTCCGGGATGCGGTGGTCGGGCAGGGTGCAAAACACGTAGTCACCCTGGTTGAGGTGCGGGCTCATGCTGCGCAACAGAGTTGCCAGGGCGGTTTCGCCGGCCATGGAGTAAGTCCTTGAAGAGTGAAAAGTGATGCTGGCTATTCTCGGGGCTGAAGCTGTATAAGAAAAACCAATATTGCTGATCGCTCATTAGGAAAACTGATGTTCGACTATAAATTACTCTCTGCCCTTGCCGCAGTCGTAGAGCAGGCCGGTTTTGAACGGGCGGCCCAGGTCCTGGGCCTTTCGCAATCGGCCATCTCCCAGCGGATCAAGCTGCTGGAGGCACGCATCGGCCAGCCGGTGCTGATTCGCGCCACACCGCCGAGCCCGACCGAGATTGGTCGGCGTTTGCTCAACCACGTCCAGCAAGTGCGTCTGCTTGAGCGTGACTTGCAGAGTGCGGTCCCGGCTCTGGACGATGAAGGCCTGCCCGAACGGCTGCGCATTGCCTTGAACGCCGACAGTCTGGCCACCTGGTGGGCCGTGGCGGTGGGGGACTTTTGTGCCGACCAGCACCTGTTGCTGGACCTGGTGGTTGAAGATCAAACCGTGGGCCTCAAACGGATGCGGGCCGGTGAAGTGGCCGCCTGCCTGTGCGCCAGTGAGCGTCCGGTGGCCGGGGCCCGTAGCGTATTGTTGGGCGCCATGCGCTACCGCGCACTGGCCAGCCCGGCGTTCATTGCCCGGCATTTTCCCGAGGGGGTGAGTGCCGGGTTGTTGCCAAAAACCCCCGCGCTGGTATTCGGCCCGGATGACTTTTTGCAACATCGCTACCTGGCATCCCTTGGGGTCGACGGCGGCTTCGAGCACCATTTGTGTCCGTCCTCCGAAGGTTTTATTCGCCTCACCGAAGCCGGCCTGGGCTGGGGGCTGGTACCTGAATTGCAGGTGCGCGAGCAGCTTGCAAGCGGGGCTTTGGTGGAGCTTTTGGCAGATAAACCGATCGACGTGCCACTGTACTGGCATCATTGGCGCAACGGTGGGCAACTGCTGGGGCAACTGACCGAGCATTTAACGCGCTCGGCACCCCGCTGGTTAGTGCCTTTGGCCTGACAACCAGCGTTTAAACAGCAGGCAACAAGAATTACAGCATTTGGAGTGATTGATGAAGATTCTGGTCACCGGCGCGAGCGGCTTTATTGGCGGACGCTTTGCGCGTTCTGCCCTGGAGCAGGGCTTTGACGTACGGGTCAGCGGGCGACGGGCCGAAGGTGTTGAACACCTGGTGCGGCGCGGGGCTGAATTTATCCCGGGTGATTTGACCGATGGCTTGCTGGTGCGCGATTTGTGTGTCGATGTCGATGCCGTGGTGCATTGCGCCGGTCACGTGGGCGCCTGGGGTCGTTATCAGGACTTCCACCGCGACAACGTGCTGGTCACCGAGAATGTGGTGGAAGCCTGTCTGAAGCAGAGAGTACGGCGCCTGGTGCATTTGTCTTCGGCATCGCTGTACTTCGATGGCCGCTCCCATAACGATTTGACTGAAGAACAGTTGCCCCGGCGTTTCCGGCATCCCTGTGCCGCGACCAAAAACCTGGCGGAACAAAAAGTCTTCGGTGCCCAGGAGTTCGGCCTTGAGGTGATTGCCCTGCGTCCGCGATTCGTCACCGGGGCGGGAGACATGAGCCTGTTCCCGCGCCTGCTCAAGCTGCAACGCAAAGGTCGGCTGGCCATTGTCGGCAATGGCCTGAACAAGGTCGATTTCACCAGCATCCAGAATCTCAACGAAGCCTTGATGAGCAGCCTGCTGACCACAGGTTCGGCCCTGGGCAAGGCCTACAACATCAGTAATGGCGCACCCATTCCGCTGTGGGATGTGATCAATTACGTGATGCGCCAGATGAACGTGCCGCAAGTTACCCGCTACCGAGGCTATGGTCTGGCCTACAGCCAGGGAGCGCTCAACGAGGCCGCCTGCAAACTGTGGCCGGGTCAGCCTGAGCCGACCCTGTCGCGCCTGGGCGTGCAGATCATGGACAAGGACTTTACTCTCGACATCAGCCGCGCCCGGCACTATCTGGACTACGACCCTAAAGTCAGTCTGTGGGCGGCGCTTGACGAGTTTTGCGGCTGGTGGAAAGCCCAGGAATCGCCTTACCGTTAACCCTCTGGTGTCCGAAGCTTGTACCTTGACCCCATTTTCAGGATTCAAAAAAGGTTTAGCCATGCGTAATGATGCCCGCGACGACTTTCACGATGTACCGCTCCTGCGCGCCACGGCGGCTGATCAGGACCCGCTGGAGCCGGCTGGCGGTGCCCGTGAACGCACCACGGTGTACTCGCGCAACACGCCGGTGATCAAGGTCAAGGGGCCGAGTACCGGACCTTTGTGGGTGCTTGTCGGTGCATTGATGCTGGCGGTTGCGGGGCTGGGGTGGTGGAGCTTTCAGCAGATTTCGCTGATGGAGCAGCAACTGGTGGCGACCCAGGAAAGCTTTGCCCGTATCAGCGAGGATGCGGCGGGACGCTTGCAGGCCATATCGGGCAAGGTGGTGGCCAGCGAGTCGAACATCAATAACGGCAGCGAAGCCCTGAAGTTGCAGATCAAGCAGATTGAAGAGCAGCTGCAGGAGCAGAGCACGCACCAGCAAGGCATGGTGGCGGGGCAGCAGGGCGAACTGGACAACCGTTTTGAGCAGATCAATGCCGCGATGTTGCTGCAGGTGACGGCCCAGAAAGAAAGCCAGACCAGACTCGAAGCCGATATCAAAAGCCTGGGCAGTGAGCTGACCACACTCAAAGCCAGCGTCGCGCAACAAGCGGTGGACGTGGCGGCCCTGAAAAAACAGGGCAACCCGGGTGCAGCGGTAGAGCGTCTGGAGCAGGACTTGATGGTGCTCAAAAGTGAACTGGAGAACCGCCCGGCACCCGCCCAGGGCACCAATACCGCTGAGTTTGACGCCTTCCGTGGCCAGGTGACGCGCAACATCAACACCCTGCAAAGCCAGATTCAAAACTTGCAGAAGCAGATCAGCGCCCGGCCTTGATGGGGTGCAACACCTCTAGCCGCGAGCTTGCTGGCGATGGCATCGGTGCAGTGTTCACGACTGCACCGATGGCCAATAATTTACTGCGCCTTGTCTTCGCGCCCGCGCAGTACCTGATTGGGCATGGCTATCGCCGCGCTCAACCCCAGCAGCGAGATTGCCGCACTGATCAGTAACAAGTGACGGAAGGTCTGCAGCAATTCTGCGCGAAGGCTCGCCAGTGCAGGGCCTTGCACTGTATTCAGGCTGTCGAGCAACAGGTTGCCCGAGCTGCCTTCAACCAGCATCCCTGTGCCGCTGGCAGGGGCCAGCAAGGAGCCGTGCAGCAGCGCCAGCAACAAAGCCGACATCAACGCCACACCCACTGCGCCGCCCAGTGAGCGGAACAGATTGGTGGTGCTGGTGGCCACGCCAATGTCGTGCTGCTGTACCGAATTTTGTGCACCCACCAGCGAGGTCGGAAACTGCAGCCCGGCGGCAATCCCGGCGAACAACATAAAGACGCCGCTCAATACCTCCGAACCTGGCGGGCTGAATGCCATGCCGGAAATGGCCAGGGGCATCAGCACCGCGCCCGCCAGAATCATCGGTTTGTAATAGCCGGTAACCGAGGTCATGCGTCCCGCAAAGTAAGCGCCCATCGGCAGGCCCATGGCCAGTGGCAACAGGTGCATGGCGGCGCTGTCAGCGCCCGCGCCGGTGATGCTCTGATAACGCAGCGGCATCAGCACGATCAGCGAAATTGCCTGAAAACTGGTGAAGAAAATCGTGCACCAGCACAGCACCGCGTTGCGGTTGGCAAACAGGTGCATTGGCAGCAACGGCTCCAGGGTGCGGCGCTCATGCCGTACGAACAGACCAAGGGCGATCAGCGCAGCCAGCAGCAGCCCCAGCACCTGAGTATCCCGCCAGCTATGGCCCTGACCGATAAAGGTGATGCTCAGCAGCAATGACGTGAGCCCGACAATCATCAATACCGTACCCAGGTAATCAATGATCGGTTTGCGTTGCGGCACGGGCAGCCCGACCAGTGTGCGGTACGAGATCCACCACGCTGCCAGGCCCAGGGGCAAATTGATCAAAAATACCCAGCGCCATGACAGGTATTGGGTCATATAGCCGCCCAGAACCGGCCCGGCAACGCTGGCAATGGCGTACATGCCGCTGAAATAGCCCTGATAACGCCCGCGCTCGCGGGGTGGCACGATGTCGCCAATGATTGCCTGGCTTACCGAAATCATCCCGCCCGCGCCGATCCCCTGAATGATGCGCGCCAGCACCAGTTGCTCCATGTTCTGCGCCAGCCCGCAAAACAGCGAGGCCAGGGTGAACAGGCCCATGCCGAACAGCATCAGGCGTCGGCGCCCGTACAGGTCGCCGAGTTTGCCGTAGATGGGAACGGCCACGGTCATGGCCACCATGTAGCCCGAAATCACCCAGGCCAGCTGGCTGACGTCCTTGAACTGGGCGGAGATGGCAGGAATGGAGACGGCTACGATAGTCTGGTCCAGCGCGCCGAGGAAAATCGCCAGCATCAGGGCAACCAGAATGCTGCGAATGGCGGGTCTGGATTGGGGGGGCTGATTCAGATTGGTCACTACAACACCTGTGCGCGGCATGCCTGTGGTGGAATGCCGCCCAGTCTACTCGATAGCTTGCTATTCGATAGCCTCGTAAGGAAGGCCCACGTAATTTTCTGCAATGGTCGTGCGCCCTGCCACAGAGTCGACAAAATATGCCAGCTCACTGTCGGTAATCCGCTGGCTAAAGCTGTCGCTGTCAGGGAAACGGTGCAGCATCGAGGTCATCCACCACGAAAAGCGTTCGGCCTTCCATACTCGCCGCAGGCACACCTCGGAGTAGCGCTCCAGCAAATCGGTGCGACCTTGTGTGTATACCTTGAGCAGAATATTGAACAGGGTGC
Source organism: Pseudomonas sp. PAMC 29040 (assembly GCF_003994535.1). Lineage (NCBI taxonomy): Bacteria > Pseudomonadati > Pseudomonadota > Gammaproteobacteria > Pseudomonadales > Pseudomonadaceae > Pseudomonas > Pseudomonas sp. PAMC 29040. The sequence goes on from NZ_RZAA01000005.1 coordinate 263,617, forward strand.
TGACATCACTGGCGGCCAGGTTCAAGCCTTTGGCCCCGGTGGGCGGCACGATGTGTGCGGCGTCCCCCACCAGAAACATCCGCCCGTACTGCATGGGCTCGACCACGAAGCTGCGTAGCGGCGCGATGCTTTTCTCGATTGACGGCCCGGTCACCAGACGTTCGGCCAGGGGCTGCGGCAGGCGGGCCTTGAGTTCGTCCCAGAAGCGCTGGTCGGACCAGTCCTCGACCTGCTCATCGGCCGGCACTTGCAGGTAATAACGGCTACGGGTTGCCGAGCGCTGACTGCACAGGGCAAAACCGCGCTCATGTTTGGCGTAAACCAGTTCGTCGTTGACGGGCGGGGTATCTGAAAGCACCCCGAGCCAGCCGAAGGGGTAAACGCGCTCGAAGATTTTCAGTACGTCGCCGGGAATCGACTGGCGCGCCACTCCGTGAAAGCCATCGCAGCCGGCAATGTAGTCGCAATCCAGGCGCCAGCTTTCGCCGTCTTTCTCAAAGGTCAGGTAGGGCGCATCGGTTTTCATGTCGTGGGGCTGGACGTTGCTGGCGCTGTACAGGGTTTGCGCGCCTGCTTGCGCACGTGCAGCCATCAGGTCCCGGGTCACTTCGGTCTGGCCGTAGACCATCACCGTTTTTCCGCCGGTCAGACCCTTGAGATCGATATGGACCTGGCGGCCATCCAGTGCCAGTTCAAAACCGTCGTGCACCAGGCCTTCAGCGTCCATGCGCTGGCTGACTCCGGCCTGTCGCAGCAGGTCGACCATACCTTGCTCAAGCACCCCGGCGCGGATTCGCCCCAGGACGTAATCGGCAGTCTGACGTTCGATAATGATGTTATCGATGCCCGCTCCATGCAGCAGTTGACCGAGCAACAGGCCTGAAGGGCCGGCACCGATAATGGCGACTTGAGTTCTCATCGTGGTGGTCTCTCGCAAGCCCCGGCCGTTAAGGGCGAGGTGGTTCTTATTAGTTTGTGCTTGTATTTTTCGCTTGCGAAGCGGGCAATAGAAGGTGATAACCACGTCATTACCGGTACTTTTCGCTAATCGGTGCGGTTATCGGCCCTTGACCCATCTTTAGACTCTGGCGCTATGAATCTTTCCTCTTATCCGTCGATCCCGGTCTTCAAGCTTTATGGTGAGCAGCAGGACTGGCTCAGTCCCGACCTGCTGCACTGCGAAACCATTTCGTTGCGCAGCCGCGTCCACGACTGGGAGATTCGCCCCCATCGGCATGCAGATCTGTGCCAGTTGCTGTACGTGCACAAGGGGCGGGCGCAGGTTGAAATCGAAGGCCAGCAGCATGTGCTGGAGCAATCTGCGATTCAGGTAATCCCGCCGTTATGCGTCCACGGTTTTCAGTTTTCCCCTGACGTTGACGGCTATGTCCTGACGTTGGCCGCGCCGTTGGTGGCGCAGTTGCAAGCCCAGCTGGGCGGTTCGCTGAGTGCTTTGCAAAGGGCGGCCAGTTACCCGGCGGGCAAGGATCGGCATTACCTGAATAATCTGTTCAGTGTGCTGCAAAGCGAATATGCGGGCGCCCGGCCGGCCCGGGACATGCTCCTGCAATCGCTCATCAGCGTGCTGTTGGTGTGGGTCACGCGCCAGGTCATCGCACGGCGTGAAGCGCGGCAATTGCCACAACGTGGCCGGGAGTATTTGAGCCTGTTCAATCAACGGGTCGAGATCCTGTTTCGCCAACAACCCGCCGTGGAGCAGTTAGCGCATCAGGTAGGCATTTCGGTGGCGCATCTAAACAGCATCTGCCGTGAACTGGCGGGGCAGTCAGCGTTGCAGATCATTCATCAGCGCCTGTTGCTGGAGGCCAAACGGCATTTGATCTACACACCGATGACCATCAGCGAAGTGGCCGATAGCCTGGGTTTTGCCGACCCGGCGTATTTTGCGCGTTTTTTCCGGCGCCTGACCGGGACTTCGCCCAGCGCGTTTCGTACAGACCGGACTGACAACAGCAGTCCGGTCTGACTCCGGGGCATCCTTACCTCAGAGCGCTAAACGCAGAATTACAATGCCCGCCATTGCAACTGACGGTATATCCGACTGCTTGCCGGGTTTGTTCGGCGCGGTAGCAAGCGCCAGCAAAGATGACAGCGGCAGCAAAAATGAGAAACAAGGTCATGCATCTGGTTTTTGTTTTAGTGGTCATGGCATTCATCTCCTAGACGTCACACCATTGAGGCTAGTTCAGACCTAAGGACTTGCCATGCTAGTTGTACGAGTGGAGTTGCAGCGCTTCATCCTCCAAATGGACTATTCGCAAGATTATGTGGCCGCGCTCTAGATGTTTTTTCAGGCATCCCACGCCGGTTTTTCGGTAAAGCGCCCGGCGAGAAAGTCGAGCATGCTGCGCAACGTGGCGGGCATGTGTTTGCGCGAGGCATACACCGCGTAAATGTTCATCACCCGGGGTTCGGCATCTGGCAGCAGACGGACCAGTGTGCCCTGGCGCACATGTATCCCGGCCTGATAGGTGGGCAGCAATGAAACTCCGGCCCCTGCCAGTGTGGCGCTCAATAGGGTGCTGGCTTCATTGGCGCTGATGTTGCCTTGCACCGGCACCGCTATTTCTTCGCCGCGCCGGGTGAAATGCCACAGGCTTTTGCCGTAGTAGGAGTGGGTCAGGCAGTTGTGCCGGCTGAGGTCATCGACCTGTTGCGGTGCCGGGTGCTCGCGCAGATAGGCCGGTGCTGCGCATAACACCGATCGACAGACCGTCAGCTTGCGGGCAATCAGGTTCGGGTCCAGGTCATTGCTGGTGCGAATTGCCAGATCAATCCGTTCATCCACCAGATTCACTGTGCGGTCGAGCATTTGCAGATCGACGCTGACCTGCGGGTTGAGCCGCACATAGTCAGCAACGGCAGCGGCCAGTTGGGCCTGGCCGAATGAGGTGCTGACGCTGATCCGCAGCAAACCCCGCGGCGCATCACCGGGAACACTGACTGTGGCCTGCAGGTCATCTGCCAGTTCCAGTAATTGCCGGCAGCGGGGCAGCGTTTCGAAACCGGCGGCGGTCAGGCTCAGTTTGCGGGTGGTGCGGTGCATCAAGCGGGCGCCCACCCACTCTTCGAGTTCAGCCAGGTACCGCGACACCACAGGCCGCGACAGGTCCAGATGATCGGCCGCCGCTGACTGGCTGCCAAGGTCGACGACGGTGGTGAACACCCGCATTGCAGTAAGACGATCCATGATTTGCCCGATATCCGAAACAGACTATGTTCAAGCATCGCATTTTTAGTTGGCTGGGGTGCTACTAAGCTCTGTCCATCACCTGCATCGTCCCACGACTCTGGATACCTCCCATGCCTGGATTTTCCACCCTGCGCCGTTTCATTCTCGGTGCTGCCGTACTGGGCTTTGCTGCCCACGCGGCAGCGGCCCCGGCCCCTTTGACCCTGGACGTCTACAACCCCGGTGCTGCGGCCATTTTCCCGGTGTCCTCAGTGCTGGTCAGCGGTGAAAAAGACGCGATTCTGATTGATGCCCAGTTTGCCGCCGCCCAGGCCCGGCAAGTGGTCGACAAGATCCGCGCCAGCGGCAAACACTTGACCACCATCTACATCAGCCATGGCGACCCGGATTACTACTTCGGCCTGGAAACCCTGACCCGGGCCTTCCCGGACGCCAAAGTGCTGGCCTCGGGGCCGACCGTCGAGCACATCAATAAAACCAAGGACGCCAAGCTGGCGTACTGGGGACCGCAGATGGGCCAGGATGTACCGGGCCGGTTGATCGTGCCGCAGGTGTTGAAGGGCAACACCCTGGAGCTTGAAGGGCGTGAGCTGGACATCGTAGGTCTGGGCGGCAGACAGCCGGATCGCACCTTCGTCTGGATTCCCTCGCTCAAGGCGGTGGTCGGCGGCGTGGTAGTGGCCGATAACCTGCACGTGTGGATGGCCGATACCCAGACCCCGCAGTCCCACCGGCAGTGGCTGGCCACTCTCAAACGTATCGACAGCCTGCAACCGCAAGTGGTCGTGCCCGGCCATTACCTGGGGCAGAACGACCGCTCCCTGAACGCCGTACATTTCACCCGCGACTACATCAAGGCCTTTGACGAAGAAGCCCTCAAGGCCCGCAATTCGGGAGAACTGATCGCCGCGATGAAAAAACGCTACCCGGATCTGGGCGAAGAATCTTCGCTGGAACTGAGCGCCAAAGTAGCCAAAGACGAAGTGCAGTGGTGAGGCAGGATTTACCTGCCACCCATCAATCCAGCTGGAGAATGTCATGAGCAAGATTGCAATTATCGGCGCTACCGGTCGTGCGGGTAGTCAATTGTTGGAAGAAGCCCTGCGTCGCGGTCACAGCGTTACGGCCATTGCCCGCCATGCTTCGAAAATCGGCGCCCGTGACGCAGTTGTGACCAAGGATGTGGACATCAACGACGCAGCCGCACTGCAAGAGGCGGTGGCAGGCAACGATGTGGTGTTGAGTGCTGCGCACTTCTCGACCCTGCCGGCTGCGGCCATCATCGACCCGGTAAAAAAAGCCGGTGTCAGGCGCCTGCTGTTTGTCGGTGGTGCGGGTTCGCTGTTGCTGCCCGACAATACCAAGGTCATCGAAAGCCCGGATTTCCCTGCCGAGTACAAGCCGGAAGCCACAGCCGGAGGCGTTTATCTGGATACCCTGCGCGCCGAGAAGGACCTGGACTGGACCTTTATTTCCCCGTCTGCCGAGTTTGTAGAAGGCCCGCGCACCGGTAAATTCCGTTTGGGCAAAGATCATTTGCTGATCAGTGCCGAAGGCAAAAGCTGGATCACCTTCGCCGACTTCGCCATCGCCATGCTCGATGAAGTGGAGCACCCCAAGCATTCGCGTCAGCGGTTTACGGTCGGTTACTGATTACCGGCTGTGACAGGGGCGAGCAGGTCTGGTGACAGTATTGTCGCGAGGCGAGCTCGCCCCTACGGCGTTGTTGTTGCCTGCTTGACCAGCCACTCCATTAATTCGCGCAGCGGCGCCGAAGCTTCTGCGCGCGGCGAGCAGACAAGCTGATACACCGCTCCGGTGCGTACTTTCAAATCAAATGGCAGGGCCAGGCGGCCACTCTTCAGGTCGTCGCCGATCAGTGACCAGTCACCGATCGCGACACCGTTGCCCTGGGCTGCCACCGTCATGGCCAGGTCCAGGGTGTCGAAGTACTGACTTTTGCAGATGCTCGCGACATCGCCTCCGGCAGCATTCAGCCAATTGCTCCAGTCCCGTTGATCGCGGCTGGGGTGCAGTAGCGTGTGGTGCTTAAGGTCGTCCAGGCTATTGATGGCTTCGCTGCCCTCCAGCAACTGCGGGGCGCATACGGGGGTCAGTTGCTCATCCAGCAGGTGTTGGCCCAGGCGCTTTGGTCCCGGGGTGGCGCTGTAAATCACCGCGGCATCGAAGGTCTCACGGCGAAAATCCACCCCGTGCTCCATGCTGCTGGTCAGTTCTACCGGCACGTCCGGGCGCAGCTTTTGCCATTCCATCAATTTGGGCAACAGCCAGCGCAACATGCAGGTCGGAGCTTTTATCTGCAGCGGGGTACGGCGCACGCTGGCCTGCTCGACCGCTTCACCGATCAGATCGAAGGCCTGCTCGATCCTCGGGTAAAGCGCCTGGCCTTGCTCGGTCAGGCTCAAGCCCCGTGCCTGGCGGTGGAACAGGGCATAGCCCAGGTGATCTTCAAGCCCGGCAATCTGCCGGCTCACGGCACCCTGGGAGATATGCAACTGCTCTCCGGCCCGGGTGAAGTTGCAGCATTGGGCAGTGATTAAAAAAGTATGCAGCGCAGGGAGTGGCGGAAGGCGTTTCATCAGGAGTCAGCCATGAGCACAGGACATGGCTAGTATGAGCAGGTTTGCGTTGTGCGCGCCACACTCGCCCGCTTCAATGGTTCATTTAGAACAACAAGAGGGGCAGGACAGATGGCGACGTGCGGCGAAGTATTGGTCAAGTTGCTGGAGGCCTACGGGGTTGATCAGGTATTCGGCATTCCCGGCGTGCATACCGTTGAGTTGTATCGCGGGCTGGCGGGCTCGTCGATCAATCACGTGACCCCGCGTCACGAACAGGGTGCCGGCTTCATGGCTGATGGCTATGCCCGTACCAGTGGCAAACCCGGGGTGTGCTTCATCATTACCGGCCCGGGCATGACCAATATCACCACGGCAATGGGCCAGGCCTATGGCGATTCGATTCCGATGCTGGTGATCTCCAGTGTGCAGTCGCGCAGTCAGTTGGGCGGTGGCCGCGGCAAGCTGCACGAGTTGCCGAACCAGAGTGCGATGGTGGCTGGAGTGGCGGCGTTTTCCCACACCCTGATGTCGGCGGCTGAACTGCCGGCCGTACTGGCCCGCGCTTTTGCCGTGTTCCAGGCGGGACGTCCACGGCCGGTACACATCGAAATTCCGCTGGATGTGCTGGTGGAAAATGCTGATGCGCTGCTTGCCAGCCAACCGGTCAGCATTGCTCGTGCTGGCGCGGCGCCCGCTGCTATCGAACAGATGGGCCAGCGTCTGGCCCAGGCCAAACGGCCATTGATTCTGGCCGGTGGCGGTGCAATTGACGCGGCCCCGGCGCTGCAACAACTGGCCGAACGGCTGGGTGCGCCCGTGGCCTTGACCATCAACGCCAAGGGCATGCTGCCTGCCGCCCATCCGCTGCTGATCGGCTCCACCCAGTCCCTGGTGGCCACCCGCGCTTTGGTCGCCGAAGCGGACGTAGTCCTGGCCATTGGCACCGAGCTGGCCGAAACCGATTACGACATCACCTTTGCCGGTGGCTTTGAAATTCCCGGGGGCTTGCTGCGGATCGATATCGACCCGGATCAGACGGTTCGCAACTATGCACCCGCGCTGGCCCTGGTGGCAGACGCCAGAGTGGCGGCTGAAGCCTTGCTGGCTGAACTTGGCGCCTTGCCGGCACGCAGTGCCGAATGGGGCGCGGCGCGGGTCAGCCGCTTGCAGGCGCAACTGGCAAGTGACTGGGATGCGCCGACCCGGGCGCAAACGCACTTTTTGCAGACCCTGTTCGATGTATTGCCGGATGCAGTATGTGTCGGCGACTCGACCCAGCCGGTATACACCGGCAACCTGACCTTCAACCCCGATCAGCCGCGGCGCTGGTTCAACTCTTCCACCGGCTACGGCACCCTGGGGTATGCCTTGCCGGCGGCCGTTGGTGCCTGGCTGGGGCGTCGTAGTGGCGGCCAGGCGGGTGGTCCGGTGCTATGCCTGATCGGCGATGGCGGCTTGCAATTTACCCTGTCCGAACTGGCCAGCGCGGTTGAAGCTCGCACGCCGATTATCCTGTTGCTGTGGAACAACCAGGGTTACGGCGAAATCAAGAAGTACATGCTCAATCGTGCCATCGAGCCGGTGGGCGTCGATATCTACACTCCGGACTTTATCGGTGTGGCTAAAGCCATGGGCTGTGCCGCACTGGCGGTGGAGGGCGAAGGGCAACTGCGCGCAGCGCTGGCCAGTGCCGCCGACCGTCAGGGGCCGACCCTGATCGAAATCGACGAGCTGCACTGGCAACAGTCTCTGGTGCTATAGGCTCATTCGCAGGCGCGCCAGATCCCGTACCGGTGGCGCACCAAACAGGCGGCTGTACTCGCGGCTGAATTGCGAAGGGCTTTCGTAGCCCACACGGTAGCCGGCGGCCGATGCATCCAGCCCCTCGCTGAGCATCAACCGCCGCGCTTCGTTGAGGCGCAGCTGTTTTTGGTACTGCAACGGGCTCATGGCTGTCATCGCCTTGAAGCGGTGGTGCAAGGTCGACACGCTGAGATTGGCCTCCCGGGCCAGGCTGTCGATGCGCAGCGGCTGTTCGAAGTTACCGTTGAGCCAGGAAATCGCCCGGCTAACACGATGCGTCTGACTGTTCTCGCTGGCTATTTCATACAGCCGGTAGCCCTGCGGGCTGCGCAACAGGCGGTACAAAATCTCGCGGCGGATCAAGGGCGCAAGCATGGCGATATCTTTCGGCGTGTCGAGCAGGCGGGTCAGGCGCAGCAAGGCGTCGAGCATCGGCTGGTCGATGGGTTCGACATACAGGCCCCGCCCCGCAGGCCGTGACGGTACGCCCATGGGCCCGGCGTCGCTGATCAAGGTGGTGATGTCTACCGGATCAATATCCAGGCGCAGGGCCAGTACCGGCTGTTCGGGATCACTCTCCAGAACCCGGCCGCTAATGGGCATCGACACCGAGACCACCAGGTAATTGAGCGGATCGTAGGCGAAGTACTCATCGGCTAACCGCACCTCCTTGCGGCCCTGGGCCATGATGCACAGGGCCGGTTTGGGGTGGCTGGGGGAAAAGTCACTGGGCCGGCTGTAGCGCGAAACGAACAGCGCCTCGACGGGAGTAGTGAACGTGCCGTCTTCACGGGCGTGACGGTGGATCAGGTCAGCCAGTTCCACCCGCTGCTTTTCTAGCGCGGGGTCGAGCGCGGGGCGCGGCGGTTCCAGCAGTGACATGGGAGCATCCTCGTTAAAGCGGCAGAGTGGGCACAGCTTAAATTTGTGCAAGGCGCAGGGGTAGTCGATTCCTGTCGAAGGCTTGCCTGATTCTGTCGCTGTCCGGGGTTGGCTGTCCGGCGAGGCCGTGGCAGAGGTCGATGATTGCTTGAAAGCATAGCGCCCAGTCAGTCTGGTGAGTGCCTGGGCAGAGGAGGGGGACGTGCAAGGTTTTGCAGAATTGTGCAAGCCAGGGGCAGGAATCGACTAACGGCCAGGAGCGCCGGGCTATAAGCTTTGAACCTCTCACCCATGCCACTTGCTTTTGTGGAGGCCACCATGCCCCAGTCCAGTGCCGTCAGTCATATGACCTTGGTCCGCGCTCGCGTAGGGTGCTCGGCCCAAGTGCAGACCTGCCTCAACCAACTGCTCGAGCCCACCCGTAAAGCCGCCGGTTGTATGCACTTTGCCTTGCAGCATTGCGACACCGACCCGCTGTTGTGGCACGTCGTGGGCCATTGGCAGGATGAACCCTCGATGCAAGCCTACTTCAACTCCCCGGTGATGGAGGTTTACAGCGTGCTGGTGCACCAACAGGTGGTTGAAAGCATCGATTTTAAAACCTTCAGCGATGCAGGCGGGTTGAACAGGTAGAATGCCGGTTTTTTGTGGCCGGAGTTTTCAGCATGGCGCGTAAAGAGTTTGCACATTTTGAAGCGGTATCAGCGGTTGTTCCGGTAGAACCCGGTACTTACCATGCGGCGATTGCAGTCAAAGCCTTGTACGAAGGCGGCGCGCCGCGCTTTCACAAAGTGTTGATCGATCAGACTTTTAAAACAGCGACCGAAGCCGATGCGGCCGCCGCTCAAAAGCTTGAAGACCTGCAGGGCGTTACTGAAGACGCCGAACTGGTCTGGTAACGACTAGCGGGGGCGGTGCATTTTGAACAGCGCCTCAGGCCCCAGCTGGAAGTAATCCGCCGGGCCGCCGCCGCGCAAAATAGGTTCAGCGGCGGCAGTGTCGTAAATCCCGTCTTTAAGCAGATGCCTGGCGATATGTACCGCCACCACTTCCCCCAGAATCAGCCAGCTTGGCACCAGTTCCTGGTCTGCCCTTTGCAGCTGAATGATCTGCGTCACCTTGCACTCGAACGACACCGGGGTTTCGGCCACCCGGGGCACGCTTACTACCCGTGAGGCCACGGTCGTCAGCCCGGCCAATTCGAATTCATTGATCTCTGGCGCGACCATCGCACAGCTCTGGTTCATCGCCTCGGCCAAAGGCCGGGTAGCCAGGTTCCAGACGAACTCGCCGGTTTGCTCGATGTTATTGAGGCTGTCTTTGCGGCCCACACTGCAAAACCCGATGATTGGCGGGATGTAGTTGAACGCATTGAAAAAGCTGTAGGGCGCAAGGTTCAGCCGGCCCTGGGCATCCTGCGACGAAATCCAGCCGATCGGCCGCGGCCCGACGATGGCGTTGAATGGATCATGGGGTAAACCGTGGCCCTTGGCGGGCTCATAGAAATGGATGTCGTCATGCATGGCAGGAGTCCGCAAACGGCTGGGATAGAGGGGCTATATAGTGCAAGCCATTTTGTTGAATGACAAAACAAGATTGGCTTTTTGAGATTTTGGGCGTGATTGAGCCCCCCTCCTACCTGCAGCAGCAAGCTCGCGCCTACAGGTAGAAGGCCATTGCCTTTTACCTTGCTCCAGAAACGACTAAGCCCGGCCGAAGCCGGGCTGGAGTGGCAACTTCAGGTGTTAGCTGAAGCGGGCGCCGTGGGTACGATCATAGCCATCGGCGGCAAAGGTGGCCGACTGGGTGCGGCTGTAACCGTCTTCGGCAAAGGTGGCAGAACCGGTGCGGTCATAACCGTCGGCAGCGACTGCGGCAGAACCTGTGCGGCTGTAGCCATCTTCAGCAAAGGTTGCTGATTGGGTGCGATCAAATCCGTCGCCTGCAAAAGCGTTGAAGGCCAGGACTGAGAGGGCGGCGGCGAGGATAAATTTGGTTTTCATGGTCGTGCTCCTTGTTGCGGACTCTTGTGAAGAGCGGGATGTTTCGTTGCTATGGGTTTAAGACTACGCCGATTAAATTGATTAAAAAGCGCAAAAATTAGCACAAAGTAATCAGTTTATTCGATGTATTGGCGCGCTCAATTATTTGATCTGCAGGCTGTTCAGCTTGTTGGCCGAAGGCGCTGCGAATCATCCATGAACTGATGTTTCGCTGAGATTGATAGTGGGCTATCAGCATTAACTGACTATTAATCTTGAAAAAAACTGCACCCGCGGACGGACTTTTCATTTTCGCGTTACCTATTTTTCACCGGGCGGGCAGCAGTCTTCAGCGGGCAAAAAAGCCGACAACTGCAACGGCTTTGCACCCTGCCACCTGGAGCCTTTACCCGATGAATAAACTTCCCCAAATCACCCTCGCGTTCTGGGTGATGAAAATCTGCGCCACGACCCTGGGAGAAACCGCCGGCGATTTGCTGTCCATGACCCTCAATGTGGGTTATGCCGTTAGCTCGATGATCCTTATCAGCGTGTTCGTTCTGACCTTGCTGACTCAGCTGTTCTCGAAAACCTACAACCCGGTGCTGTACTGGTTGGTGATTCTGTCCACCAGTACGGCCGGCACCACCATGTCGGACTTTATGGACCGCACACTGGGCCTGGGTTACGCCACGGGCTCATTTATTCTGGTGTCGATACTGGTGGCGATTTTTGCGCTGTGGAAATGGAGCGGCGAGTCACTCAACGTCAGCAAGGTGCAGACCCCGCGCGGCGAGATGTTCTATTGGATGGCGATTCTGTTTTCCAACACCCTGGGTACCGCCCTGGGCGATTACCTGGCGGATGATTCGGGGCTGGGTTTTGCGGGAGGTGCCTTGTTCATCGGGGCAACCATTGCCGTTGTGGTGCTGGCACGTTACTTGAGCAACATCTCGTCGGTGGTGTTGTTCTGGGTGGCGTTCGTGCTGACGCGACCCTTTGGCGCGACCCTGGGCGACTTCCTGACCAAGCCCCATGACAAGGGTGGACTGGATTTCGGCACTGTCGGCTCGTCGCTGGTACTGGCAGGGATACTGGTGGCGATGATCGCCGGCGCCGCCTATGTCAAAAACAAACAAACCCGGCCTGCGGTGGCCGGGTTGTCTTAAACGATGAACTTGCAGGAGCGAGCTTGTCTGGCGCTCTGTTAAAAGCTCGCTCCTGCAGAGCCCGGGACGTTTAGTCGGTCTCGATCCGCGAATGTTTGCGGGTGTCTTTCATCGTGATGTACACCAGCAGCGAACAGGCGATACACGCCGTCACGTACCAGTAATAGCCGGTTTCCATACCTGCACTTTTGAACCACAGGGCGATGTATTCAGCAGTGCCGCCGAAGATCGATACCGTCAGTGCGTAAGGCAGGCCTACACCCAGAGCGCGGATTTCGGTCGGGAACAGTTCGGCTTTCACCACGGCGTTGATCGAGGTGTAACCGCTGACAATGATCAGCGCCGCCATGATCAGGAAAAACGCGCCCCACCAGGTGGTGATGGTATGCAGTGTGGTCAGGATCGGCACGGTGAACAGGGTACCCAGTACACCGAAGGCGATGAGGATCGGACGTCGTCCAACCTTGTCGGACAGCCCGCCCACCAGGGGCTGGATGCACATGAAGAGGAACAGCGTGGCGGCCGAAATGGTGGTGGAGTCGGAGATGCTCATCCCGACCGTGTTCACCAGGTATTTCTGCATATAGGTGGTGTAGGTATAGAACGCCAGTGTGCCGCCCATGGTCAGGCCGACTACGGTCATCAACTCTTTTGGATGACGCATCAGCGTGCGCATGGCGCTTTCTTTAGGCTCGGCTTTGACCTTCTTGAAGGACTCGGTCTCTTCCATTCCGCGACGCAGATACAGGGCAACCACTGCACACAGGGCACCGATCACGAACGGAATCCGCCAGCCCCAGCTATACAGCTGCTCTTCGGTCAGGGTCTGTTGCAGCACGATCAACACGCCCAGCGCGATGAGCTGGCCCGAGATCAGGGTGACGTACTGGAAGCTGGAGAAGAAACCGCGACGTTCTTTAGTCGCCATTTCGCTGAGATAGGTCGCCGAGGTACCGTACTCGCCACCCACCGACAAGCCTTGCAGCAAGCGAGCGAAGACCAGCAGGACCGGCGCCCATACGCCGATGGTTTCGTAACCTGGGGACAGGGCAATCAGCAGCGAGCCGAAGCACATCAGCAGTACCGAAGCCATGAGCGCGGCTTTACGGCCTTTGCGGTCAGCGTACAGGCCCATCAGCCAGCCGCCGATCGGGCGCATCAAAAAGCCGACGGCGAAGATCGCGGCGGTATTGAGCAATTGGGCAGTGGTGTCGCCTTTCGGGAAAAAGGCTTTGGCGAAGTACAGCGAGAACGCGGCATAAACATACCAGTCGTACCATTCGACCATGTTGCCGACGGAACCGCTGAAAATGGATTTGATGCGGCTGGAGGTGGTTCTTTCTTTCGGGGTTGCAGCAGACCCGGCAGACAGGGAGCTTGAGTTATCCATTAAATGGATCCTTCTTTTATTTGTTTTTTTATAGCGCGTCAAAACGCGAGCTTGCAGGGCTATAGCAGGAGTTGTGCCAAGGCTTGAATCCCCGGTTTATAAGGGGGGAACGATAGGAAATGAGCGGGTATCCGCCGGGCGGGATGTTTGGATGAGCGGAAATCCGCCTATATGGCGCGCAAACTGTTCGCGGCCGCTCTGAAGCGCTCGGGCCTACAGAGGTTGTGTGAATGCCTCACGTACCAGTCCATGACGCTGCATTTTTTCATTCAGGGTGCGGCGCGGCAGTTGCAGCTCGTTGAGCACGGCCTTGATATCGCCTTTGTGCCGGCTAAGGGCGGCCCGCAGGCATTGCGCTTCAAAGGCTTCCTGTTGCGCCACGAGGGACTGGCCAGGATTGAGGTCTTCAAACTGGGGTTCGCTCAGGCCCAGGACGTCACGTTCTGCAACGTTGGCCAGTTCGCGTACGTTGCCGGGCCAGTCGTGGCTCAGCAGACGCGATAGCTGCGGCCCGCTGAGTGGCCGCGCGCTACGGCCCAGACGCTCGGCCGCGGTGTGGGAAAAGTACTGATACAACAACGGAATGTCTTCACGGCGTTCGCGCAGAGGTGCCAGGCGCAGTTCGGCCACCGTCAGGCGATAGGCCAGGTCTTCGCGAAAGCGTCCGGCGCGGGCTTCTTCGAGCAAGTCGGGTTTGGTTGCGGCGATCACCCGCAAATCAACCGCGATGCTCTGGTTCGAGCCCAGGCGCTCGAGTTTTTGCTCCTGCAGCACCCTCAGTAATTTGGCTTGCTGGGCCAGTGGCATGCTTTCGATTTCATCCAGAAACAAGGTGCCGCCATCGGCATATTCCAGTTTGCCTATGCGCTTGCCCTGGGCGCCGGTGAACGCGCCGCTTTCGTGACCGAACAATTCGGCTTCAAACAATTGTTCGGGGATCGCCGCGCAATTGAGCGCGACAAAAGGTTTGTCGGCCCGCGGGCCAAAGTCATGCAGGCTGCGGGCGACCAGTTCTTTGCCGCTGCCGGTTTCGCCGCGAATCAGCACATTGACCGGCAGCGGCGCCAGTTCCATCACCTGGCGGCGCAAGGTCTGCAAGCTGCGGGACATGCCGAGCAGGCGCCCGTCGATCTGCTGGCGCAGGTCTGCCTGTTCGTGCAAACGACGGTTCTCCAGTACCAGCCGGCGCTTTTCCAGCGCGCGCCGAAGGCTGCTCAGTAGCGCTTCGGGGCTAAAAGGCTTCTCCAGAAAGTCGTAAGCGCCATCGCGCATGGCTTCGACCGCCATCGGGACATCGCCATGGCCCGTCAGAAGAATGACCGGCAGATCCGGGTCCAGCTGCTGTAAGCGGTTCAGCAGGGCCAGGCCCCCCATCCCCGGCATGCGCACATCACTGACAATCACACCGGCGAAATGTGCGGGTAACTGGCTCAGGCAATCTTCAGCGCAACTGAACAACTGCACGTCAAAACCGCTGAGGCTCAGCCATTGCTCAACGGCATTGCGAATACTGGCCTCGTCATCGACCACGATAACCGAATTGAGCATGTTTCAAGATTCCTGTGCGATGGGCAACGTCAGCGTGAAGAGCGCGCCGTCAACCTGATTGCAGGCTGTCAGACGTCCACCGATTTCATGAACAATGGCGTAAGACACCGCCAGCCCCAAGCCTAAACCTTCACCCACGGGTTTGGTGGTGAAGAAAGGGTCGAACACTTTACCCAAGTGCTCCTCGGCGATTCCGCCACCGCTGTCGCTGACGCTCAATTTCCAGAGTTGCTGATCGGCTTCGATGCGGATTTGCAGTTGCTTGCGCGGTTTGTCCGCCATGGCATCCAGCGCGTTGTGCAGCAGGTTGATCAACACCTGTTCCAGGCGAATGGCATCGCCCCGTACCCATGCCGGGCGTACCAGTTCAACCTGCAGGTCTATCTCTTCTTCCTTCAGTCGCGGTTCGAGCAATTGCAGGGATTGATCCACAACGCTGGCCAGATCCAGTCGTTCGCGCAAGCCGCTCGGGCTTTGCCGGGCGTAGGTTTTGAGGTGGCCCGTGAGGGCCGCCATGCGCGTCAACATCTGCTCCAGTGGTACCAGGGCTTTATAGGCATCGTCGACCCGGCCGTGATCGAGCAACAGGCGCAAGGTTGCCAGTTGCATGCGCTGAGCCGTTAACGGTTGATTGATTTCATGGGCCAGCGCTGCCGACATTTGCCCCAGCGCCGCGAGCTTGGCCGATTGCACCAGGCCATCTTGAGCGGTACGCAGATCCCGGGTGCGGGCTTCTACCAGTTGCTCCAGTTCTTCACGATTACGCTGGCGTAAACGGCCCAGTCGCCAGCGCTGGAGGAGAAACAATCCTGAAAAGACCAGCGTCAGCCACAGGCCGATCGCCGCCAATGCGGCATTGCGGCTGTCTTCGGCTGCGACCACGGGGTGGCGTAACAGATGCAAGGTCCAGCCTTCAGCCGTTAGCGGTAAAGATTCCCACAAATAATCTGCCGCTCCAGTGGGGGCGTCGACCCGGGTCAGAAAGCTGTTTTCGGCAAAGCTGCGCAAAGTATGGGTTTTGAGCAAGGTCAGAGGTTGGTTGTGATACTGGCGAGTGAGGGTGATTTCGCTGCGGTCACTGTCACTCAACGGCCGCAAAAGGCGGTAACGCCAGCCTGGCTGGTTGGCGATAAATACGATGCCCCGCGCATCGCTGACCAGCAGTATGTCGTTGCCATGATTCCATTCCCGCTCCAGCTGCGGAAACTCCAGTTTAACCACCATTGCCCCCGAAAATTGCCCCTGGGCATCGAGTACCGCGCTGGACAAAAAATACCCCGGAATGCCGCTGGTCACGCCCACTGCATAAAAACGCCCGGAGCCCTGGCTGCGGGTCTGGCTGAAGTAAGGCCGAAAGCCATAGTTATGGCCTACATAACTGTTGGAGGTGTTCCAGTTGCTGGCAGCTACCGCCAGCCCGGTTCGGTCCAGCAGTTCCAGGGTTGAGGACTGTGCCGCGCCATTGATGCGCTCAAGTTTTTGATTGAGTGACGCCTGGACCTCAGGGGTGATGGGAGCACTCAGGGCGGCGACCAGTTCAGAGTCCAGCGCCAGCACTGCGGGCAAAGCCCGATAACGCTCAATCAGGGTGTGCAGTGAGTTGGCATACAAACTCAGTTGCTCGGGACCACGGCGGGCACTTTCTTCCAGTGCATGCTGCTCGGCCTGGCGCATGGCCCAGCCGCCGGCAATCACTGCGCCGGCCAGAATCAACAGGCAATACAGCGCCAGTCGCAGGGCTCGGGAGGTTAGCGGCATGGGGGGAAGTCGCTTGCAGCGCTGATCGCTACCACGCTCAGCAATTGCCCGTGATACAGCGCAAATTGCGCGTCCAGCTCTTGGCCCTGCTGCCATTCAGGCGACAGGTCGGTGAGCAGGCGCAGGCGGACATGGCCTTCGCGGGACCAGCTCAGCACCTGCGCATGCTCAAAGTAAAAGCGTTTTTTCACCAGTGGGAAGAGGGCCTTGAACAGGCTTTCCTTGACGGAAAAGGTCAGCGTCACCAGCAGCGCAATGTCTTGGGCTGCACCGGCGGCCATGGCCCGCAGTTCATCGGGGGTGAGGATTTCCTTGGCCAGGCGTTCGGCCCGCTCGGTACTGAGCATGTTTTCGAGGTCCATGCCCAGCCCTTGCCACTGGCTTTTAAGGCCGACGATGGCCGCAGCGGTGCCATTGCTGTGGGTGATTGCCCCGCTGATGTGGGCGGGCCACACGGGGGCGCGATCTTCACCGATGGCCGGGATGGCCCGGGTGCCGTCCAGTTGCAGCATGGCGGCGCGAGCGCAGACCCGGCCGGCGAGAAATTCGGTTTGGCGTTTGGCCACAGAGCGTTGAATACTTGCAGGCATCTCAATGGCACTGCTCGCAAAATCGTCAGCCGTGAGCCGGGCAGGGGTGAAACCGGTGCTGAACCATACGCTGCCCGGCAACGCTAGGGGCAAGGGCCATTCGTCACGCAGCGGGGTGCAACAGGCAGGCAGTGCGGGGAGTCGATTCATGTCGGGCATTTTGCAGGCTGGCGGCCATGCTGTGCAATTGTTCAGAGTATGTTCAGGGCACACGACATACTGTGTGTGGCTAAGCTATATAGGACGCACGTCCTTCAAGACGCGGTTTTTGCCTGGGAGAGCGCAATGAAATTGCTGGTGGTTGAAGATGAGGCGTTATTGCGCCATCACTTGCAAACCCGTCTGACCGAAAATGGCCATGTGGTCGAGTCGGTGGCCAATGCCGAAGAGGCGTTGTACCAGACCGGGCAGTTCAATCATGATTTGGCGATGATTGATCTGGGATTGCCGGGTTTGGGCGGTCTCGAGCTGATTCGCGAACTGCGCAAGCGCGGCAAGACGTTCCCGATCCTGATCCTCACGGCTCGTGGCAACTGGCAGGACAAGGTCGAAGGGCTGGCAGCAGGGGCCGACGATTATGTGGTCAAGCCGTTCCAGTTCGAAGAACTGGAAGCACGTCTGAATGCATTGCTGCGTCGTTCCAGTGGTTTCACCCATTCAACCATTGTCGCTGGCGAACTGGTGCTGGACATCAATCGCAAGCAGGCAGTACTTGAGGGCGAACCTCTGGCGTTGACCGCCTATGAATACCGGATACTTGAATACCTGATGCGCCATCACCAGCAGGTGGTGGCCAAGGACCGACTGATGGAACAGCTGTACCCGGATGACGAGGAACGTGATCCGAATGTGATCGAGGTGCTGGTCGGGCGCCTGCGACGCAAGCTTGAGGGGGCAAACGGCTTTAAGCCAATCGATACGGTACGCGGTTTGGGGTACCTGTTTACTGAGCGCTGTCGTTGATCCGTTCGCTTCGCGTTCGATTGATGCTGGCGGCCACACTGTTGGCCGTGCTCTTTATGCTTGCGCTGTTACCGGCGATGCAGGGGGCGTTCAGCCTGGCGCTCAAGGATGCGATCGAGCAACGCTTGGCATCCGATGTGAGTACGCTGATCTCGGCGGCCAGGGTTGAAAGAAATCATTTGAAAATGCCGGCATTGCTGCCGGACGAAGAGCTGAATCTGCCTGACAGCCGGATGCTCGGCTATATCTATGACCGCGAGGGGCGTCAGGTCTGGCGCTCGCGGGCGACTCAAGAAGAATCCATCAACTACAAACCGCGCTACGACGGGCGCGGTAACGAGTTTGCGAGTATTCGTGAAGACAATGGCGAAGAGTTCTTTGTCTACGATGTCGAGGTCAAACTGCTGGGCGGCAAAAGTGCAGCGTTCAGTTTTGTCGCCCTGCAACCAATGCGAGAGTACAACCTGACCCTCGAGGGGCTGCGTGAAAACCTCTATCTGGGGTTCGGTGCGGCCCTGGGTGTACTGCTGGCTTTGCTGTGGATCGGTTTGACTTGGGGGTTACGTGCCTTGCGACGTTTGAGCCAGGAGCTGGACCAGATTGAATCCGGTGAGCGCGAAAGCCTCAGCGAACAGCATCCTCGTGAGTTGCTGCGTTTGACCGGCTCATTGAACCGTCTGCTGCAAAGTGAGCGCGAGCAACGTACGCGTTATCGTGATTCCCTCGACGATCTGGCCCACAGCTTGAAAACCCCGTTGGCGGTGCTGCAAGGCGTCAGTGAAAGCATGGCCCAGCGTCCGCAAGATCGTGAACAGGCCTGGGTGCTGCAAAGTCAGATTGAACGCATGAATCAGCAAATCAGCTATCAGTTGCAGCGCGCCAGCTTGCGCAAGAGCGGTCTGGTACGCCACCAGGTGGAGCTGATTCCGGTGGTTGAAAGCCTGTGTAACACGCTGGACAAGGTCTACCGCGACAAACGGGTCAAGGTCAGTTGTGACATCCCGCCATTGAGTCATGTGCCCATTGAACAAAATGCGTTGCTGGAGTTACTGGGCAACCTGCTGGAAAACGCCTATCGACTGTGTCTTGGACAAGTGCGCATCAGCTTGCATCGCAATGCTTATGGGGTTGAAGTCTGCGTGGAAGACGATGGTCCCGGCGTACCGGCTGATCAGCGCGCTCGGATCTTGCGCCGCGGCGAACGTCTGGATCGCCAGCACCCGGGGCAGGGTATCGGGCTGGCAGTGGTCAAGGACATCATTGAAAGTTATGACGCCAAACTCACCCTGGATGACTCATCCCTGGGCGGGGCGGCATTTCGAATTCATTTCCCGGCATTGTAATCCCCAGCAGGGGCGGTCTTTTTAAGGCGGATATCCGCCATCTGCGCCGCCTCTCCCCTTCGAAAAGGCGGAAACCCGCCAACTATTGTCCGACAAAATCCCTGCGCTATTTCCCTCCAGGCGAGTCGCCTGCGCTATTGCGGGGCTTTTGTTCAATGTGGCCCGCGCCTTGCAAAGTGTGTTGTGAGAGGTCTGCCGCTTGAGCAGCTCAACACAACAAATCCCTCCAAGTACAGGAGGGTTCGCGCTTTGGGTATCACCGGTCTCAGATGGAATGACGACTGAGTGATGCACTTGAGGAACTTTGCAATGACGACTCGTCAGCCACTGTACAAATCCCTGTATTTGCAAGTGATCGTAGCGATTGCTATCGGTATTTTGCTGGGCCATTACTACCCGGAAACCGGGGTTGCACTCAAACCCCTGGGTGATGGCTTTATCAAACTGATCAAGATGGTAATCGCGCCCATTATTTTCTGTACGGTGGTGAGCGGTATCGCCGGCATGCAAAGCATGAAGTCGGTCGGCAAGACCGGTGGTTATGCGTTGCTCTACTTTGAAGTAGTGTCGACCATCGCCCTGCTGATCGGGCTGGTTGTGGTGAACGTGGTTCAACCGGGCGCGGGCATGCACATTGATGTGGCCACCCTGGACGCCTCCAAAGTAGCGGCCTACGTGACTGCCGGTGCGGACCAGAGCATCGTTGGTTTCATCCTTAACGTGATCCCTTCGACCATCGTCGGCGCGTTTGCCAATGGCGACATCCTGCAAGTGCTGATGTTCTCGGTGATCTTCGGTTTCGCCCTGCATCGACTGGGTGCTTACGGCAAGCCGGTGCTGGACTTTATCGATCGCTTCGCCCACGTGATGTTCAACATCATCAACATGATCATGAAGCTGGCGCCCCTGGGTGCGCTGGGTGCCATGGCGTTCACCATCGGTGCCTACGGTGTGGGTTCGCTGGTGCAACTGGGTCAGTTGATGATCTGCTTCTACATCACTTGCGTGTTGTTCGTACTGGTCGTACTGGGCGGCATCGCTCGCGCTCACGGCTTCAGCATCCTCAAGCTGATTCGCTACATCCGTGAAGAGCTGCTGATCGTTCTGGGCACCTCCTCGTCGGAATCGGCCCTGCCACGCATGCTGGTGAAGATGGAGCGTCTGGGGGCGAAGAAGTCGGTAGTGGGTCTGGTCATTCCGACCGGCTACTCGTTCAACCTCGATGGCACTTCGATCTACCTGACCATGGCTGCCGTGTTCATTGCGCAAGCGACTGACACCCACATGGACATCACCCACCAGATCACTCTGCTGCTGGTGCTGCTGCTGTCGTCCAAAGGTGCTGCAGGCGTGACCGGCAGTGGCTTTATCGTACTGGCCGCGACCTTGTCGGCTGTAGGCCACTTGCCGGTTGCCGGTCTGGCGCTGATTCTGGGTATCGACCGTTTCATGTCCGAAGCCCGTGCCCTGACCAACCTGATTGGTAACGCTGTCGCCACGCTGGTGGTTGCCAAGTGGGTCAAGGAACTGGACGAAGACAAGCTGCAGGTGGAGCTCAGCTCCGGTGGCAGCCCGTTGAATGACATGCGTCCTGTGGACGACCTGGGCGTAGCTGAAGGCGCGGCCCCGGTACTGTCGAAGTAAGCTCAGGCGGATAAAAAACCCATCTTCGGATGGGTTTTTTTATGCCTGTTCATTCGACGCGGGTTTCACCACTGAACACCAGCGTGTTGCGGCAGCGCCGGCACAGGTAGCCACGACCTTGCTTGACCAGGCCGTGGCGCTGGGCGGAAAACGCAAAATCGCTGTCCGGGCAAGGACAGCGGTAGATATAGCGCGTGGCGCTGCGGCGTTTGATGGCGTAGGTGTGGCAGCGGTTGGGCGGCAGTTCATAGACCCCGCGCATGATCAACTGCCACTCTTCGCCATGGGGGGTGATGCGGTCGCCAAACAATTGGTGGGCAATCAGGTGAGCGACCTCGTGAGCGACTGTTTGCTTGATGAAGTCTTCACTGTTTTCGCGGTACAGCTGTGGATTGAAACGCAGCAGGTTTTCGTGCAAATGCGCGACACCGGCCTTTTGCCCACGTAGCTTGAGGCTGACCACGGGGCGTTTGAAAGGGCGTTTGAAAAATTTTTCGGCCTGTTGAAAACAGTCTTCGACGCGGGTATTGAGCAACTCGGGCATGCGGTTCGGTTCTCCAGAGCTGGCGATTATGCCGCAAGCGGCAGGAGTTCCGAAGCTGATCACGCCCAATGGTCATACAACCATTCTGTACCTGCAGGAGCGAGCTTGCTCGCGAGGTTTTTCAACCCCAACCCTCGCGCCTGCAGGGTTTGCGCTCAGTTGGTATAGACCGGACCTACCCCCAGGCCCCAGATGATCACGGTAAACGCCATGATCGCGACCAGCACCACCAGGCCGACTGCCAGCACCGAACTGGAAAACAAAAACCCTTCGTCCGGGTCGATGTTCATAAAGGTCGGCAGGCCGACATAAAGCAGGTACACGGTGTAACAAATGGCCGCGGTGCCGACCATCATGCCCAGCCACATATGCGGATACAGAGCGGCCAGTCCCCCGATAAACAGGGGCGTAGCGGTGTAAGTGGCGAAGGCGATGCAACGGGCCATGCTTGGTTGCGCATCATAAGTACGCGCCATCCAGTGAATAAAGGCCCCCATCACGCCTACGCCCGCCAGCATCGCGATATAGGACATCAGGGTCATCCACAAGGCGCTGTCGGTGGTCAGCATCACTGCTGCCCGGCTGCCGATGGACCAGCCGACCTGTGTGGTGCCGATAAACGCCGAAATGGCCGGTATGGCAGCCAAAATCAGGGTGTGGGTGAAGTACATGTGGCCGATGCTTTCCTCTGCATCGCCACGGATTTCGCGCCACTCTTGATCGGGATGGGTGAAAAGCCCCACTACGTGATGGATCATGGCTATCGCTCCTGTAAAAAACGCATCGCCCCCAGAGGGACACGTGCCGGTCGCGCAGCCAGATGGTGGGTTCAGATACATGGGCATGCGGCCTTAGTCGCAGTATAGGAAAACTGATGCCCAATGAACCCGGGCCCTTAGAGCATATTGCGCTGTCAGGCGCCGGCTTATCGCGTTGCTGTCTTTAACCTTTGCAGGGGCTTCGTACAGCGGGTTTTTTTAAGTAAAATCCCCGGTTTTTGGTCTTAACTCGCGGGTTTGAAGCGCTATGGGCACTCTTTCGGTCTCTCAAAATAAACTCCAGAAACGCTTGCGCCGACTGACCGGTGAGGCTGTGGCCGACTTCAACATGATTGAGCACGGCGACAAGGTGATGGTCTGCCTGTCGGGTGGAAAAGACAGCTACACGCTGCTGGATGTGCTGCTGCACCTGCAAAAGGTCGCGCCCATCCAGTTCGAAATCGTCGCCGTGAACATGGACCAGAAACAGCCGGGCTTTCCCGAGGACGTGTTGCCGGCCTATCTGAAGTCATTGGGTGTGGAATATCACATCGTTGAAAAAGACACCTACTCGCTGGTCAAAGAACTGATTCCTGAAGGCAAAACCACCTGCTCGCTGTGCTCGCGCTTGCGGCGCGGCACGCTGTACACCTTTGCCGATGAGATAGGTGCGACCAAGATGGCCCTGGGGCATCATCGCGATGACATCGTTGAAACCTTCTTCCTCAACATGTTCTTCAATGGCAACCTCAAGGCGATGCCGCCCAAGCTGCGCTCCGATGACGGTCGCAACGTGGTCATCCGGCCGTTGGCCTACTGCAACGAGAAAGACATCCAGGCCTACTCCGATTGGCAGCAGTTCCCGATTATTCCGTGCAATTTGTGCGGCTCCCAGGAGAACCTGCAGCGTCAGGTGGTTAAAGACATGCTGGTGGAATGGGAGCGCAAGACGCCGGGCCGCACCGAGAGTATCTTTCGCAGCCTGCAAAACGTGATGCCGTCGCAACTGGCGGACCGTAACCTGTACGACTTCAAGAGCCTGAAGATTGACCAAAACGCCGCACCGCGGTTCGTCAATCTGCTCAATCTGTAAGTCTGATAGCCAAGAGGAGAGGGCATGCGCGACTACAAATGGCTGCATGAATATTGTTTGAATCGCTTTGGTTCGTCAGCCGCCCTGGAAGCCGAGTTGCCCGTCCCCAAAACTGCTGAGCAGTTGCGCCGGATCAGTGACGATCGCTACCTGTCGACCCTGGCCTTGCGGGTGTTTCGCGCGGGGCTCAAGCACAGTGTGGTGGATGCCAAGTGGCCGGTATTTGAACAGGTTTTTTTCGGTTTCGACCCTGAAAAAGTGGTGCTGATGGGGGCCGAGCATCTGGAGCGTCTGATGCAGGATGCGCGGATCATCCGTCACCTGGGCAAGCTCAAAAGCGTGCCGCGCAACGCGCAGATGGTGCTCGACATTGCCAGGGAACACGGCAGTTTCGGCGCCTTTATTGCCGACTGGCCGGTGACCGATATTGTTGGGCTGTGGAAATACCTGGCCAAGCACGGGCACCAGTTGGGCGGGCTGTCGGCGCCGCGCTTTTTACGCATGGTCGGCAAGGACACTTTTGTGCCGAGCTATGACGTGGTGGCGGCGCTGAATGCGCAGCAACTGGTGGACAAGGCACCGACCAGCTTGCGCGACCTGGCGATAGTGCAGAACGCTTTCAATCAATGGCACGCCGAAAGCGGCCGGCCCATGTGTCAGTTGTCACAGATGCTGGCGTTCACGGTTAATCACTGACATTAGGTCGTTTTTATCGCTGGCAAGCCAGCTCCCACAGAGTATGCATTTAACTTATGGGAGCTGGCTTGCCAGCGATGGAATCAAGCGCCTTCACCCGCCAGCCGGCGGTCCAGTTGATAGCGCTAGCGCACATGCTGCATGGCGCTGCCAAACACTGCCACGCTGGTAAGCCAGCTCCCACAGAGTATGCATTTAACTAGTGGGAGCTGGCTTGCCAGCGATGGAATCAAGCGCCTTCACCCGCTAGCCGGCGGTCCAGTTGATAGCGCCAGCGCACATGCCGCTGCCAAACACTGCCACGCTGGCAAGTCAGCTCCCACAGAGAGTGCATTTAGCTTGTGGGAGCTGGCTTGCCAGCGATGGAGTCAAGCGCCTTCACCCGCCAGCCGGCGGTCCAGTTGATAGCGCCAGCGCACATACAGCATGGCACTGCAAAACACTGCCACGCTGGCAAATCAGCTCCCACAGAGAGTGCATTTAGCTTGTGGGAGCAGGCTTGCCAGCGATGGATTCAAGCACCTTCACCCGCCAGCCGGCGCTCAAGTTGATAGCGCCAGCGCACATGCAGCATGCCGCTGCCAAACACTGCCACGCTGGCGAGTCAGCTCCCACAGAGAGTGCATTTAACTTGTGGGAGCTGGCTTGCCAGCGATGGAATCAAGCACCTTCACCCGCCAGCCGGCGGTCCAGTTGATAGCGCCAGCGTACATACAGCATGGCACTGCAAAACACTGCCACGCTGGCAAGTCAGCTCCCACAGAGCGTGCATTTAGCTTGTGGGAGCTGGCTTGCCAGCGATGGAATCAAGCACCTTCACCCGCCAGCCGGCGGTCCAGTTGATAGCGCCAGCGCACATACAGCATGGCACTGCCAAACACTGACATGCTGGCAAGTCAGCTCCCACAGAGAGTGTATTTAACTTGTGGGAGCTGGCTTGCCAGCGATGGAATCAAGCGCCTTCACCCGCCAGCCGGCGGTCCAGTTGATAGCGCCAGCGCACATACAGCATGGCACTGCAAAACACTGCCACGCTGGCTGCGATTTCCAGCAAACCGAACACCTGCCGGTTCGGGTCGAATGCGGCCAGTGCACCTTTGATCAAGTACAGGTTGACCACATAGCAGGTGAACGAGTGCCCGCGTGCGCTGCCCATCAGCATGCCCGGCACCAGAAACATCAGCGGCACCAGTTCGATCAGCAAGATCACCCAGGGGCGCGCGCCATGCAGGTTGGCGAACCCCAGGTAATAGACGCAGAGCAGGCCGACCAGCCCGAAGAAGCTCACCAGGCTCAGTACCCGCATCAGCTTTACCCGGGGTGCCAGCCACTCGATGGAAGGCAACACTTTTGGCTTTTTAGCCACGGGTGTTCTCCAGTCTCAGGGCGGTGGTCGCCAGGCGCTGCCCCAGTGCCCGGCACAGGGCTACTTCGTGCTCGTCCAGCTTGCGCTTGCCATCGGCTCCGGCATGGTGGCTGGGACCGTAGGGAGTGCCGCCGCCCGTGGTATTGAGCAGCGATGTCTCACTGTAAGGCAGGCCGGTGATCAGCATGCCGTGATGCAGCAAGGGCATCATCATCGACAGCAGGGTGGTTTCCTGGCCGCCGTGCAGGCTGGCGGTGGAGGTGAACACGCCGGCAGGCTTGCCGACCAGGGCACCGGTCAGCCACAGGTTGCTGGTGCCATCCAGAAAGTACTTGAGCGGGGCGGCCATGTTGCCGAAACGGGTCGGGCTGCCGAGCGCCAGACCGGCGCAGTTTTTCAGGTCGTCAAGGCTGGCATACAGCGCGCCCTCGGCCGGAATGTCCGCAGCCACGGCTTCGCATTCGCTGGAGACGGCCGGCACGGTGCGCAAGCGCGCTTCAAGGCCGCCCTGCTCGATGCCCCGGGCGATTTGCCGGGCCATTTCATTGGTCGAGCCATTGCGGCTGTAATACAGCACCAGAATGTAGGGTGTGCTCACGGCAGGATCTCCAGGACTTTTTCAGGCGGACGGCCAATGACCGCTTTATCACCTGCCACCAGAATCGGACGTTCGATCAATTTCGGGTGTGCGGCCATCGCGGCGATCAAATCCTCGTCACTGAGGCCGGCATCGCCCAGGTTGAGGGTTTTGTATTCCTCTTCGCCGGTGCGCAGCAACTGGCGCGGGCTGATGTCGAGTTTGCCCAGCAGGCTGTGCAATTGCGCAGCGTCCAGAGGGGTATCGAGGTAGCGCACCACGGTCGGGGTGAGGCCGCGGGCTTCAAGGATTTCCAGCGCACCGCGGGATTTCGAGCAGCGCGGATTGTGATAAAGCGTCAGATCGGTCATGTGCGGGTCGCATCTTGCGTAAGGTGGCGGCTATTCTACCCGTCTGGCGAGCGTGTCTGAACCGCATGCGGTGATTGGCCGCCGTACAAAGACTTTTTGACTGTATTTACCCACAAGGATCAACACATGTTTAAGCGGCTTTTCGCGGTAGTTACCGTCGCCACCACGTTACTGCTGAGCGGTTGCGGTATTGATTACGGGGTCGATCAACATGGACAGAAGGTCGCATCCGAGCGTCTGGACAAGCAATGGAAGGTC
The DNA here is from genome assembly GCF_003994535.1 of Pseudomonas sp. PAMC 29040. NCBI lineage: Bacteria > Pseudomonadati > Pseudomonadota > Gammaproteobacteria > Pseudomonadales > Pseudomonadaceae > Pseudomonas > Pseudomonas sp. PAMC 29040. The sequence goes on from NZ_RZAA01000005.1 coordinate 290,148, forward strand.
ATTAATTACTGGGCCGAGTGGTGTGGCCCGTGCCGCATTGAAATCCCGGAACTCAATGAGCTGGAGAAGCAGTTGCAGGGGCAGTCGGTGGGCGTGTTCGGGGTGAACTACGATGGCTTGCAGGGCAAGGAACTGAGCGATGCCAGTTCTGCGATGGGCATTACCTTCACCGTGCTGGCGCAAGATCCGGCCGAGCATTTTGATCTGCCGCGCAGCGAAGCATTGCCGGTGACCTACATCATTGATGAGAAGGGCAAGGTCATGGCGCAGATGATGGGCGAGCAGACCGCCGCCGGGGTATTGGCCAAGATCAAGGAACTACGCGGTAATTAAGCCCGCTGCCCTGTAGAAGCGAGCGTGCTCGTGATCTTTTAATCTTCAAAGATCACGAACCGGCCCGCTGCTGCAGTGGCGCGGCAATCAGCCTTCTTCAGGCCACAGCCGCAACGGCTTGCCTTCGGCAGGCCAGAAACGCACCTGTTCGATCGGGGAGATGTCCCAGCGCTGTACGGTTTGCAGGGCTTCGAAGAATCGTTGCTCCTGCTCCATCAACGCCGGAGCACAGGCTTTGCGGGTGCTGCCGACGCCACCAAAGGTCAGTTTGTCGCCGTCCAGAGTGTAGGGCGCAAACCAATGATTACAACCACCGTTGCCATAGGCCCGGCCGCCTTCATCGAAGGTCACGGTCAGATGGCTGTAATCCATCAGTGGCCGCTCGCCAATCCATTCCACGACGTAGGCACGGTTGTGCTGCAATTGCACCGGATCGCCTGCGCAGCCTGCCAGGCTTGCGCCCAGCAATGCCAACAGGGTCAGGTGTTTCATAGCGCGGCCTTTCGGCATTGCGGGCACTGGTGCTTGCTGCCTTCAGTGCTCCAGCCCAGCTCGGCAATGCGCAGGCTGGCGGCAGGTTTCTGCGCTTTGGTACCGAGCTTGGCGTCTACCGCGAACTCGAACTTCAGTTCTTTGCCACAGGCATCGCAATTGACTTGCCATTGATGAATCGCCAACTCACCGAAAACCGGTCCTTTGGTGACGGCAACCCACTGGCCGCGCGGGTTGATCAGGTGGCGCACTTTGTCGACGGTCAGGCGCATGGACAAGTCCTTGCTGCCTTTGAGCGTCACGATCAGTACGTCACCGGTCTGGATCGAGCCACCGTTGCCGGTGACTTGATACAGGCCTGGCGCCAGGGCGCGGCATTCAATCAGGGTGTGCTGCGGGTTAAGCAGGCTGTAGCGAAAATCGTGTTCGACCATGGGTCCTCCAAATAGGCCGCTATGCTAGCACGCAGCCGAGGTCTGGCCTTTCAACCTTCGATCAGGTTTTGTGGCGTGCCGTTGCTCCAGGCCGCAATGTTGTCCAGTGTGGTGCCGGCAATCGCGCTGAGTGCCTCGCGGGTGAGAAAGGCCTGGTGCGCAGTAATGATCACGTTGGGGAAGGTCAGCAGCCGCGCCAGCACGTCATCCTGCAACGGTAAATCGGAGCGGTCCTCAAAGAACAGCTGGGCTTCCTCCTCGTACACATCCAGTCCCAGGTAGCCCAACTGACCACTTTTCAGCGCCTCGATCAGTGCCGGTGTGTTGACCAGTGCACCGCGCCCGGTATTGATCAGCATGGCGCCATGTTTGAGGGTCGCCAGCGACTGGCTGTTGATCAGGTGCTTGTTATCCGCAGTCAGCGGGCAGTGCAGGCTGATGATATGCGAGCCTGCCAGCAGCTCGGGCAAGCTTACATACTGCGCACCCAGTGCCAGCAGTTGTGCATTTGGATACGGGTCAAAGCACAGCAGCTTGCAGCCGAAGCCGGCCATGATTTTGCCGAAGGTCGCGCCGATCTGGCCGGTTCCGACCACGCCGACGGTCTTGCCGACCAGGTCAAAGCCGGTCAGCCCGTGCAGGGTGAAGTCGCCTTCGCGGGTTCGGTTGTAGGCGCGGTGCAGGCGGCGGTTAAGCGCCAGGATCAGGGCCACGGCATGTTCGGCCACAGCATGGGGCGAGTAGGCGGGAACCCGCACAACGCTCAAACCCAGGCGCTTGGCGGCGGCAAGATCGACATGGTTGTAGCCGGCCGAGCGCAGGGCGATCAGGCGGGTTCCTCCAGCGGCCAGTTGCTCCAGTACCGGGGCACTCAAATCGTCGTTGATAAACGGGCAGACCACCTCGTAATCATGGGCAATGGCCGCAGTATCGAGGCTCAGGCGCGCCGGTTGAAAGTGCAGTTCAAGACCCTCGGGTTGCGCGGCGGCAGTAAAACTGTCGCGGTCGTAGGTCTGGCTGCTGAACAGGATCGTGCGCATGAGATCTTCCTTGGGGTGTGTGGGGTGGTGACGGTCTTGCCTGGTTACGCGGTACTGCGTGCCTCTTTGGCCAGGCGGATAATGGCCTCGTCCAGTTCGTTGAGGGCGGCGTAGGCGTGCGGGCTTTCTTGCTTGAGCAGGGTTTCGCTGCGCTGGCAGGCGGCACGCAATTGCGGTACCCCGCAGTAACGTGTTGCACCGTGCAGACGGTGTACGCGTTCGATCAGTGCATTGTTGTCCTGGTCCTTGCGCGCCAACAGGATCGCTTCACGATCTGCCTCCAGCGAGGCCAGAAGCATGGCCAGCATGTCGATAGCCAGATCGGCTTTGCCAGCGGCCAGTCGCAGGCCTTCTTCGTGATCAAGAATCGGTAGTTTGGCGTTGGGGCGGGCAGGCTCGTAGCCGCTGTCCTGGACTTGATTGCGCAACGCCAGCCCGGTCCACTTCAGCACCACTTGCGCCAACTGCCGTTCGCTGATGGGTTTGGTCAGGTAGTCGTCCATGCCGCTCTGCAGCAGGGCGCGTTTTTCGTTGGCCATGGCGTGGGCCGTCAGCGCGACAATGGGCAGCGGCGCATTGTGCTGCCCGGTTTCCCACTGGCGCACCACTTCGGTGGTTTCCCGCCCGTCCATGCCGGGCATCTGGACGTCCATCAGCACCAGGTCGAAGGCTTCATTCTTGACCGCTTCAATGGCGGCATAGCCGCTGTCCACGGCCGTTACCTTGGACCCCATGTCTTCCAGAAGGGTTTGCACCAGCAACAGGTTGGCCGGGTTGTCATCGACGCACAAAATCCGCGGTGCACGGCTGGCCAGCAGTTCGCCGGGCTCGGTGCGGGCCTGTCGCGGGTTGATCAGGTCGGCCAGGGTGCGCCGCAGTTTTCGGGTGCAGGCAGGTTTGGATTGCAACTGGCTGTGGGGATTGGGCACCGCCGTATTGAACAGTACCTGCTCGGTGGTCGGGCACAGCACCAGGACTTTGCAGCCCATATGTTCGAGGTCCCAAATATGCTGGTTGAGGCGCTCGGGCGGCATGTCTTTGGCCGTGACCCCAAGGACCGCCAGATCAATGGCCTGAGGCGTCTGATGGGCACCGGTCACGCAATTGGTGAGCTTCTCCAGGGTGGTAAACGGCGTGACTTCAAGTCCGCAGTCTTCCAGTTGATGCTGCAATGCCTGGCGTGCCAGATCGTGTTTCTCCAGCAAGGCTACGCGCCGGCCCGGCAGCGGGGCAGCGGGCAAATCTTCAGCATCGTCCCGGGCTTTGGGCAGCTTGACGCTGATCCAGAACACCGAGCCTTCGCCGGGGGTGCTCTCAACGCCAATTTCGCCGCCCATCTGTTCCACCAGACGCTTGGAAATGACCAGTCCCAGGCCAGTACCGCCGGGTTGGCGTGACAGGGAATTGTCGGCCTGGCTAAAGGCCTGGAACAGTGCCCGTACATCCTGGCTGGTCAGGCCGATACCTGTGTCTTGCACGCTGATGCGCAACTGCACGCAGCCGTCGGCATTATTGTCATCTTCATCTTCGAGCATGGCCCGCACCGCAATCGTGCCCTCGCGGGTGAACTTGATGGCGTTGTTGACCAGGTTGGTGAGGATTTGCTTGAGCCGTAACGGATCGCCAATCAGCGACAGGGGGGTGTCGCGGTAGACCAGACTGACCAGCTCCAGGCTTTTTTCGTGGGCTGACGGGGCAAGGATGGTCAAGGTGTCCTGCAACAGGTCGCGCAGGTTGAACGGGGTACTGTCCAGTACCAGCTTGCCGGCTTCGATTTTCGAGAAGTCCAGAATCTCGTTGATGATGCCCAGCAGGCTGTCGGCAGATTTCTCTATGGTGCTCAGGTAATCGTACTGGCGGGGTGTCAGCTCGCTTTTTTGCAGCAAGTGGGTGAAGCCCAGGATGCCATTGAGCGGGGTGCGGATTTCGTGGCTCATGTTGGCCAGAAATTCGGACTTGATGCGGCTGGCCTCAAGCGCTTCCTTGCGGGCCAGATCGAGCTCCAGGTTCTGGATCTCGATGGTTTCGAGGTTTTGACGCACGTCCTCGGTGGCTTGGTCGACGCTGTGTTGCAGTTCTTCCTGGGCATTTTGCAGGGTTTCGGCCATGCGGTTGATGCCTGAGGCCAGTTCGTCCAGCTCGTGGCTGCCCAGGGGTGGCAAGCGGGTTTGCAACTTGCCGTCCTTGAGCTGGGACACGGCATGTTTGATCCGGTCCAGGGGAGCATTGATCGTGCGACTCAAACGCAATGCCAGCAGCGTGGTAAACACCAGTCCGCTGACAATCAGCATCAAGCTGGCAAACAGGCTGCGGTAGCCGCGCAGCAGCATGTTGTTATGGGACAGTTCAAGCTCGACCCAGCCCAGCAGGCGATGGGCTTCGTTAGGTATTACATCGCCCGCCAGGTTGCGATGACGACCAAATACGGGCAACAGATAGCGTGTGGCATCGTTGTCGGAGCGCTGCTGTAGTTGGGTGCCGTAACCCAGTGGCGGCTGGTTGATCATGGTCGGGCCGGCATGCACCAGAGGCTCGTGGTTGGCATCAAGGAATGCCACGGACCTTACATCTTGTTGTTCCAGGGCTTCGTTGGCGATGCGGGTCAGCAGGGCAATGTCATTGCGGCCCATTGCGGGGGCAGCCAGGGGGGCGAGCTGTTCGGCGATCATTTCGCCGCGTTGCAACAGTTGCGCTTGCAGCTCTGACTGCTGCAACCACGTGAAGTAGCCACCCAGTACCATCGCCATCAGCGTGACGGGCAATAACGTGAGCAACAACACACGACCTTTGATACCCAGGTTCTTAAGCACGCAACTCTCCAGCCCTACATTTTTATAAGTGTTTCCTGAGCGTCCGGCGCAGGCCAGGTGCCAGTGTAGCCATTTGAAGCATGGCAAATCCGTGAAAATTTGTCGTCAAGGCCTGGATCAGGCTTTGTAGACCCTGTGCCGGTTGCTCGTGGTGGCCCAATATTGAATAATCGATGATTGAGAATTACTTGCAGACGCTAATGAATCCCGTAGCTGTTAGCCCGTCCCGCCTGTTGGCGATTGAAGACGACCCTGTACTGGGCGCCTACCTGCATGAGCAGTTGCTGCGCTGCGGGTTTGAGGTTGTTTGGTGTCAAAACGGTCAGGAGGGGCTGGCACGTGCCCGGCAAGAACCGTTTGACGTGGTGCTGATGGATATCCTGCTGCCGGGCATGAATGGCCTGCAGGTGCTCACGCAATTGCGCCAGACCCATGCACTGCCAGTGATTCTGATGTCCGCCCTGGGGGCCGAGGCGGATCGTATCAGCGGCTTTCAGCTGGGAGCCGATGACTACTTGCCCAAACCGTTCAGCATGGCCGAATTGCGGGTGCGGATTCAGGCCATCCTGCGCCGGGTCGCGCTGGACCGCATGCCGCGCCAGGCACCGGTGGCGGATGGGGCCCCGGGCGAGTGCGAGCTGTTTGTCGATGAAGAAACTGCCGATGTGCGCTATGGCCAGCAATGGGCCGGCCTGACCCGCAGTGAATACCGTTTGCTCGACACGCTGCAGCGCAATCCTGATGAAGTACTGAGCAAGGCATTCCTCTATCAACAGGTGCTGCAGCGTGGCTATGCGGCCCACGACCGCAGCCTGGACATGCATATCAGCCAGATCCGGCGAAAACTCAAAACCATCGGCTACCACACACGGGAAGTGCGTACCGTGTGGGGCAAGGGGTACGTCTTGAGTGCCAGCGATGCGCTGTAAGGTGCCCGGCAAGCATTCGGTGTTCTGGAAACTGGCGTGTTTGCTGGTGGCTTTTTGTTTGTTGATGATCTGGCTCAGTTGGTCATGGGGCCGCTACATGGACAAGCGCACCGGCTATTTAACCGAGCTGGCACAGAGCACCCTGGTGCGCTATGCGGGGGAGGCCGAACGCGCCTGGGAGACCGGCCAGCAAGCGGGTGTCGACCAGTGGTTGCAGAAGATGGGGCGCAAGGAACCGGGCTGGATCGGTGTGGTGGGGCAGGACCTGCAAGCACTCAGCAGTTATCCGTTGAGCGAGACCGAAAGTCAGCGAATGACCTTTCTGCGCGGTCTGGACTGGCCCATCAGCCACGTCAGAACGGCCCGGCCGTGGATCAAGGTGCCGTTCCCCAAGGATAGTTCTGCGGGGTACCTGATTATTGAACTGCCCCAGCGCTTTATGCCGGGCCATTCGCAACTGATCTGGCGCATTCTCACCAATGGTGTGATTCCGGGCCTGTTCACGTTGCTGCTATGTGTGGGGCTGTACCGCTTACTGATCGTGCCGCTGAACCATTTGCGCGAGCAGGCCAGCGCCTGGCGGGCCGATCAGCTGGGTACAAGGCTGTCGAGCCAGACCACCAGCCGTCAGGACGAGCTGGGGGACCTGGGGCGGGCATTCGATCAAATGTCCGAGCGCCTGCAAAGTACCGTCAACCAGCAGCAACAACTGCTGCGCGACTTGTCCCATGAGCTGCGAACGCCTTTGAGTCGGCTGCGGGTGGCCTGCGACAGCGAGCAGGACCTTGAGGCCCTGCGCGAACGCCTGGGCCGTGAAGTTGATGGCATGCAGCGGCTGGTCGAAGACACCCTGCAACTGGCCTGGCTGGATGCCGAACGCGGGCCGTTGCCGGTGGAAGACATTCAGATCCAGGCGCTGTGGGAGATGCTCACTGAAAACGCCGGCTTTGAAAGTGGCTGGCCGCAATCGCGGTTGCCCTGCTTTGTTGAAGCTGATTGTTGGGTGCGAGGGCATTTGAACAGCCTGGCCCAGGCCCTGGAGAACATCCTGCGTAATGCCATTCGTCACTCTCCGGCCCAAGGTACTGTCAGTCTGAACGGGCAGCGCGAGGGCGAGATGTGGCATTTGTGGCTCGATGATCAGGGCGGCGGGGTGGCGGCTGAAGAGCTGGAACGGATCTTCGCCCCCTTTACCCGGCTCGATGGTTCACGCCCGGGTGATGGTGGCTTTGGTCTGGGCTTGAGCATTGCGCGCAATGCGCTGCGGCTGCAGGGCGGCAGTTTGTGGGCGGAAAATGTCGGGCCGGGCTTGCGGGTGCATATCCGGTTACCGGCCAGTTCCGGGCAGTCCTAATTACTTGTGGGGGCTTGCCGGCGCTGGGGGTTTTCCAGCCCGGGTTGTTCACCTCACAGGCAAGCCGTCTGCCACCGGGTTTGCAGTGTTTGCCCGGGAGGCTTATAGCCTTTCGCCATAAGCACCGTACTTTGCGTGATATGGGCTGTGGGCGTTTGTCGGTATGATGTGCGGCCCCGCGGTCTGGATTGCGAATACGCCATGATATTGCAGTACCCAACTATCGCCGATTGCGTCGGCAACACCCCGCTGGTGCGCTTGCAGCGCCTGGCGGGAGACACCACCAATACCTTGTTGCTCAAGCTCGAAGGGAATAACCCTGCGGGTTCGGTCAAGGATCGCCCGGCTCTGTCGATGATCAGCCGCGCCGAAAACCGCGGCCAGATCCAGGCCGGCGATACCTTGATTGAAGCCACCTCGGGCAATACCGGGATTGCGCTGGCGATGGCTGCCGCGATCAAGGGCTACAAGATGATCCTGATCATGCCCGACAATTCCAGTGCCGAGCGCAAGGCCGCCATGACCGCCTATGGCGCCGAGCTGATTCTGGTCAGCCAGGAAGAGGGCATGGAAGGGGCCCGCGATCTGGCCGACAAGATGCAGGCCGAAGGCCGTGGCAAGGTGCTCGATCAGTTCGCCAACGGTGATAACCCCGAGGCGCATTACACCAGCACCGGCCCGGAAATCTGGCGCCAGACCCAGGGTACGATCACCCACTTCATCAGTTCGATGGGTACCACCGGCACCATCATGGGCGTTTCGCGCTATCTCAAAGAGCAAAACCCGAACGTGCAGATCGTCGGTTTGCAGCCGATGGAGGGCGCCGCCATTCCGGGCATCCGTCGTTGGCCACATGAGTATCTGCCCAAGATTTATCAGGCCGACCGGGTTGACCGGATCGTCGACATGGCCCAGCGCGAAGCCGAAGACGTGACGCGTCGCCTGGCCCGGGAAGAAGGCATTTTCTGCGGTGTGTCTTCAGGCGGGGCAGTGGCAGCGATGCTGCGCTTGTCCCAGGAAGTCGAAAATGCGGTGATGGTCGCGATCATTTGCGACCGGGGCGATCGTTATCTGTCGACCGGCATTTACGATGAGCCGAACTGATGGCTAAGCAAGAAAGAGGGCTGCGCTTCCAGCCAGCTGGCGGTACCAAGGCTGCGCAAGTGCCTGTGGGCAAAAAACAGCGTTTGAACATCGAGCGTCTGGCCAACGATGGCCGTGGCATAGCCTTTGTAGAAGGGCGTACCTGGTTTGTCTCGGGCGCCCTGGCCGCAGAGGAAGTAGAAGCACGGGTTCTGGGGGCGCACGGTAAAGTCGTCGAAGCGCGCACCGAGCGCGTGTTCAAGGCCAGCGACGTACGGCGCGTGGCCCCTTGTGCCCATGCAGGTAAATGCGGTGGTTGCAGCCTGCAACACTTGCCCCATGAAGAGCAGCTTGCACTTAAACAGCGCATGCTCGCCGAGCAACTGTCCCGCGTGGCCGGTGTCGAACCTCAGGAGTGGGCGCCGCCGCTGACCGGCCCCGAGTTTGGCTATCGCCGCCGGGCACGCATTGCCGTGCGCTGGGATGCGCGGGCCAAGCACCTGGAGGTCGGTTTCCGCGCTGCCGGCAGTCAGGACATCGTGGCCATCGATCACTGTTTGGTGTTGGTACAGGCATTGCAACCTATCATGGCCGGGTTGCCTGCCATGTTGCGTCAACTGAGCAATCCCAAGGCTTTGGGGCATGTCGAACTGTTCAGCGGTTCGGCGATTGCCGTGTTGCTGCGTCATATGGCACCGCTTAACGATGCCGACATGCAGGTTTTACAAGCATTTTGCCTCACCCATGACGCCCAGCTGTGGCTGCATGGCGACGCCGGGCCACAGCCGGTCGATGTGAACCAGAACCTGGGCTACCGTTTGCAGACGTGGAATCTGGAGTTGGCCTATCGCCCGGGCGATTTTGTTCAGGTCAACGCCGGCGTCAACGAAGCGATGGTGTCCCAAGCATTAGCGTGGCTTGCTCCGCAAGCTGATGAACGGGTTCTTGACTTGTTCTGTGGGCTGGGTAACTTCGCATTACCGCTGGCGAGCCACGTGCGCGAGGTGGTGGCTGTCGAAGGTGTTGCGACCATGGTCGAACGCGCCGCGCAAAACGCGGTCAGTAACAAGCTGAATAATGCAGCGTTTTTCCAGGCGGACTTGTCGCAGCCGCTGGACGACGCAGCCTGGGCCAAAGAGGGCTTTGCCGCCGTACTGCTCGACCCGCCGCGTGACGGGGCTTATGAAGTGGTGCGCAAACTGGCGGGGCTGGGAGCCAAACGTTTGGTGTATGTGTCGTGCAACCCGGCAACGCTGGCGCGCGACACCCTTGAGTTGATGAAGCAGGGTTATCGGTTAAAACGTGCCGCAATCCTCGATATGTTCCCGCAAACAGCGCATGTCGAGGCGATGGCGTTATTTGAAGCAGACTAGGACGTCTGTCTATTTCAACTGGCCCGCAACCCCGTGCTGCTGAGCCCTGCAGCGCGTGGTTGGTATTAGGGGCGGTGATTTTGACACATTGAATCTGTGTCGTAGGGAAGGTAAGCAAGATGGTACAGGTCAGAGCACACCAGCCGATCAACACCGACGGCAGTCTCAACCTCGAGGCATGGCTTGATCACGCGGTGAGTGTCGATGCGGCGCTGGACCGTGAAGCCTTGAAGGAAGCGTGCGAGTTTGCGCGTGAGGCGGAACAGCAGGCCAATGCGGCTAAAAACCTGTGGGCCGAAGGCATGTCGAGCTTTCGCACCGGTTTGGAAATCGCCGAGATTCTCGCTGATCTCAAGCTGGATCAAGACTCTCTGGTGGCAGCGATTCTTTACCGCTGTGTTCGCGAAGGGCAGGTGCAGTTGCCTGCCGTCAGTCAGCGCTTTGGTCCGGTGGTGGCCAAACTGATTGATGGCGTGCTGCGCATGGCGGCCATCAGCGCCAGTCTCAGTCCCCGTCAGTCCATGGTGCTGGGCACCCAGGGCCAGGTCGAAAACCTGCGCAAGATGCTGGTCGCCATGGTCGATGACGTGCGTGTGGCACTGATCAAGCTGGCCGAGCGTACCTGCGCCATTCGTGCGGTCAAGAATGCGCCGGATGAAAAGCGCAACCGGGTTGCCCGCGAAGTGTTCGATATTTACGCGCCGCTGGCACACCGTCTGGGTATCGGCCATATCAAGTGGGAACTGGAGGACTTGTCCTTCCGCTACCTCGAGCCTGAACAGTACAAACAGATTGCCACTTTGCTGCATGAGCGCCGGCTTGATCGCGAGCGCTTTATCAGTGACGTGATGAACCAGTTGCGCACTGAACTGGTGGCCACCGGGGTTGACGCCGATATCAGCGGCCGGGCCAAACATATCTATTCCATCTGGCGCAAAATGCAGCGCAAGGGCCTGGCCTTCAGCCAGATCTACGACGTGCGTGCGGTCCGGGTTCTGGTCCCGGAGATGCGCGACTGCTATACCGCGCTGGGTATCGTCCACACGTTGTGGCGACACATTCCCAAAGAGTTCGACGATTACATCGCCAACCCCAAAGAAAACGGCTACCGCTCGCTGCACACTGCGGTGATCGGGCCTGAAGGCAAGGTGCTGGAAGTTCAGATCCGCACCCACGCCATGCACGAAGAAGCGGAACTGGGGGTTTGCGCACACTGGCGTTACAAGGGCACCGACGTAAAAGCCGGGTCCAACCAGTACGAAGAGAAAATTTCGTGGTTGCGTCAGGTGCTGGAATGGCACGAAGAGCTGGGAGACATTGGCGGCCTTGCCGAGCAGCTGCGGGTCGATATCGAGCCGGACCGGGTTTATATCTTCACCCCTGACGGTCATGCGATCGACTTGCCCAAAGGCTCCACTCCGCTGGACTTCGCTTATCGGGTGCATACCGAGATCGGCCACAACTGCCGTGGCGCCAAGATCAACGGGCGCATCGTGCCGCTCAACTACACCCTGCAAACGGGTGAGCAAGTCGAGATCATCACCAGCAAGCACGGCACGCCGAGCCGCGACTGGCTGAACCCGAACCTGGGCTACATCACCACGTCCCGGGCGCGGGCCAAGATCGTTCACTGGTACAAGTTGCAGGCCCGCGACCAGAACGTTGCCGCCGGTAAAACCTTGCTCGAGCGCGAGCTGAGCCGTTTGGGCTTGCCGGGTGTGGACTACGAGAAGCTCGCTGACAAAGCCAACATGCGAACCGCCGAGGACATGTACGCGGCCCTCGGTGCCGGCGATCTGCGGTTGGCGCAACTGATCAACCTGGCGCAACAGCTGGTGGAGCCGGAGCGCGGCAACGAGCAGATGGAGCTCATTCCCCGCAAGGCCACCGGCTACAAGCCGGGCAAGCGTGGAGATATCCAGATCGAGGGCGTGGGCAACCTGCTGACCCAAATGGCCGGATGCTGCCAGCCACTGCCGGGCGATGCGATTGTCGGCTACATCACCCAGGGTCGTGGTGTGAGCATTCACCGTCAGGACTGCGCCTCGGTGCTGCAACTGGGCAGTCGTGAGCCAGAGCGGATCATTCAGGTCAATTGGGGGCCGATCCCGGTCTCGACCTATCCGGTCGATATCGAGATCCGTGCCTACGACCGTTCGGGATTGTTGCGTGACGTGTCCCAGGTGCTGCTCAATGAGCGGATCAACGTGCTGGCGGTCAACACCCGCTCGAACAAGGAGAACAACACGGCGTTGATGTCCTTGACCATCGAGATCCCGGGGCTGGATGCATTGGGGCGTTTGCTGGGGCGGATTTCGCAGCTGCCGAACATCATCGAAACCCGCCGCATAGGGCGCAGCGAGCCACGCTAGCGGCGAGCTTTGAGCAGCAAGCAGCAAGTTAAAGCCGGGCGCGGTCTGTCTTGGTTTTCTCTTGCAGCTTGCCGCTAAAAAACTGAAGGATCCTGATGCATACCTTGGACGATTTGCTGTTTTTGATGACCCGACTGCGGGATCCGCAGTACGGCTGCCCGTGGGATATCAAGCAAACCTACGCCACGATCGTGCCCTATACCCTCGAAGAAGCCTACGAAGTGGCTGATGCCATTGAGCGCAGCGACTTCGAGCATTTACAGGGCGAACTGGGCGATCTGCTGTTTCAGGTGGTGTATTACAGCCAACTGGCCCGCGAAGAAGGGCGGTTTGAATTCGCCGGGGTGATCGACAGCATTACCCGCAAGCTGATTCGTCGTCATCCCCATGTATTCCCGACTGGCGATCTGTATGCGCCGCTGGATGTGCCGCGCCTGAGCGAAGAGCAGGTCAAGGTGCGCTGGGATGAGATCAAGGCCCAGGAGCGAGCAGAAAAGTCTGCGGCACCCGAGCAGTTGTCGTTGCTCGATGACGTGCCTGTGGCCTTGCCGGCCTTGTCCCGGGCCGCCAAGTTACAAAAGCGCGCGGCTCAGGTCGGGTTTGACTGGCCTGCTGCTTTGCCGGTACTGGACAAGGTTCGTGAAGAGCTGGACGAAGTGCTGGAGGCCATGGCGGATAACGATTCGGTGGCGATCCATGATGAGATTGGAGACCTGCTGTTTTCAGTGGTAAACCTCGCCCGGCACCTTAAAGTTGATCCCGAAACAGCCTTGCGCGGTGCCAATGCTAAATTTGACCGACGTTTCCGGTTTATTGAGCAGGCATTGCGCGATACCCTGCGTCCCATTGAAGATTGCACCCTTGAAGACTTGGACGCCCTGTGGGGCGAAGCCAAGCGTCAGGAAAAGAATTTACCCAGCTGCGGCTGAGTTTGCCTAAGTGAGTAAGTAGATGAGCATTTCCCTACGCGACCAGTTGCTCAAAGCCGGACTGGTCAACGAGAAGCAGGCCAAACAGGCCGGCAAAGAAAAGCAAAAGCAGCAACGCCTGGTACACAAAGGCCAGATTGAGCAGGACGATACTCAGCAGCGTCTGGCTGCCGAAGCCAAGGCCGAAAAGGTCAAGCGCGACCAGGAGCTCAATCGTCAGCAACAGGAAAAGGTCGAGCAAAAGGCCCGCGCGGCGCAGATCAAGCAACTGATCGAAGTATCGCGTCTGCCCAAGCTGACCACCGAGGACTATTACAACTTCGTTGACGACAAGAAGGTCAAGCGCCTGTCGGTCAACACCTTGATGCGCAACAAGCTGGCCAATGGTTCGCTGGCAATTGTGCAGCACCAGGGTGGTTACGAAGTGATTCCCCGTGAGGCCGCACTGAAGATCCAGGAGCGCGACCCGCGCCGTATTGTCCAGCTCAACATCCTGGTGGAGTCGAAGACGCCGGAAGAAGACGATCCGTACGCGGCTTATCAGATTCCGGACGACCTGATGTGGTAACCCCGCAGGAGCGAGCTCGCTCCTGCAGGTGTTGATTGCCCCGGATACGACAAACCCCGCTTCGGCGGGGTTTGTGTTTTTCAAGTCTGTGGTTTTAGTGACTCATGCCTGATGTTTCTGCGCTTCCAGCTTTTCCAGCTCAGCCTTGTAGCTTTGAGCGTCGCTTTCGCGGTGGAACATACCAACCAGTACGTCTTCCTGATGCACGTCCCACAGGTGAATACCGTGGGCCACAAGCTGGTGGAACATACGTGAATCGTCGCGTTCAGTTACTTTGATAGTCATCTGCTTGCTCCAAATTCTGATGGGGATCTGCGGCAAGGCGTCGCAGGTCTTCTTTATAGAATTTGTTAGCTTCCTAAGTAAATAGCCAATTGTCATGCTGTCATGTTGTTAAAAACGTCATATCGCTGCAGCCCTTTAACTACGGGGTGTTTACGAAATGATCCAATAGTTTTATGACAAATGTTTCATGTTGGAAGGCTTTCTGATGGCAGGAGAGGCGGCTCCTGCGGGGATAGCGCTTTGCACTCAGATATGAGGTTCAGAAACGAAAAAACCTCGCCGAAGCGAGGTTTTGTCTTACAGCTTGCAGCTCAGGGCTTGCCGCTTAGTTGCCCTTGACTGTTTTGCCATTCACCGTGCCGTCCAGCAGCATGATGTTGTATTCCTTGCCGTCTTTTTCGACCTGACGCAGTTTTACCAGCAGACCATCCCAGTTCTTGGCGAACCACATTTCAGTGATGCGCTTGTTCTGGGACGGGTCGCGAACACGTTCGACCTTGATCGCGTCTACCTTGCCGGCTTTGGTCTCGACCACTTCCGGGCCGATGACGCGGAAGTCATAGGTATCAACATCGTTGCCATCGACCACCTGATAGCTCATCGACTTTTTGCCCGCAGCCACATCGCGCTGCAGGGCCAGTTGGTAGGTGGACTTGTCGAGCATGCCGGTCAGCAACTTCACGTTCACCGGCTCTTTATTGTCGGTGCCGGTGACGGTCATGTCGGACCAGTCGAAATTGAGATCGATGTTCTTGGCCTTGCCCAGACCTCCACGTTCGAAGTGGTAGGTCAGCGGAACCGGCTTGTCTTTTTCCAGCTTGAGGGTGCTTTCTTCGTTCAGACTGGCCACCAGCATCGAGGCCTTGAAGTTCAAGGTCCAGTTGCCGTCGCTGTTTTTAGTCAGGCTACGCTCGGCAGAACCGCTCATTGGCAACTGTTTCCAGTCTGCGGTGTAGCTGGCGTTGAAAGGCTGAAGATCGGCCGCCTGCACTGCTGGAATAGTCAGCAGGCTGAGGGCGAGGAGCAGGGCACGACGCATAATGTCTCCTAGGTTCGTATCAAGTGGCCGCTGGCCGCAAGTAATTGACCGTCTAATAATGCGCCTTGCTCGTCAAGTGCCAAACGACCTTCGGCAAACCAGCGCACTGCAAGCGGATAAATCCGGTGTTCCTGGGTATGAACCCGTTGCGCCAGACTGTGTGGCGAGTCGTCGGACTTTACCGGCACTACTGCCTGTACGACCAGAGGCCCGCCATCGAGTTCCTCGGTTACAAAGTGCACGCTGCAGCCGTGCTCGCGATCACCCGCCTCCAGCGCGCGCTGATGGGTATGCAAGCCTTTGTATTTGGGCAGCAACGAGGGGTGGATATTGAGCAGGCGACCCTGATAGTGGCGTACGAAGTCTGCGCTGAGAATGCGCATGAATCCGGCCAGAACCACCAGTTGCGGTTTGAAAGTGTCAATGACTTCGATCAGTGCAGCATCGAAGGCCTCGCGGCCCTCGAATGCTTTGTGATCCAGTACGCAGGTATCGATACCTGCGTCTTTGGCGCGTTGCAGGCCGTAGGCATCTGCGCGGTTGGAAATCACCGCGCGAATTTTAGCCGGGCTGTCCTTGATGTCATTGCTGTCGATCAAGGCCTGCAAGTTGCTGCCGGTGCCGGAAAGCAGCACCACTACATCACAGGTGTCAGGCATTAGTGCGCCTTGAGGTTTTGCAGCTCAACTTGTGGCGCGCCTTCGGCGGCCGTTTCGATATGGCCGATCACCCATGGCTGCTCGCCAGCTTCACGCAGTACGTTCAGGGCGGTCTCTACGTCGGCCTGGGCTACGCAGATCACCATGCCTACGCCGCAGTTCAGCACGCGATGCATTTCGGTTTCGGCCACGTTGCCTTTTTCCTGCAACCAGTCGAATACCGCCGGGCGCTGCCAGCTGGCAACATCAACTACCGCCTGAGCGCCTTTTGGCAGAACGCGCGGGATGTTGTCGAGCAGGCCGCCACCGGTGATGTGGGCCATGGCTTTGACAACGCCGGTGTCTTTGATCAGCTTGAGCAGCGGCTTGACGTAGATGCGGGTCGGAGCCATCAGCAGATCGGTCAGCGGCTTGCCGTCGAGCTGGATGTTTTCGATGTCGGCACCGGACACTTCGATGATCTTGCGGATCAGCGAGTAACCGTTGGAGTGCGGGCCCGAAGATGGCAGGGCGAGCAGGGCATCACCGGCAGCAACCCGGGAGCCGTCGATGATTTCGGACTTCTCTACAACGCCAACGCAGAAACCGGCCAGGTCGTAGTCTTCGCCTTCGTACATGCCCGGCATTTCAGCGGTTTCGCCGCCTACCAGCGAGCAGCCGGACAGTTCACAGCCAGCGCCGATACCGGTAACCACCTGGGTCGCGGTTTCTACGTTGAGCTTGCCGGTGGCGTAGTAATCGAGGAAGAACAGTGGCTCTGCGCCGCACACGATCAGGTCGTTAACGCACATTGCAACCAGGTCGATGCCGATGCTGTCGTGTTTGTTCAGGTTCAGTGCCAGGCGCAGCTTGGTACCTACACCGTCGGTGCCGGAAACCAGAACAGGCTGCTTGTAGCCAGCCGGAATTTCGCAGAGGGCGCCAAAACCGCCGAGGCCGCCCATCACTTCCGGGCGTGCAGTGCGCTTGGCCACGCTCTTGATGCGTTCGACCAATGCTTCACCGGCGTCGATGTCTACACCGGCGTCTTTGTAGCTCAGGGATGGTTGCTTGCTCATAATCCAGGCCTTTAGGGGGGATTCGGGGGTATCGACCGAGTTCAGAGGGCTGGCTTGCACGTGCTCAGGTATTGAACGGAGCATTTACATGGCGCCCGGCTGTTGCCGGTCTGCGAAGGCGCGCGATTTTATCAGGCTTGAAGGGCAGCGGCCATCCTCGGGCCGACAGGCAGGGTTATATCTGTCGAAAAAAACCTTTTTTAGTCGTATTAGGGTCTGTGCCCGGGCCTGTATAAGGTATAGATGTCTGGTTTCTATTTGTTATACCGAATGAAAACTGCTGGGTTGGGGTGAATGATTCGGCTGCGGCCCTGTCTGAAGCCTTGTCGAGTGTTTTTATACGGCTTTTATAGTGTCTTTTGCCGTCGGGAATTTTTCATGCGCTTTCATCAATTTTTAGCTGTGGGCTGTTTGTCATTTTTTAGCCTGGCCAGTCACGCCGAAATTCTGACCGGTCTGTATCAAGTTCGGGAACCGGTCTCCAGTCAAACTCCAGAAGAACGTACCCAAGCCACGCAAAAAGCCCTGGAAACCCTGGTTTTGCGCCTCACGGGCGATGCCAAGGCTGTACAGAACCCGGCACTGGAAGCGATTCGCAAAGACCCGCAGCAAATCATCAGCCAATACGGTTATGACGCGGGCCCGCCCGAAATCCTGCAAGTTGACTTCGATCCTGTGAGCACTGACCGGGCTCTGCGCCAGGCCGGATTGTCGCTGTGGGGCACCAACCGTCCGGCGCTGCTCGGCTGGTGGTTGAATGATTCGGTTGACGGATCGAGCCTGGTCGGTGATGGCCAGTCGGCTGCCGGACCTTTGCGGCTCGCGGCGCAACACCGCGGCTTGCCGCTGCGCCTGCCGTTGGCGGACTTGAGTGAGCAACTGGTCGGAACTGCGGAAAATCTCGAGGGCAGTAACCCGGCCCCCTTGAAGGATGCTTCCGAGCGTTACGGCGCAGATGCATTGCTGGCCGTGCATGCCCGTGAGGATGATGGCAAGTGGAGCGCCAAGTGGCGTCTATGGGTTGGCGATCAGCAAGAACAAGGCACTGCTGAAGCGTCCGATCAGGCCGCTCTGGCTGATGCGGTGATGCTGGCCGTGAGTCAGCGGCTGGCCCCGCGCTATGCAGTCAAGCCCGGTATTTCCACTGAGCAGTTGCTGCAGGTGCAGGGCATGACGCTGGAGCGTTACGCGCAGTTGGGGCGTTTGCTCGAGCCGTTTGGTGGTCAGCTCAAAAGCGTCGAGGGTGACCGCATTGTTTATCAGGTCAACGGTAGTGCCGAACAGTTGCGCTCACAGCTGGGCCTGGCCCAGTTGCATGAAGTGACTGCTGATCAGGCGCAGGGCGCAACTGATGCGCCGGGCGTGCAGTTACGGTTTCGCTGGTAGGTTTTTTTCTTCTATATAAAGGATGGGTAGTTCATGGCAGATTCGCGGCGTTGGGTATGGTGGGGCGTAGCGTTTGCAGCGGCCTTGTTCGTGTATTTTTTGCATCCAATACTCACGCCGTTTCTGGTCGCGATCGTTCTGGCCTACATGTTCGACCCTGTGGTTGATCGTCTTGAAAAGTACGGTTTTTCAAGAACCTGGGGCGTCGTCACGGTTTTCGCGCTGTTCACCGTCATTTTCATGACTCTGCTCCTGGTGTTGGTGCCGTTGCTGGCCAAGCAGTTGCTGAAACTCTATCAATTGGCACCTCTGGTGCTGGATTGGCTGCAGCACACGGCCATGCCCTGGGTACAGGCCAAGTTCGGGTTGAGTGACGGTTTCTGGCAGTTTGACAAGATCAAGGCGGCGATCACCGAGCACGTGGGGCAGGCCGGCGACATCGTCGGGGTGGTGTTGTCCAAGGCGACCGCTTCAAGTCTGGCGCTGGTAGGCTTTCTGGCGAATCTGGTGCTGATTCCGGTGGTGGCGTTTTACCTGTTGCGGGACTGGAACATCTTGCTGGAAAAAATCCGCAATTTGCTGCCGCGTGACAGTGAAGAGCGGATTGTGTCCCTGGCCAAAGAATGTCACGACGTACTAGGTGCGTTTGTTCGCGGTCAGTTGCTGGTGATGCTGGCGCTGGGGGTTATCTACTCGGCCGGGCTGATGCTGGTCGGGCTTGAGCTGGGGCTGTTGATTGGACTGATGGCAGGTCTGGCGGCCATCGTGCCCTACATGGGCTTTATCATCGGGATCGGCGCGGCGTTGACCGCAGGCCTGTTCCAGTTCGGCGGTGACCTGTACCCGATGCTCGGCATCGTGGCGGTGTTCATGGTCGGGCAGGCGCTGGAAGGCATGGTGCTGACGCCATTACTGGTGGGAGACCGGATCGGCCTGCACCCGGTAGCGGTGATCTTTGCCATTCTGGCCGGTGGCGAGCTGTTCGGTTTCACCGGGGTGTTGCTGGCGCTGCCGGTGGCGGCCGTGATCATGGTGCTGGTGCGCCATGTGCAGGATGCGTACAAGGACTCCCAGGTATACAAAGGCGATGAGGACCCTCAGCTGTAACGGTGTGAGGGTTTGACGAAGGCCGGTTCATTCTGCAATGAACCGGCCTTTTTTCTTGCCCCGTGATTTTGCCGATCCATGAGATAAAGCTCATTCAATCCAAGACCTTAACGCAAACCTTTGATTTTGTTCGTGGTCTGTTACATTGTGCGCCCGGCTACACGGGTATAAACTTTGCAAACTTTACACAGAGGCCACTAACGGTTCGTTTGAACTGTTCAGTCAGCATGAAACCGATTCAGCTGCCCCTAGGTGTGCGTCTGCGTGATGACGCTACCTTCATAAACTACTATCCAGGCGCCAATGCCGCTGCACTAGGCTATGTCGAGCGTCTGTGCGAAGCCGACGCCGGCTGGACAGAAAGCCTGATCTATCTTTGGGGCAAGCAGGGCGTAGGCCGTACGCACTTGCTACAGGCGGCATGCCTGCGCTTTGAACAGATGGGGGAGCCGGCAGTCTATCTGCCGCTGGCCGAGTTGCAGGATCGCGGGATTGAAATCCTCGATAACCTTGAACAGTACGAGCTGGTCTGCCTGGACGACCTGCAGGCGGTGGCCGGACGTGCTGATTGGGAAGAAGCGCTGTTTCACCTGTTCAATCGTCTGCGCGACAGCGGGCGCCGCCTGTTGATTGCAGCTTCGGCATCGCCCCGTGAGTTGCCGATCAAGCTGGCCGATCTCAAGTCACGTCTGACCATGGCTCTGGTTTTCCAGATGCGCCCCCTGTCCGATGAAGACAAATTGCGCGCCTTGCAATTGCGTGCATCCCGTCGCGGCCTGCACCTGACCGACGAGGTGGGGCATTTTATCCTCACCCGCGGTACCCGCAGCATGAGCGCGCTGTTTGATCTGCTGGAGCGGCTTGATCAGGCGTCCCTGCAAGCGCAACGCAAGCTGACCATCCCCTTCCTGAAAGAAACCCTCGGCTGGTAACTCGCCCTCGTTCGTCCACGCCTTGTCATGATTGCCTGCAGGGCTGCTGACAATATCCAGGCGTCAGAAAACCTGCGTGGCAGAGGGCTGCGCGCACAAAATCGATTGTCAGGGGTGTAAAGCCTTAGATGTCATGACAAAACGCTCAGGTCACATTTAGATCGATTGAATTTGCAAATGAGGATCATAGAAGGCATAGTCGCGGCTACTTTTCTTTCAAGCCACGGTCGTGCCCATGCTAAAGCGCTTCGCACCCCTCGTGCCCCTCGCACTCGTTACCCTGTTGTTCGGCTGCGCTGCACACACACCAGTGTCACAGCAAGTTGTGCAACAACAGGTTCAAAAGCCATCAGCGTCCCAGGCTTCCGCTGTTTATCAGGAAGAACTGGCGACTGAAAAAGAACTGGCCCAATTTTCCGCCAACAGCAAGCCTTATGAACTGCCAGCCCTGGCTGACAGCATTCTTGAGCGTGGCATGTCCTTGATCGGTACCCGTTACCGTTTTGGCGGCACCTCTGAGGCAGGCTTTGATTGCAGCGGGTTCATCGGCTACCTGTTCAAAGAAGAAGCGGGCATGCAACTGCCCCGTTCAACGCGGGAAATGATCAACGTAAAAGCACCGTTGGTCGCGCGAAACAACCTCAAACCGGGTGACTTGCTGTTCTTCAGCACCAATGGTCGCGGTCGTGTCAGCCATGCCGGGATTTACCTGGGCGATGACCAGTTTATTCACTCCAGCAGCCGCCGTAGCGGTGGTGTGCGGATCGACAGCCTGGGCGATACCTACTGGAACAAGACCTTTATGGAAGCCAAGCGTGCATTGGCGATGGCGCCTACAAACGTTGTAGCGCGCAAGTAAAGTTAAAGTCTTACTTGAAGTTTGGCCTCTAAGGTCTAGAATTCAGTCGCATAGTTAATTCCTGAAGCCGCGAAGGTGCCCCCTGTCGCGGTTTCGGGTTTCGCGGCCCCAGTAGCCGTATCCAGAATCAGGAACATTCTGTTTATGTCGACCATGGCCCGCGTTGCCCTTCTGACTCTAGCAGCACTGCTCAGTGCCTGCGCCAGCCACCCCCCGCCAGCCCCCGTGGTGCAAAAGCAGGTGGTGTTTTCCAACTCCCCTGAAGACGCTTCGCCGATTGCTGCGGATGTGCTGTTCCGTGCCCTGGGGCTGGTCGGTACGCCTTATCGCTGGGGCGGTAATACCCCGGATTCCGGTTTTGATTGCAGTGGTTTGATCAAGTACGTCTACAACGATGCCGCAGGTATTTCCTTGCCCCGTACCACTCGCGAGATGATCGTGATGCGGGTGCAGAGTGTTGGCAAAGACAAGCTGCAAACCGGTGACTTGCTGTTTTTCGCTACCAGTGGTGGTTCCCGGGTCAGTCATGCCGGGATTTATGTCGGCGAGGGCCGCTTCGTGCATGCGCCTGCAACAGGCGGCACGGTCAAGCTGGACAGCCTGAACAAGGCCTACTGGCAGAAAGCCTATCTGGAGGCCAAGCGTGTACTGCCGACCGAGCAGCATCTGGCCCACAACCCGTAAGCCAAAGCCGAACCAGTAGGAGCGAGCCCTTGAGCGGCTCGCTCCTGCAGTTTATTTCCCGGACACCCGCCAGATCTTGTTGCCAACATCATCGGCAACCAGCAGATCCCCCTGTTTATCAATCACTACCCCTACCGGGCGGCCCATGGCTTTCTCATCGGCATTGAGAAAACCGGTCAGCACGTCCACCGGCATGCCGGCAGGTTTGCCTTCAGTGAACGGCACGAAAATCACTTTATAGCCACTGTGGGGTTTGCGGTTCCAGGAGCCGTGCTGGCCAATAAATGCGCCCTCGGTAAAGTTGGGCAGCTTGCTGTTTGTCGCAAAACTGAGCCCCAGGGATGCCGTATGCGGGCCCACGGCATAGTCCGGCGCAATGGCTTTGGCTACTAGCTCCGGGTTTTGTGGATTAACCCGTGTATCCACGTGTTGCCCGTAGTAGCTGAAAGGCCAGCCATAGAAGCCGCCATCCTGTACCGAGGTGATGTAGTCAGGCACCAGATCGCTGCCGATTTCGTCGCGTTCGTTAACCGCAGTCCAGAGTTTTCCTGATTTTGGCTCCCAGTCCATGCCGTTGGGGTTGCGCAGGCCCGAAGCGAAAATACGGTGGCTGCCAGTAGCCGGGTCCACTTCCCAGATCGCGGCGCGGCCTTGCTCTTTGTCCAGGCCGTTTTCGCCCACGTTGCTGTTGGAACCCACGCTGACATAGAGTTTTTTGCCATCCGGGCTGGCGATGACGTTTTTGGTCCAGTGGTGGTTCAACGGGCCGCCGGGCAGGTCGACGACCTTGGTAGGCGGGGCGCTGATGGATTGCTCGCCGGCCTGATAGGGGAAGCGCAGCAGTTTGTCGGCGTCTGCGACATACAGATCATTGCCCACCAGGGTCATGCCGAACGGGGAGTTGAGCTTGTCGATAAAAACCGTGCGGGTTTCTGCCACGCCGTCATGGTTGCTGTCGCGCAGCAGCGTGATTCTGTTGGCGCTGGGGACTGCGGCCCCGGCCCGGCCCATGACTTTCTCCATTACCCAGCCGCGGATGCCCTTGCTGTCATCCGGCTTGGGCGGTGCATTGGTTTCTGCCACCAGTACATCACCATTGGGTAGCACGTAGAGCCAGCGGGGGTGGTCGAGGCCTTCGGCGAAGGCTGCCACTTTCAGTCCCTGGGCGGCAGTCGGCGTAGTGCCCTCGGGCCAGCCTATGGCCGGTGCGATGTTGACTGTCGGAATCAGCGTCTTGTTCGGTTCCGGCAGCTTGGGTGAAGGGCCGGTGCCATCCACCACTTGCAGGGTCGAACTCTCGCCACAGGCGGCCAACCCTGCTGCAAGTACGATGACAATGGCGTGCTGGCGCTTGAGCATGAAGATCTCCATCAGTTCTTGGGCTTGTCAGTCATAGAGGAGCGTAGCTGCTCAAAGGTTCAAGTCGTTGCTGCCGGCTTTAATTGACGCTCCACCCCCAACCCTCTAACCTTCGCGGCTTGTTTCAGGTGCTCTGTGGCCAAAGGTCGACAGGGTGAAACAGGGAAGCCGGTGAGGGCGTGTTTGATCCACACAACCGCTTTGATCCCGGCGCTGCCCCCGCAACGGTAAATGAGTAAAGGCTGCGCTCGATGTCACTGTGTTTTTGCACGGGAAGACGCGTGGTCAGGGTTGCTCCGTCTGGAGTATCCCGCTTGTGAGCCCGGAGACCGGCCTGATCCATCCAACACCTCGCGGCGGGCGATGGTGTGCTTTTTGTTGCAATGTCCCCCGCCTCCCGTTTGCATGATTGAGCCCCAACGGAGAGCTGCCATGAACGAATCCCCCGAACGCGACGAACGTCACCAGGCGCGCATGCTGCGCAAAAAAGCCGTAATGGATGAGCGCATTGCCAGCGCCCCTAACGAGTGCGGGCTGCTGCTGGTACTGACCGGCAACGGTAAAGGCAAAAGCAGTTCGGCCTTTGGCATGCTGGCACGGGCCATGGGCCACGGCATGCAGTGCGGTGTGGTGCAATTCATCAAGGGTCGCAACAGCACCGGCGAAGAGATTTTCTTCCGCCGTTTCCCGGAACAGGTGCGTTACCACGTGATGGGTGAAGGCTTTACCTGGGAAACCCAGGATCGCCAGCGTGATATCGCCGCGGCCGAGGCTGCGTGGGAAGTATCCCGCGAGATGCTGCGCGACCCCTCCATCGGTCTGGTGGTGCTGGATGAACTGAATATTGCGCTCAAGCACGGCTATCTCGACCTCGAGCAAGTGTTGAGCGACCTGCAAGCCCGTCCGCCGATGCAGCATGTATTGGTCACCGGACGCGGCGCTAAACCTGAACTGATAGACCTGGCCGATACCGTGACCGAAATGGGTGTGATCAAACATGCCTTCCAGTCCGGGATCAAAGCCCAGAAAGGCATCGAATTGTGAGTGTTCAAGCATGAGAGAGTCGCGTCATTGCCCGGCGGTATTGATCGCCGCACCGGCCTCGGGCCAGGGCAAGACCACCGTCACCGCCGCCCTGGCCCGATTGCATCGCAATCAAGGGCGCAAGGTGCGGGTATTCAAGTGTGGCCCGGATTTTCTCGATCCCATGATCCTCGAGCGCGCCAGCGGGGCGCCGGTGTATCAGGTGGATTTGTGGATGGTGGGCGCCGATGAAAGCCGCCGCCTGTTGTGGGAAGCCGCAGGTGAAGCGGACCTGATTCTGATTGAAGGGGTGATGGGCTTGTTCGACGGCACGCCGTCCAGCGCTGATCTGGCGCGTCATTTTGGCGTGCCGGTGTTGGGCGTGATTGATGGCACTGCCATGGCCCAGACCTTTGGTGCGCTGGCGTTGGGCCTGGCGCGGTATCAGCCGGACTTGCCGTTTGCCGGGGTGCTGGCCAACCGCGTCGGTACCGTGCGCCATGCGCAGTTGCTGGAGGGAAGCCTGACTGAAGGTCTGCGCTGGTATGGCGCGCTGTCCCGTGAAACCGCAATCGAACTGCCAAGCCGTCACCTGGGCCTGGTCCAGGCCAGCGAGTTGAATGATCTGGATGCACGCCTTGATGCGGCAGCCGCAGCCCTGGCCAGCACCTGTGAGGTAGCGCTGCCACCGGCGGTGGAGTTCGCTGCACCGCAGTTGGTACCTGCCGAGCCATTATTGGCCGGAGTGCGTATTGCCGTGGCCCGGGATGAAGCCTTCGCCTTCACCTATGGCGCGAGCCTGGCGCTGTTGCGGGACATGGGCGCCGAATTGCTGTTCTTCTCGCCGATTCACGATGCCCGCTTGCCCGAGGCTGACAGTCTGTATTTGCCGGGCGGTTATCCTGAACTGCATCACCTTGAGCTGTCGCGTAATACGCCGATGCTGCAGGCCATTCGCGCGCACCATGCTGCGGGCAAACCCTTGCTTGCGGAATGCGGTGGCATGCTCTATCTGCTGGATGCCCTGACCGACGTCGACGGCCAGCGTGCCGAGCTGGTGGGGCTGCTGGCCGGTGAAGCGACCATGCAAAAGCGCCTGGCGGCACTGGCGTTGCAGGCGGTCGAGATGCCCGAAGGGCTGCTGCGCGGTCACACCTACCATCACTCGTTGACCACTACTGAGCTTGAGCCCATTGCCCGGGGCCTGAGCCCCAATGGCGGGCGTGGTGCTGAAGCGGTGTATCGTGACGGGCGGATGACAGCGTCTTATGTGCACTTTTACTTTCCGTCCAATCCCCAGGCCATTGCTGCGTTGTTCGCGCCCTGTGCCGTGAAGGTGTCATGAGCGACAACGCATTCAGTCCTGACGAGCGAGCCGCTGTCTATCGCGCCATCGCCGAACGCCGCGACATGCGGCACTTCAGCGGTGGCACGGTGGCTCCTCAACTGTTATCACGGCTGCTTGAAGCCGCGCATCAGGCCCCCAGTGTGGGCCTGATGCAGCCGTGGCGGTTCATCCGCATCAGCGATCGCCAGTTGCGCAGCAAGGTGCAAGCCCTGGTGGAAGAAGAGCGGGTACGCACTGCTGAAGCGTTGGGTGAGCGCTCCGATGAGTTCATGACCCTCAAAGTAGAGGGGATCAACGATTGCGCCGAAGTGTTGGTGGCTGCGTTGATGGATGATCGTGAGAAGCACATTTTCGGTCGCCGGACCTTGCCGGAGATGGACATGGCATCCTTGTCCTGTGCGATCCAGAACCTGTGGCTGGCCGCCCGGGTCGAGGGCTTGGGCATGGGCTGGGTGTCGCTGTTCGAACCCCGGGCGCTGGCCGAGCTGCTGGGTTTGCCTGCGGGCGCCAAGCCGTTGGCTGTACTGTGCCTGGGCCCGGTCGAGAGCTTTTATCCAGCACCTATGCTGATACTCGAAGGATGGGCCAAAGCGCGTCCCTTGAGTGAACTGGTCTATGAGAATTATTGGGGAGTGAGCCCATGAGTGTGGCGTTGCTGTGCGTCGCCGGAGTGGCACTGGACGCGCTGTTCGGTGAGCCCAAGCGCAGGCATCCGCTGGTTGCGTTTGGCCGGATGGCTGAGCGTATCGAACAACGTTTCAATTCCGGTGGCCGGGGCTGGCGCAGCCATGGCGTGACAGCCTGGGTGCTGGCGGTTGTGCCATTTACGATCCTGGCCACAGCCTTGTCGTGGCTGCCTTACATCGGCTGGCTGGTGGACATTCTGGCGCTGTATTGCGCACTGGGCATGCGCAGTCTGGGCGAGCATGTGCAGCCGGTGGCACAAGCCCTGCGCAGCAATGATCTGGACGAAGCCCGTACCCGGGTCGGCTACCTGGTCAGTCGCCAGACCAGCGAACTGGATGCGACTGAAGTGGCCCGCGCCGCCACTGAATCGGTACTGGAGAACGGCAGCGATGCAGTGTTCGCCGCCTTGTTCTGGTTTGCCGTGGCCGGTGCGCCGGGTGTAGTGCTCTATCGTTTGAGTAATACCCTGGATGCCATGTGGGGCTATCGCAACGAACGCTTCGAGCGTTTTGGCTGGGCGGCTGCGCGGATCGATGATGTGCTGAACTACATTCCTGCGCGTCTGGTTGCGTTGACCTACGCCGTACTGGGTAAAACCCGACTCGCCCTTAAGTGCTGGCGCAAACAGGCGCCGCAATGGGACAGCCCTAATGCAGGGCCGGTGATGGCGGCGGGCGCAGGTGCCCTGGAGGTCGAGTTGGGCGGCCCGGCGATTTACCACGGCGAACTGCACGAGCGCGGGCAATTGGGCGAAGGTGCGCCGGCGGATGCCGATTCGATCAATCGTGGCTGGCAGTTGGTGCAACGCGGGGTGTGGTTGTGGTTATTGATCCTGTGCGTGGGGAGTGAATTCTATGCTTGAGCACGGCGGACGTTTACGCCAGGCAGTCCTGCACTACGGCATTGCCGAGGCCGACTGGCTGGACCTGTCCAGTGGCCTGGCGCCCTGGCCATTCGCAATTCCCGAGATTGATCAGCGTGCCTGGGCGCGCTTGCCGGAAACCGACGACGGGCTTGAGCATGCGGCCTGTGCCTATTACGGCGCACCCAATGTGTTGCCGGTGCCGGGTTCGCAGTGCGCCATTCAGTTACTGCCGCGCCTGCGTCGGGGGGGCAAGGTCGGAGTGCTGTCGCCCTGTTATGCCGAGCACGCTGAGGCATGGCGGCGCAGCGGGCACATCGTGCGCGAAATCATGGAACAGGAAGTCGATTTCTACCTCGATACCCTGGATGTACTGGTGGTGGTTAACCCCAATAACCCCACAGGCTTGAGCCTGTCCGCCGAGCGCCTGCTGGAATGGCACGCCAGGCTGGCCCAGCGCGGAGGCTGGCTGGTGGTGGACGAGGCCTTTATGGACAACACGCCGGATTTGAGTCTGTCGGCCCAGAGCTGGCGTACCGGACTGATTGTGTTGCGCTCCTTCGGCAAGTTCTTTGGCCTGGCCGGCATACGCCTGGGCTTTGTTCTGGCGGAACTCAAATTGCTCAAATTGCTGGCCGAACAAGTCGGGCCATGGGCCGTCAGCGGGCCGACCCGGATTGTCGGTCAGGCCTGCCTGCTAGACACCGCAGCCCAGGCGCTGCAGCGCGAGCGCAGCGTACTGGCCAGCGGGCGTCTGGCGCGATTGCTTGGCGTACATGATTTGCCGCCCCAGGGCGGATGCGCGCTGTTTCAGTGGCTGATTACGCCCCATGCCGACCGTCTTTACGAATTCATGGCCCAGCGCGGCATTTTGCTGCGTCTGTTTGCCCATAACAGCAGCGTACGTTTCGGTCTGCCGGCCACCGAGGCTGACTGGTTGCGGCTGGAGCAGACGTTGCTGGCCTACACCAAGGAAGTTGCATGAGTACTTTGATGGTGCAGGGCACCACCTCCGATGCCGGTAAAAGTACCCTGGTCACGGCCTTGTGCCGCTGGCTGACCCGTGAGGGTGTGCGTGTGGTGCCGTTCAAGCCGCAGAACATGGCACTCAACAGTGCCGTAACCGCTGAGGGCGGCGAGATCGGCCGGGCTCAGGCAGTTCAGGCGCAGGCGGCCGGCCTGGCGCCGCACACGGATATGAATCCGGTGCTGCTCAAGCCCAACAGTGACACCGGCGCGCAAGTGATTATCCATGGTCGTGCGGTGACCAGCATGAACGCGGTGGCCTACCACGACTACAAGGCCATTGCCATGCAGGCGGTGCTGGCCTCGCATCGACGTTTGAGTGCCGAGTACCCGGTGGTGATGGTCGAGGGCGCGGGTTCGCCTGCCGAGATCAACCTGCGTGCCGGTGACATCGCCAACATGGGCTTTGCCGAAGCCGTGGATTGCCCGGTGATCCTGATCGCCGATATCAACCGCGGCGGCGTGTTCGCGCATCTGGTCGGCACTCTGGAGTTGCTCAGCGAAACCGAGCAGGCACGGGTCAAGGGCTTCATCATCAACCGTTTCCGTGGCGACATTGCCTTGCTCCAGCCCGGTCTTGACTGGCTCGAGCAGCGCACGGGCAAGCCGGTGATCGGGGTCTTGCCCTATGTGATGGATTTGCACCTCGAGGCTGAAGACGGCATTGATCAGCGTCAGACCGACAAGGCGGATCAAGTGCTCAGGGTGGTAGTGCCGGTGCTGCCGCGTATCAGTAACCACACCGACTTCGACCCGCTGCGTTTACACCCGCAGGTGGACTTGCAGTTTGTCGGGCCGGGCCAGCCCATCCCGGCTGCAGACTTGATCATTCTGCCGGGCTCCAAGAGCGTGCGCAGCGATCTGGCCTATTTGCGGGCCAATGGCTGGGACACTGCCATCAACCGTCACTTGCGCTATGGCGGCAAGTTGCTGGGGATTTGCGGCGGTTTACAGATGCTCGGCGAGCAGGTACACGACCCGTTGGGCCTGGAAGGTACTGCGGGTTCAAGCGCGGGGCTGGGGTTGCTGGCATTCAGCACCGAGCTCGCCGCCGAGAAGCAGCTGCGCAATGTGCGCGGGCATCT
The DNA here is from genome assembly GCF_003994535.1 of Pseudomonas sp. PAMC 29040. Taxonomy (NCBI): domain Bacteria; kingdom Pseudomonadati; phylum Pseudomonadota; class Gammaproteobacteria; order Pseudomonadales; family Pseudomonadaceae; genus Pseudomonas; species Pseudomonas sp. PAMC 29040. Next base: position 319,264 of record NZ_RZAA01000005.1, read on the forward strand.
GGCTCTGGAAAACGCTGAAGTCTGTGGTTACGAAATCCATGCGGGGGTGACTACCGGCGTGGCGCTGGAGCGGCCGGCGGTGCAACTGGAAGATGGCCGCTGTGACGGCGCGCAAAGCGCCGACGGGCAAATTTTCGGCACCTATTTGCATGGCTTGTTCGAGTCGCCTGCGGCCTGCAGTGCCTTGCTGCGCTGGGCCGGCTTGCAGGACGTGCAATCGGTGGATTACCACGCCCTGCGTGAGCGGGATATCGAACGCCTGGCGGACCTGGTGCAAAACCATCTGGATACCGGGCTGCTTCGTCAATTATGCGGGCTCTGATATCCCTGCGGGGGCCCGGCTTGCCTGCGTTAGCGTCAGTGGCCAGAGCGCCTTCTTCTGCTAGAGGTTCCAAAACATGCTGCAACTGATTCTGGGCGGAGCCCGCTCGGGGAAAAGTCGCCTGGCCGAGAAGCTCGCGGCCGGGTCCGGTCTGGCCGTCACCTATATTGCCACCAGCCAGCCGCTGGACGGTGAGATGAACGAGCGCGTGCGTCACCATCGTGAGCGCCGCCCCGGGCATTGGGCGCTGGTTGAAGAGCCGGTGGAGCTGGCCCGGGTACTGCGCGACAACGCCCGGGCAGATTCTTTTCTGCTGGTGGATTGCCTGACGCTATGGCTGACCAACCTGTTGCTGCTTGAAGATCCACAGCGCCTGAGCGCCGAGCGTGATGCGCTGCTGGAGTGCCTGGCTGAACTGCCGGGTGAAATCGTGTTGGTCAGCAACGAAACCGGAATGGGTGTCGTACCGCTGGGCGAATTGACTCGCCGCTATGTCGATGAAGCCGGTTGGTTGCATCAAGCCTTGGCCGAGCGCTGTCAGCGAGTAGTGCTGACGGTGGCGGGCCTGCCCCTGACGTTGAAAGGAACTGCACTATGAATACCCCGTGGTGGCTGACCCCGTGCAAGCCGGTTGATCATGCAATGTCGACGGCAGCGGCCGAGCGTCAGCAGCAATTGACCAAGCCGGCAGGTTCTTTGGGCCAGCTGGAAGCTTTGGCAGTGCAGCTGGCCGGGTTGCAGGGGCGGTTGAAACCCCGTGCCGATCAAATATGGGTTGCGATTTTTGCAGGTGATCACGGCGTGGTGGCGGAGGGTGTATCGGCTTATCCGCAAGCGGTCACCGGGCAAATGCTGCACAACTTTGTCAGCGGCGGCGCGGCAATCAGCGTGCTGGCCCGTCAGTTGGGCGCGCAACTGGATGTGGTGGATCTGGGCACTGTTACCCCGATGCTCAATCTGGCGGGGGTCCGGCATTTGCAGCTGGGGGCCGGCACGGCCAACTTTGCCACGGGCGCGGCGATGACTGACAGTCAGGGCTTGAAAGCTCTGCAGGCGGGTCGTGACAGCGTATTGCGTGCACTGGCAGCGGGCAGTGAGTTGTTTATCGGCGGTGAAATGGGTATCGGCAATACGGCGTCGGCCAGTGCCGTGGCCTGTGCGCTGCTCGATTGCCCGGCTGCGCATTTGACCGGGCCGGGTACCGGTCTGGATGCGGCGGGTGTGAGCCATAAAGCCCGGGTGATCGATCAGGCGCTGGCGTTTCACGACGGGCTGCTGGATGACCCGTTGCAGACTCTGTTTCGCTTGGGCGGCTTTGAAATTGCAGCCTTGGCCGGGGCCTATGTGGCGTGTGCGCAAGAAGGCCTGGTGGCGCTGGTCGATGGCTTTATTTGCACGGTTGCGGCCATGGTCGCCGTACGCTTGAATCCCGAATGCCGAGAGTGGCTGATCTTCGCCCATCGCGGCGCCGAGCAGGGGCATCGCCATGTGCTGGAAAGCCTGCAGGCACAACCGTTGCTCGACCTCGGCTTGCGCCTGGGCGAGGGCAGCGGTGCTGCGCTGGCGGTCCCCTTGGTGCGTCTTGCCTGCGACCTGCACGGGCAGATGGCGACCTTTGCCGAGGCCTCCGTGGCGGACCGCCCGGCATGAGTGTGCAGCTGGATCTGTTGCGCCATGGTGAAACCGAACTGGGCGGCGGTCTGCGTGGCAGTCTCGATGACGCGCTGACGGCCCTGGGCTGGGAGCAGATGCGGGAGGCGGTCAAAGGCCGCGGGCCGTGGGATCGTATTGTCAGCTCGCCATTGCAGCGTTGTGCCTTGTTCGCGCGGGAATTGAGCCAGCAGCTGGCGTTACCGGTGTCTTTCGACAAGGACCTGCAGGAGCTGCATTTTGGTGCATGGGAGGGCTGTAGTCCTGCCGCGCTGATGGAGACCGATGCCGAGGCGCTGGGCTTGTTCTGGACAGACCCCTACGGCTTTACTCCGCCGCAAGGCGAGCCAGTGCTGGCGTTCTCGGCGCGGGTGCTGTCAGCGGTCAGCCGTTTGCAGCAACAGTTTGCCGGCGAGCGGGTGCTGGTGGTGTGCCACGGCGGGGTGATGAAACTGCTGCTGGCCCGGGCCCGGGGTCTGCCCCGTGAGCACTTGTTGCAGGTGCAGGTGGTCAATGGTGCGCTGTTCGGCCTGCGTGTCACAGCGAGCGGCGTATTGTGCGAAGAGGGTTGAGCATGCTGCCATTCTGGATCGCCCTGCAGTTTTTAAGCAGTTTGCCGATTCGCCTGCCCGGCATGCCTGCGCCGCAGGAGCTGGGGCGTTCGCTGCTGTTCTATCCGCTGGTGGGTTTGTTGTTCGGCCTGTTGCTGTGGGGGCTCAATGGCTTGCTGGCCGGTGCACCGTTGATGCTGCACGGGGCCTTGCTGCTGACGGCGTGGGTGCTGCTCAGCGGCGGGCTGCACCTGGACGGTCTGGCTGACAGTGCAGATGCCTGGCTGGGCGGTTTTGGTGATCGCGAGCGCACCCTGAGTATCATGAAAGACCCGCGCAGCGGACCGATTGCCGTGGTCACCCTGGTGTTGCTGTTATTGCTCAAGTTTTGCGCGCTGCTGGCATTGATAGAGCAACAACAGACGGCGGTCTTGCTGATTGTACCGTTGATCGGCCGCAGCGCTTTGCTGGGAGTGTTCCTTACCACGCCCTATGTTCGTGCCGGTGGCCTGGGGCAGGCGCTGGCTGATCACTTGCCACGCAAGGCGGGATGGCAGGTGCTGGGGCTCAGTGCTGTGGCGTGTGTGGTGATAGCCGGTTATGCAGGGTTGTACGCGCTGGTGCTGGCTGCGCTTGGGTTTGTTTGGCTGCGCAAGGTGATGCTGCGTCGTTTGGCCGGCACCACGGGTGATACCGCCGGCGCCTTGCTTGAATTGCTTGAGGTTCTGCTGTTGGTGGGGCTGGCGCTTATTCAAGTGTGACCCTGCTATGCGTCAGCCTGGATATCCTGAGAAGCCGTGTCGCTGGCATACCGGCCCCCTCAAGGGTGTGTTTATAAATCTTGATTCTGTTTAATTGCGGGTATATACATACAAAATGTTACCGACCCAGTGTTTATGCACCAATCTGCGTCGCGCTTCCCGCGGCATCAGCAGGCATTACGACGGCGCTCTTGATGGCTTCGGGATCAACGTTGCCCAGTATTCCTTGTTGTGCAATCTCAAGCGTCTCGATCAGCCGAGTATTTCCACTCTGGCCGAAGCCATGGGGCTGGATCGCAGTACCTTGGGCCGTAATTTGCGGGTGCTCGAAGCTGCAGGCCTGGTGAAGCTGGCCGAGGGCGAAGACCATCGCAATCGACTGGTGTGCCTGACCAAGGCCGGTGAAGAGCGGCTCGAGGCTGCCCTGCCTGCCTGGGAGGCTGCACAACAGCGTCTGATTGACCGTTTGGGCGAAGACCGGCGTGAACAACTGTTGCAGCTGCTGGATGAGTTGGCGGGCGCGGACTGAGCGCCTGTTTCACGAATAGAAATGGGTATATACCCGCATTAGGAGAATAATAATGACATCGGTGTGGCGTACCAGCGGCTGGGTGCTTTTGGGCAGTGCATTGATTCTGGCGCTGTCCCTGGGGGTAAGGCATGGTTTCGGGCTGTTTCTGCCGCCCATGAGTGCGCAGTTTGGCTGGGGCCGTGAGGTTTTTGCGTTTGCCATCGCCCTGCAAAACCTGATCTGGGGCCTGGCACAACCGTTCACCGGTGCTCTGGCTGACCGTTTCGGTGCAGCCAGGGTGGTGATCATTGGGGGCATTTTGTATGCCGCCGGTTTGATTCTGATGGGCATGTCGGACTCATTGATGACCTTGTCACTGAGTGCGGGGTTGTTGATTGGTATCGGTCTGTCCGGTACTTCTTTTTCGGTGATTCTGGGGGTGGTGGGGCGCGCCTTGCCCCCGGAAAAACGCAGCATGGGCATGGGGATTGCCAGTGCGGCGGGGTCGTTCGGTCAGTTCGCCATGCTGCCAGGCACCCTGGGTTTGATCGGCTGGCTCGGCTGGTCGTCGGCTTTGCTGGTTCTGGGCTTGCTGGTGGCGCTGATCGTGCCCCTGGTGAGCATGCTCAAGGATCGCCCGCTGCCGAGTCTGGGGGGCGAGCAAACCCTCAAGGAAGCCCTGGGTGAGGCCTGCTCGCACTCCGGCTTCTGGTTGTTGTCCTTCGGTTTTTTTGTCTGCGGGTTTCAGGTGGTGTTTATCGGCATCCACCTGCCGGCCTATCTGGTAGACCAGCATCTGCCAGCGACCGTTGGTACGACTGTGCTGGCGCTGATTGGGCTGTTCAATATCTTCGGCACCTACACGGCGGGCTGGCTCGGCGGACGCATGTCCAAGCCGCGTTTGCTGACCGCCCTGTATCTGGCGCGAGCGGTAGTGATTGTGCTGTTTTTGTGGGCACCGGTGACGCAATTCAGTGCCTATCTGTTTGGTATGACCATGGGTTTCTTGTGGCTGTCGACGGTGCCGTTGACCAATGGCACCGTCGCCACTCTGTTTGGTGTGCGTAACCTGTCAATGCTGGGAGGCATCGTGTTCCTGTTCCATCAGTTGGGCGCGTTCCTTGGCGGCTGGCTGGGCGGTGTGGTCTATGATCGAACCGGTAGCTACGATCTGATCTGGCAGGTTTCGATATTCTTGAGTCTATTGGCTGCAGCCTTGAACTGGCCGGTGCGTGAGCGTCCTGTTGCCCGTTTGCAGGCGCAGGGGAGTATGGCGTGAGCTCGATGTGGTTGTGGGTCGCGGGCCTGGGCGGCGGTTCATTGCTGCTGGCTCTGGTGTGGTGGGGCTGGCATCAAGGCGGGCTGGCGCTGATGCAGTTGGGCATGGGTGCTTGCTAGTATGTTGTCGGGGCGAGTAAGTTCTGGGTCTGCCTCTATTTAAAGGACTTTCATAATGCTCAAGCGCTGGATTGCGATGCCCGTACTGTTATTGGCGTGCGCCGGTTCGGTATGGGCGACAGATTGCCCACCGTTACTGGAGGGCTCGTTGCCCAAGTTGCGGGCCAAGGAGTCTATCGATCTGTGCCAGCGTTTTGCCGGTAAACCGCTGTTGATCGTCAATACCGCGAGCTTCTGTGGCTTTGCTCCACAGTTCAAAGGGCTTGAGGCGTTGAATCAGCGCTTTAAGGGGCAAGGGCTGGAGTTGATCGGGGTGCCGTCCGATGACTTTAAACAAGAAGCCAAGAGTGGCGAGGAAACAGCCAAGGTCTGCTACGTTAATTACGGCGTCACATTCACCATGATTGATCCGCAACATGTACGTGGCCCTGACGCCGCACACGTGTTTAAAGTGCTGGCTGAACAGAGCAGTGCTCCGAAGTGGAATTTCTATAAGTACGTTGTTGATCGCAAAGGTAACGTAGTTGCCAACTTTTCGAGTCTGACCAAACCCGACAGTCCCGAGTTGATTGACGCGATAGAAAAAGCCATTGCTTCAAAACCCTGACTTCCGTTCATTAAAAATCCCCGCCTCGGTATCGAGAGCGGGGATTTTTTAATTCAGTTGGCGAGGGGTCAAGTCTCGCGCTGAATTAGAACTTGTAGGTTGCACCTACACCAAACCCGTTTGCACTGTTGTGGTAAGAGGATTTGTAGTTGCCTTTGGCTGGCAGGTTGACGCTAACCGACTCTTCCTTGAGGTAGGAATAAGCGGCATCAATAGTCAGATCATCAGTTGGGCTCCAGCCGACGCCAAAGCTGATTGCTTTACGGTCGCCAGTCGGGATGCGAACCGAACGGTCAGTATTGTTGGTAGGTGACTGATCAACCGACAAGCCGGTGCGCACTGTCCATTGCTTGTTGATCTTATAGGCAGCACCAATGGCCGAAGCCCAGGTGTCATGCCAGTTCTGATCCTCTTTAATGGTCCCGATCGGGCCGACACTGCCGCCTAGCGCAGGTGGAACACCATTGTTTTCAACGGTGATGTCTTTCAGGCGGCTCCAGCGAGTCCAGGTACTACCTGCATAGATGGTCCACTGGTCATTCAGCTCATGGGTAACCGAGAAGTCAACAGATTCGGGCGTAGTGATATCCAGGCCGGCATCGTATTTAGTGCCATTGAAAGGCCCGAAGCCTATGCCCGAGATTTTGGTGTTTCCATCCAGGCTGTATTTGACTTTAGAGTGATAAGTCAGACCCAGGCGCGTCCTGTCAGTGGCCTGAACCAGGATGCCGGCGTTGAAACCAAGTGCAGTATCGTCACCCTTGATTTTAACTTCACCGTCGCTGGCGGGGCCGCGTGGACCAGGCGTAGCGGAAGTCAGGGTGCCGTCAATGCGGTTGATGGTAGGACCAAAACCGATCGAAACTACATCGTTGAAGGCGTAGCTGACAGTAGGCTGGAAGGTAATAACCTGAACCTTGCTCTCTTTACCAGCATAGCGACCGGCAAAGCTGCTTTCGTAGTCAGTGACCAGGCCGAAAGGAGCATACAGGCCTACACCAAATGCCCAGTGCTCATCAATTGGCTTCACGTAGAAGCCCATTGGCACTGCGGTGAAAGGAACCATGTCGCCTTTGTTGGTGCCGCCTGGAGCGCCGCCACTTGCGTGCTTGATATCGGTGCTTGCGTCGATTGCAGCAACACCACCGGTAACTTGTTCGCGCTTGATGCGGGACATGCCTGCCGGGTTGCCGAAAACGGTGCTCGCATCTTCAGCAGAAGACGAACGCCCTGCGAAGCCGGTCCCCATACCGCTAATGCTTTGTTCGTTGAGGGCGAAGCCACTTGCGAAAATATGGCTGGAAGCCAAAGTGACGGCGAGGCTAAGTGTGGTCTTGAGCATTACTTTTTTCATTATTAGAACTCCTTTTGATCACCGGACGAAAACTACCAACATTTTTGTTTAAGCGCTATAGGCTAAATCGCAGAAGTTAGCGTTGTTTTGTAGGACAATCCGACCGGTTTCCGATCATTTAAATATTATTGTAGGTGGGTGAAATCTCAGGCGACATGGCCAAGAGGAGAAACAAAGTTGTTCCATGCGTGAGTGAAATCACGCAAACGTCCTTGTGGTTCAAAGGCTTGGCGCCAAACTCTGGCCATACCGAGCAGGTCATCTGCAGCGGGTATGGTTAGTTGCTGCTGTTCTATCAGCAACCACGCTATGGCCGTTGCGTAACGTAAATTAACCGTGAGTTCCAAATGCGGGCTGCACAAGAATGCATGCTGACTGGCCAGTCCGCGAACCAGGCTCGCCAGTTCGGGGTCTTGCGCCAGGTACTGATCCCACAAGGCGGCGTGACGGGGTTCGCGAATGCAGTACAGGCCATGGCCGCGCCGATCATGCAGGGCTGAGCCCAAACTTGACTGGCTGGCTGCAATACCCAGCAACAATGCTTCTGCATCCGGGTTGTTCTGGCCCAGATACATCAGCGTTGGCCGAATTACATAAAGGCTCAACTCCCTGGCAGCGATACCCATATCGTCCTCGACGCCTGAAAATGGCCGGCGGTCCCAAGAGCTTGGCAGCAGTGGGTCGTAAGGGATCGCCGGAAGCGGATTATGCCGCTTGAGTTGAAGTGTAGTCTCATATCTTTGTTCTAAAGTTCTGTTTTTAAAACATTTATAGCTTCGAGTTGTTAGCTATATATCCGCAAGTAATTAAACAATGCCGGATATTTCTTAAATTTTTAGCAACAAAAAGCCCTGCGGATCAGGCAGGGCTTGTTGGGTTACCGCTTATCAGATCAGGCAATAAGTGCCTGACGAGTACGCTCGATCACAGCTTGCAGAGGTGCTGCGCTGGAATATTGATCGGGGTACAGGCGTTCGCTGTGACGAGCGATGCCGTGTTCGTTGACCAGGGTGAAGCTGAAGCATCCTTTGCGAGCGGCCATAATCAGGCAGTTCATTGGAGCAAAGGCGTTGGTTAGGGTGCGAATGGCATCCTGAGTATGGATTTGAGTAGACATAGTTATTAGGTGTTCCTACAAATGACACGGATTAGAACCGTGCAACGTTAAAACGTTCCAGTGACGTCGAGCCATCTTTGGCTGGACGAAGAACCTGACTGGAACAAAGCCGCCAGTTGGAGCGCATTAAGTATGTGGCGCTTGGGCTGGCAGGTAGGTACTTAGGAGGGCAGGCAATCACAACAGGAGCTAAGGTTCCGTGCTCCGGGTGAAGATCCTGATCAATTTGCAGGTTGGTTCGGTCAGAGTAAGAGCTTCGCGATACCCTTTGCTTTTCAAAGGCAGTATCGTCGCAAGATTTACCTGGAAACCATCGAGGGGGTCGATCCCGTTTTATCAGCGTGTCTTCAATTTATTGAAGAGTGCTTGAGGGATTTGTTCGGCCCGAATTGACTTTCAGCTTGGTACTAACGCTGCGGATACTAACGGGTTGAAAAATTAAACGCAAGTGTGCTAGCGAAAAATACCTGATAAAGCCCTTGGGTATGGGCTTGTCGCGGCTGCCGATGGGCGCTTTTAGCCCATTTTTACCGGTGCGCCAGCCCGGTCCGGCAAGCAATGGCCGCTTGAACCTGCGTTGGAGGCTGCTCATTAGCAGTGCGCAGACCTACAGGTTCTGCCCTGCATTTGTCCTGTTTACTGGGGTGAGTGTGAACTTGTGCACATTTAAGGTGCTGCGTACAAAATGCCAGCAGGGGCTGGATTTACCCCGCTCATAGCCTGTTCGCCAAATTTAAGTCAATGAAAAACATCGTTTTTTTTAATTGGTGAAAAAATCGTCAGTTTGACCTGAGGCCCCGTAGGGTGGGCGTTTGCGGCGGTTAAATGCAGGTTGTCCACTGACTTATCCACAGGATCTGTGGATTGTCCCGTGGGCTTGCTCTAGATCGCGGGTGTAGTACTTTTTCGACTTTACCCAAACGAAAAAAGGAGTAGAGTTGCGCGCCTTCTGTTCTGCCCTACAGTGTCATATGAAGTTTCGCACAGCTACTTCCTCCGTTACCCGTCCTGCTACTCCAGCAGAAGCCCCAAAACGCTTTTCTCTGCGGGTGGCAATCTGGTTACTGGATAATCCTCGATTGGGCGCTAACCCCAGCGTCAAGCACGTTGCAGGGCATTTGCTGAAACAACCCGCGCGACAAGGCGTAGTACTGGCCCAGAGTCGTCTGGGGCAATTGATGTGCCGTGATTGCGGGAGTGCCCGGGATCAACGAATCGGTCATGAACTCTTGCGCCAGGCAGCCCGTGCCGGTGACCGCGCCGCACAACAGGAACTGAGCAAAACCGAAGACTGAGCTGTCTTCAGGCCTGTTGCTTGGTTAACCTTGCTCTTTTATCTCGTGCGGAGGGGGCTATGGCCCTGGACTTGAGCAGCATTTTGCTGGGCCTGGCGTTGGCAGGTGTGCCGCTGCTGGCAGTTTTATGGCAGGTGCAGCGGCGCGCCAGTAGCCTTGATGCAGAGCTGGCGATGTTCAGCGAGCGCCTGAGTACGGCGCAGTTGGCCCAGGAAGGCCTGAGCGCCCAACTTGATGCCAGTCGCGATGAAATCAGTGATCTGGGCCAGGCCAATGCGGCCAAGCAGGCAGAGCTCGCGGCATTGCGGCGAGAGGTCGAGTTGTTGCAGCTGGAGCGTGACAATACCCGCGATGCAGCCCATGCCTGGAGCCTGGAGCGCAGCCAGAAAGAAACCGAGTTAAGGCGTCTGGACGCGCATGGGGCCGCCCTGGCCGCTGAACTGCGGGAGCAGCAAGACAGCCATCAACAACGATTGAACGATCTGCAAGGCTCCCGTGATGAGTTGCGGGCTCAATTTGCGGAACTGGCCGGCAAGATTTTCGATGAGCGCGAGCAGCGTTTTGCCGACACCAGCAGTGAACGCCTGGGGCAGTTGCTCGACCCCCTCAAAGAGCGCATCCAGTCGTTTGAAAAGCGGGTCGAAGAAAGCTATCAGCAAGAAGCCCGGGAACGATTTTCCTTGGGTAAAGAGCTGGAGCGTCTGCAGCAGCTCAACCTGCGCCTGAGTGATGAAGCCACCAACCTGACCCGGGCCCTGAAAGGTCAGAAAACCCAGGGCAACTGGGGGGAGCTGATTCTGGAACGGGTGCTTGAACATGCCGGGCTTGAGAAAGGCCGCGAGTACCAGACCCAGGTCAGCCTCAAGGGACCGGACGGCGAGCGTTTTCAGCCCGATGTCCTGATCATGCTGCCGGGTGACAAGCAGGTGGTGGTCGACTCCAAGGTCAGCCTTACGGCGTATCAGCAATATGTAGGGGCAGATGACGAGGTCATCGGCCAGGCGGCACTCAAACAGCATGTACTGTCGTTGCGCAATCATGTGAAGGGGCTGGCCGGTAAGGACTACAAGCGACTCGAGGGGCTGCACAGTCTGGACTTCGTGTTGCTGTTTGTACCGATCGAAGCGGCCTTTTCCGCCGCGTTGCAAGCCGAGCCCAATCTGTTTCAGGAAGCATTCGATCGCAATATCGTGATTGTCAGCCCGACCACCTTGCTCGCGACCTTGCGGGTCATTGACAGCCTGTGGAAGCAGGAGCGGCAAAGTCAGAACGCGCGGGAAATTGCCGAGCGGGCAGGCTGGCTATATGACAAATTCGTGCTGTTTATTCAGGATCTGGATGAGGTCGGCAATCGACTGCAGCAACTGGATAAAGCCTATGCCGCCGCGCGTAACAAGCTGACAGAAGGTCGGGGCAACCTCGTCAGTCGCAGCGAACAGCTCAAACTGCTGGGCGCAAGGGCCAGTAAAAGCCTGCCGGCAGACCTGCTGGAACGGGCGATGACCGATGTGGATGGCGTGGCGCACCCGGCTGAGTGAGCGGGGGATGGTATCTCTGTAGTCGCTGCCGAGGCCCCGTTGCAAAACCCAAGGCCCTTCGGTCCTTTCGGCAGCGACTACAGATTTAATACGGCGTGATCACAGCGGTACATGCCGACTCAGCAGGGCCCGCAATACTGCGGGTTTTACCGGCTTGGGCAGATACTCCAGACCTGCGGCATGCACTTCGGCAATCATCTCCGGGCGTCCATCAGCGCTGATCACCACTCCAGGCACTGGCTCCCCCAGCTGGGCCCGCAGCCAGCGCATCAGGTCGGTTCCCACTTCGCCGTCATCCAGATGGTAATCAACCAGCACCAGCTGTGGACGTACGCCCTCATTGAGCAGGGCCGCGCATTCGTCGCGATTGCGTGCGGTCCAGACCCGGCAGCCCCAGCGTGTCAGCAAGCTCTGCATGCCGATCAGAATGCTGTCTTCGTTATCGATGCACAGCACTTGGGCGCCATTGACCGGCTGACCATTTTGCTCCGCAGCCACGGGCTGTGGCGCAGCCTGGGTCCTGGCCAGCGGCACCCTGACACTGAACACGCTGCCTTTTCCCTGCCATGAACGCACTTGCAAACTGTGCCCCAGCACGTGGCACAAGCCGTCGGCAATCGCCAGGCCCAGGCCCAGGCCTTTTTCGGCGCGGGTCTGGTGGCTGTCCAGGCGTTTGAACTCTTCAAAAATGACTTGCAGCTTGTCGGCAGGAATACCCGGTCCGCGATCCCACACTTCAAGGCACAGCTCTCCCCCGCGGCGGCGTACGCCCAGCAACACCGGACCTTTGGCGTAGCGGAAGGCATTGGTCAGGAAGTTCTGCAAGATGCGCCGCAGCAGCTTGATATCGCTACTGACGCGCAAACGACTGCTGCGAACCCTGAAACTCAGGCCTTGTTCCTGCGCTTGGGCGGTGAATTCATTGCCCAGGGTCTCAAACAGGTCATTCAGTGCAAAAGGCTTGATGTCCGGAGTTATTTTTCCGTTTTCCAGGCGCGAAATATCCAGCAGGTCACTGATCAGGTCTTCGGCGGAACGCAAGGAACTGTCCAGATGCTGCACCAGTTTCTGCGCTTCCGGACTCAGCCCTTCATCCTGGTGGGACAGCGCGGAGGAGAACAGGCGTGCCGCATTCATGGGCTGCATCAGGTCATGGCTGACGGCTGCCAGAAAACGGGTCTTGGACTGGTTGGCCGCTTCGGCCACGCCTTTGGCGTCGGTCAGCTCCTGATTAAGCTGCGACAACTCATGGGTGCGCTCGGCCACCCGTTGCTCAAGGCCTTCGTTGGCCTCGGTCAGCGCCTGCTCGGCTTCGCGGAACGCCGTAATGTCGGTGAAACTCATGACAAAGCCGCCGCCCGGCATGGGGTTGCCAATCAGTTCGATCACCCGGCCATTGGGGAACAGGCGTTCGGATGTATGCGCCCGGCCTTGACGCATCCAGTGCAGGCGGCGGGCCACATGCACTTCGGCTTCACCGGGGCCGCACAGGCCGCGTTCAGCATTGTGGCGAATGATGTCGGCAATCGGCCGTCCTACGCTGATCAGCCCGTCCGGATAGTTGAACAATTCCAGATAGCGACGATTCCAGGCCACCAGCTTGAGCGACTGGTCGACCACGCTAATCCCCTGGGTGATGTTTTCAATGGCGCCCTGCAGTAATGCGCGGTTGAACTGCAGCACTTCCGATGCTTCGTCGGCAATGCGTACCACGTCTTCGAGCTGCATCTCCCGGCCTTCAATGGCCGCTTTGACCACCGCCCGGGTAGAAGAGGCGCCGAGTACCCCGGCCAGCAGGCGTTCGGTGTGGGCGATCCATTCGCCGTTGGCATTCTGGTTCGGATTAAAGCCTTTGCCCTGGCGATAGGCGAAACGGATGAAGCTCTGGTGGGCACGTTCCTCGCCGACAAAACGCGCCGCGAGGGCCAGCAAGTCGTTGATCTGCACCGCGAGCATGGAGCGTCCGCTAGGGTGACTGCTCAGCTCCTGGCCGATAAAGCGTCCGGCTTGCCAGTGCTCCGAAACCCGGGTGCGCGACAGCACCGAAACCCAGGCAAACAGAGTGAAGTTACCGGCCAGCGACAACACCACGCCTTGGGTCAATGGTGTGATCGACAGCCCCAGCGGGTTGCTGTGCAGCCAGGTCAGACCCGGGAAAAGGCTCAAAGGCCAGCCGGCACTGTGGGCGATGAGCGGCAGCACCAGGGTGTAGAACCAAATGAAGGTACCGGTGGCGAGGCCGGCAAATACGCCCCGGCGGTTGGCTTGCTTCCAGTACAGGGCGCCGAGCATGGCAGGGGCCAGCTGGGTGACTGCGGCGAAGGCAATCTGGCCGATGGTGGCAAGGCTCGCCGTGGAGCCCAGCAGGCGGTAACTCACATACGCCAGCAGCAAGATCACCACAATCGTTACGCGGCGTACCGAAAGCATCCAGTGGCGGAACACCTCGAACGGGCGCTCGGCGTTTTTGTGGCGCAGCAGCCAGGGCAGCAGCATGTCGTTGGAGACCATGGTCGACAGTGCCACGCTGGCGACGATCACCATGCCGGTGGCCGCCGATGCGCCGCCAATAAATGCCAGCAATGCCAGTGCCGGGTGAGCCTGGGCCAGTGGCAGGCTGATCACGAACGAATCCGGCAGCACCGAGCTGGGCAGCAGCATTTGTCCGGCCAGTGCAATCGGCACCACGAACAGGCCGGCCAGAATCAAATAGGCCGGAAACACCCATTTGGCCAGTTGCAGGTCCTGCGGCTCGATATTCTCGACCACGGTTACGTGAAACTGTCGGGGCAGGCAGATGATTGCCATCATTGCCACGCCGGTTTGTACCACCATCGACGGCCAGTTGATGGTTTCCTTCCAGTACTGCTCAAGGCGCGGTGCAAGCATGGCCTGGTTGAAAAGATCGTCGAAACCGTCATACAGGCCGTAGGTCACAAAGGCACCTACGGCAAGAAAGGCGAACAGTTTGACCAGCGACTCGAAAGCAATCGCCAGCACCATGCCGCGGTGGTGTTCGGTGGCATCGAGGTTGCGCGTGCCGAATACGATAGTGAACAGCGCCAGAATCAGGGTCACAATCAGGGCCGTGTCCTGGGCGCGGGTCCCCGTGGCGTCTGCTCCGGCACCGATCAGCAGGTTCACGCCGAGCACAATGCCCTTGAGCTGCAGGGCGATGTAGGGCAGCACGCCCACCAGACAGATCAGTGCCACCACAATCGCCAGAGATTGGGACTTCCCGTAGCGCGCGGCAATAAAGTCGGCAATCGAGGTGATGTTCTCCTGCTTGCTGATCAGCACCATCTTTTGCAGGACCCAGGGCGCGCACACCAGCAGCAGCACCGGCCCCAGGTAAATCGGCAAAAAGGCCCAAAGCTGCTCGGCGGCCTGGCCGACGGCGCCGAAGAATGTCCAGCTGGTGCAGTACACCGCCAGCGACAAGCTATACACCCACGCGCGGACCCGCGGCGGCAGCGGTTTGCTGCGCCGGTCACCATAAAAGGCAATGGCAAACATAATGGCCATATAGGCCAGGGCGACGGCGGCAATGAGCCCGCTGGACAGCGACATGGTGACTCCTGGAGGTGTAAGGCCACAGCAATCCGGCTGTGGCGGGCTAGTCTCGCATGATGTTTATGCGCCGTCAGTGTCGACCATGGTCTGATCGCGGCCAAGGGTCGCAGGGTTTGCAGCGGGATGCAGTGACGAATATCTGCAAAATAGATAAGTGTTAGAGAAATTACCCGTTATATAGATATTCGATTTGGTTCTACTCTAATTTCACCTCATGAGAGGAAAGGAGGAACCCATGACTTGCCCAAACAAAGCCCAGCCCGGATTTCGGCCATTCAGCCAGTTGCAGCACCCTCGGGAAGTGATTCGCCAGTTCACCCCGAACTGGTTTGCAGCCACCATGGGCACGGGGGTTCTGGCGTTGGCGTTGGCCCAGTTGCCGGTGCATATCCCCGGCATGCATGTCTTTGCCGAAGGGTTGTGGCTGTTCAATATCGGTTTGTTCATTCTGTTCAGCGTGCTCTATGGCGCGCGCTGGGTGCTGTACTTCGACGAAGCGCGGCGGATTTTCGGGCACTCCACCGTGTCGATGTTTTTCGGCACCATTCCCATGGGGCTGGCGACCATCATCAATGGTTTTCTGGTGTTTGGAGTCCCGCGTTGGGGCAGCGACATGGTGCAGGTGGCCGAGTTTTTGTGGTGGATAGATGTAGCCATGGCCCTGGGTTTCGGGGTGATCATCCCGTACCTGATGTTCACCCGGCAGGACCACAGCATTGATCAAATGACCGCGGTCTGGTTGCTGCCAGTGGTGGCGGCGGAGGTAGCCGCGGCCAGCGGCGGGCTGTTGGCACCGCATTTGAGCGACACCCTCGCGCAGTTTCATGTGTTGATTACCAGCTATGTACTGTGGGCGTTCTCGGTACCGGTGGCGTTCAGCATTCTGACTATCCTGATTTTGCGCATGGCACTGCATAAATTGCCCCACGAAAGCATGGCCGCTTCAAGCTGGCTGGCTTTGGGGCCGATCGGCACTGGCGCCCTGGGTTTGCTGCTGCTGGGTAGCGATGCTCCGGCGATTTTCGCGGCCAATGGCCTGGGCCGGGTCGGTGAAATTGTCGAGGGCCTGGGCCTTATCTCTGGCGTGATCCTGTGGGGCGTGGGCTTGTGGTGGATTGTGATGGCTTTGATGATCACGGTGCGCTACTTCCGGGCGGGTATCCCGTTCAATCTTGGCTGGTGGGGCTTTACCTTCCCGCTGGGCGTGTACTCATTGGCCACTTTGCGTCTGGGTAGCGTTCTGCATCTGGCATTTTTTGATATTGCCGGCTGCGTGCTGGTGGTGATGCTGGTGCTGATGTGGTTGATCGTTGGCACGCGAACCGTGAAGGGTGCCTACCGTGGCGAGTTGTTTGTGTCGCCCTGCATCGCCGGGTTGAAGAAGTAGATACGGCGCTCAGGTTCTGTGCGAAATGGCTGAACAGGCTGATTTAGTACAGAACCTGAGCAAGCTTGTGCCCTGAGTGATACAACGGCCCTCCAATGAGAAAGCCGTTCGGCGCAACGTGAGTACATGGATGATGAGTCACCCCTCGCAGTTCAGTTTGCTGAGGAAGCGCCGCTTCCTGCCCTTCTTCGTGACCCAGTCCCTGGGCGCACTCAATGACAACCTGTTTAAACAGTCGCTGATTCTGGCCATCCTTTACAAATTGAACATCGAAGGTGATCGCGGGATCTGGATCAACCTGTGTGCGCTGCTCTTTATAGTGCCGTTCTTTTTGTTTTCGGCACTGGCCGGGCAGTTTGGCGAAAAGTACCCGAAGGATCGTTTGATCCGCCTGATTAAACTGGGCGAGATTGCGATCATGGTGGTGGGTGCCATCGGCTTTGCCTTCGATCACCTGGCGTTGATGCTGGTGGCGCTGTTCGCGATGGGGACCCACTCGGCACTGTTTGGGCCGGTGAAGTATTCGATCCTGCCGCAGACCTTGCATGAAGACGAGTTGGTGGGCGGCAATGGCCTGGTCGAGATGGGCACTTTTCTGTCGATTCTGGCCGGCACTATTGGTGCCGGGATCATGCTCTCATCCAGCAACTACACGGCGATTGTGTCCGTGGTGATAGTGTCGGTCGCAGTGCTCGGCTATCTGGCCAGTCGCGCAATTCCGCGGGCGGCGGCGGACACCCCGGACCTGAAGTTGAACTGGAATATCTTCAGCGAGTCCTGGGCCACCTTACGGATGGGGTTGAACCAGACGCCTGCGGTGTCGCGTTCTGTAGTCGGAAACTCATGGTTCTGGTTTGTCGGCGCGATTTACCTGACGCAGATCCCGGCCTACGCCAAAGAGTGGCTGTATGGCGATGAAACCGTGGTCACCCTGATTCTTACTGTGTTTTCGGTGGGGATTGCGCTGGGCTCGATGCTCTGTGAAAAGCTCTCGGGACATAAGGTCGAGATTGGCCTGGTGCCCTTTGGCTCGTTTGGTCTGACCCTGTTTGGCTTGTTGCTGTGGTGGCATTCGGGGCACATGCCACAAAACATTCAAGCCAATGACTGGCTGGGCGTGCTGGGCTTCAGTCAGGCCTGGTGGGTACTGTTGGATATTCTCGGCCTGGGCGTGTTCGGCGGCTTCTACATTGTGCCGCTGTATGCGCTGATTCAGTCGCGCACGGCCGAAAACGAGCGGGCCCGGGTGATTGCGGCCAACAACATCCTCAATGCGCTATTCATGGTGGTGTCGGCAATTGTCACCATCCTGCTGCTGAGCGTGGCCAGGCTGACGATTCCCGAGCTGTTCCTCGTGGTCTCGTTGATGAATATCGCGGTCAACACTTATATCTTCAAAATCGTCCCTGAATTCAGCATGCGTTTCATGATCTGGCTGCTCGGCCATTCCATGTACCGGGTGGAGCACAAGAATCTGCAGCTGATTCCGGATGAAGGCGCCGCGTTGCTGGTGTGTAACCACGTTTCGTTTGTCGATGCGCTCTTGATTGGTGGCGCTGTACGCCGGCCGATTCGCTTTGTGATGTATTACAAAATCTACAACTTGCCGGTACTCAACTTTATCTTCCGCACCGCGGGCACGATTCCGATTGCCGGGCGGGCTGAAGATGAAGCGATTTATGAGAAAGCCTTCAGCCGCATTGCCAGGTATCTGGAAGATGGCGAGTTAGTGTGCATCTTTCCCGAGGGCAAGTTGACCACCGATGGCGAGATTGGCGAGTTCAAGGCCGGGGTGACGCGGATTCTGGAGCACACGCCGGTGCCGGTGATTCCGCTGGCGTTGCAGGGATTGTGGGGCAGCTTCTTCAGCCGGGATCCGCACAAGGGTTTTTTCCATCGACTCTGGTCGCGGGTGACATTGGTTGCAGGTGCACCGATACCGGCCAGTGAGGCCAGTCAAAAGCTGTTGCGCGAAAGGGTCTGTGAGCTGCGGGCGCAGAAGAGGTAGATAGTGCTGGCGGGGCGGGAAGCGGTTTGCCGGCGATGGCGTCGATGCCATCGCCGGCAAATTGTGCCGGATCAAGTGCTTATTTTGAGACCAACCAGGCCGGCAATGATCAGCGCAACACTGGCCAGTCGGAACAGCGCCATGGATTCGCCAAACAGGATGATCCCGGCGATCACGGTACCGACTGCACCTACCCCGGTCCATATGGCGTAGGCAGTGCCCAGCGGCAGGTCTTTCATGGCCAGCCCGAGCAAGCCGAGGCTGATAATCATGGCGCCGACCGTCAGGGCTGTCGGCAGCGGGCGACTGAAGCCGTCGGTGTATTTGAGGCCTACGGCCCAGCCAACTTCAAACAGGCCGGCGAAAAACAGAATAATCCAGGGCATTGCAATCTCCATCAACGGATGGGGCCGTCCCCAGAAAAATCACTCGATGAGTCGCGAGGTCGTCCTCGCAGTGCGCAGTATATTGCACATGATTGATCTGATAGACAACCCCGAAGCGTTACTCGGTAACAGTTTTTTCTGCCGCGAGGCGGTCTTCTTTCTCGCTCATGCGTCGGAAGTACGTCGAAAGCAGTGCCCCTGAGATGTTGTGCCAAACGCTGAACAGCGCACTGGGTACCGCCGCCAGAGGCGAAAAGTGCGCGCTGGCCAGGGCCGCTCCCAGGCCGGAGTTCTGCATGCCGACTTCCAGAGCCAGGGATTTACGCTGGGCCAGGGGCAGTTTGAACAGGCGGCCGGTAAAGTAGCCAAGCAAATAGCCGAAGCTGTTGTGCAGTATGACCACGGCCATGATCAGCAAACCGGACTTGGCGATCTGGGCCTGACTGGCCGCCACCACGGCCGCCACGATAATCACGATGCTGATCACCGAAACCAGCGGCAGTACGTCCACCGCGAAGCGTACGCGGGCGCCAAGCAGTCGCTGGGCCACAACCCCCAGTACGATCGGCAGCAAAACCACCTGCAGAATCGACCAGAACAGTTCCATGAACGAAACCGGAAGCCATGCCGAAGCCAGCAACCAGATCAGCGCCGGCGTCAGTAGCGGAGCGAGCAGGGTGGTGACGGCAGCAATGGCAACGGACAGGGCCAGGTCGCCCCGGGCCAGCCAGGTCATGACATTGGACGAGGTGCCGCTCGGGCAGCAGCCGACGAGAATCACGCCAACGGCAATTTCGGGCGGCAGGTGGAAAACCTGGCACAGCAACCACGCCACACCGGGCATGATCACGAAATGAGCAACCACGCCCAGTGCCACGCGCCACGGGTGGCGGGCAACTTCGGCGAAGTCTTCGAGTTTGAGGGTCAGGCCCATGCCGAACATCACCAGGCCCAGCAGCGGCACGATGAAGCCTTTAAGGCCGACAAACCAGGCGGGTTCAAGAAACGCCAGTACGGCGAATATCAGTACCCAATAAGCAAAGGTATTACCGACAAAGCGGCTTAAAGCAGCAAGTGCGCGCATGGTGTTCCTTTATTGTGATTATGGGATATCCCCTGCAGTAGCACGCTCGCTCCTGCAGGGGATATGGGTGGGTCAGATTCCCTGGGGAATCTCTTCGCCACCCAGTGCTTCAAACAGCTGCGGCAAGAACTCGCCGAATGTCAGCATCATCAGGGTGAAACTGGCGTCCTGCTGGCCCAGGTCGTCGTCACCGCCGTCCTGTTCAGCCTGGTCTTGCAGCAGATCTTCAAACTTGAGGCGTTTGACCACCAGTTTGTCGTCCAGTACGAATGACAGCTTGTCCTGCCAGGCCAGTGACAGTTGAGTCACGACTTTTCCGGTGCTCAGATGCAGCTGGATTTCGTCGCTGGTCAGGTCCTGACGTTTGCAGCGAATGATGCCGCCATCTTCGTGGGTATCGCGCAACTCGCATTCATCAAGGACAAAGAAGTTGTCGGCAGCTTTTTGGGTTTTGACCCATTCGGTCATGACCGCGCTTGGAGCCATTTTCACCGCCAGCGGGCGAACCGGTAATGAACCGATGACTTCCCGCAGGGTGGAGAGCAAGTCTTCGGCACGTTTAGGGCTCGAAGCATTAACCAGGATCAGGCCCTGTTTAGGGGCAATGGCAGCAAAGGTTGCCGAGCGACGAATAAAGGCGCGGGGCAAGAAGGCCTGGATGATTTCATCCTTGAGCTGATCGCGCTCCTTCTTATAGACCTTGCGCATTTGTTCGGCTTCGATCTCTTCGACCTTGTCCTTTAATGCATCGCGAACAACGCTGCCCGGCAGGATGCGTTCTTCTTTACGGGCCGCGATCAGCAGGAAGTCCTGGCTGACGTGAACCAGCGGTGCGTCCTCACCTTTACCGAAAGGGGCAACGAAACCGTAGGTGGCTAATTCCTGGCTTGAACACGAGCGGGCCGGTTTGGTGGCCAGTGCAGTTTCCAGCACCTGCGCATCAAAAGGCAGATCTTGGGTCAGGCGATAGATAAGCAGGTTTTTGAACCACATGGGGTGAATCACTCCTATATACAAAGCAGGCATTATTCGCTTCATGGAGCCATAGGCCAACCCTGCGCTAACCCTTTGGCAGGCTTAGAAAAATTATTTTAAAAAGTGCTTGCCAGACTATAGGTCGCTCCGTAGAATGCGCGCCACACCGAGAGTGAAAGGGTGATTAGCTCAGCTGGGAGAGCATCTGCCTTACAAGCAGAGGGTCGGCGGTTCGATCCCGTCATCACCCACCATTCGCTCACAGTGTTACGCGCAGCGGTAGTTCAGTCGGTTAGAATACCGGCCTGTCACGCCGGGGGTCGCGGGTTCGAGTCCCGTCCGCTGCGCCATATTTTTACCACAAGCCCCTTGAACGCTTGTGGTTGGGGAAAGCCCGCTGAATGCGGGTTTTTTCTTGAAAGTCTTCGGTTCTGCAGTTCGCTGCCGGATCAAAGTGCAGGACGCAGGAAACGGAAGTTTTTACCGAGTTTTTAAAAAAACTTGAATAAAAACAACCACTTACACGAAAAGTGTGAGAGAATGCGCCCCGCAACGAGAGTGAAGTGAAAGGGTGATTAGCTCAGCTGGGAGAGCATCTGCCTTACAAGCAGAGGGTCGGCGGTTCGATCCCGTCATCACCCACCATTCGCTTTCAGTGTTACGCGCAGCGGTAGTTCAGTCGGTTAGAATACCGGCCTGTCACGCCGGGGGTCGCGGGTTCGAGTCCCGTCCGCTGCGCCATATTAGAGTCACAAGCCCCTTGAACGCTTGTGACACGCGAAAAAGCCTGCCTTGTGCAGGCTTTTTTGTGCGCCCGGGTTTTGTAGATCCTGTAGGAGCGAGCTTGCTCGCGAGCATTTCAACGCAGCAACGAAGAGCTCGCGAGCAAGCTCGCTCCTACAGGGGGGTTATTGCAAAAAATTCAGTTCAGCCTGTTTTAGAAATCCCAGCGGGTACTGACCATCACATTGCGCGGGTCACCGTAGTACGACGAGTTATAGAAGCCGATGTTGGTGTAGTACGACTTGTCGAACAGGTTGTTCAGGTTGACGCTGGCCGAGAGGTTTTTCGTAAACTGGTAGCGAGCCATCAGGTCAACCAGCCAGTACGGATCCTGTGAAAACTTCTCCTCGACCCCGCCTTTATTCCAGTTGGTCAGCATTTGCCAGCCCGTACCCTGCCAGCGAACCCCGCCACCCAGGGTCAGTTTGTCGAGGTCGCCGGTGAGCTTGTAGCTGGTGTACAGATTGATTTGATCCTCGGGCTCCCAGGTCGATACCTTTTTACCGTTCTGATCACGGCTGATCTTGTGCGTATAACCCGCCTGCAACTGCCAGCCGGGCATGAGCTCGCCAGAAATTTCCGCTTCGTAGCCTCTGGTTTTGGCTTTGATGCCTTTATAGGCGTATTCAATGTCCGGATTGGTCGGATGGGCGTTGTAGGCAGTGTCTGCTTCAGGCCGGTTGTCCTGATGGACCTCGAAGTAGGCCAGACTTGAATTGAGGCGACCATCAAAGAACTCGCCCTTCAAGCCCAGTTCATAGTTGGTGCCTTCATCGGGCTCAAGCATCTTGTTGTCGCGATCGCGGTAATACGACTGCGGCAAAAAGATTTCGGTATAGCTGGCATAGGCAGAAATATTTTCGTTGAGGTCGTAGATCACCCCGGCGTAGGGCAGTACCTTGCCGGTGTCTTTTGCATGGCTGGTGCCCGTCAGGGTGTAATCGGCCACCCGTGTACCGAGCATTAGCGTCAGATCATCGGTGAGGCTCAAGCGTGCGGTCATGTAAGTGCCGGTCTGGCGCGTTGTTTCATCGTTGTAGGAGGTTACGTTGCCCCAGTCCGGTTCCAGGCTGTCGCCATCCCAGTTGTAGTAGTCATAGGCGTTGTCGACCATTTTGGCGTTGGTGTAGTCCTTGCCGGTCCAGTGCGATTTAGCTACCGAGCCGCCGACCACCAATTGATGTTCGCGCCCCAGCAAGCTGAATGGACCGCTGGCAAACAGGTCGCCACTGTCGCTGACGTATTCGCCGGTGTACTTGCGGGCCAGCATTGGCGCCAGTCCGGTGCTTGCGTCCGGGTCCAGCAATGCGCCGAGCGGTGCGTTGTAGCCGTTGACCTGGTGGTTGTACTGGCCTTTGACTACCCAGCCGTTATCAAAGCTGTGCTCCAGGGTTGAAAAAACCGTGCGTGTGTATTGCTCCCAACTGCTCCATTTGGCGCCGTTGTTGAACGAACGAGGGGTGCTGATGCGCTCGCCGGCGGAGTTGAACAGCGAGGCACTGCCCGACCAGCTGGAGCCTTTTGGATGGTTGTTCTGATAATCGGCGCCGAGAGTCAGCAGGGTGTCCGGGGTCAGGTCCACTTCCAAAATGCCGTAGTAAACCTCGCTGTCGCGCTGGTAGTGGTCCATGAACGAGTGCTTGTCCTGATAGGCCGCTACGGCCCGGCCACGCACATTGCCGCTTTCGGTCAGCGGGCCGCTGACGTCGATCTCGGAACGGTAGTTGTCCCAGGACCCTGCGCCCACATCCACGTGGGCCTTGAACTCGCTTGTCGGTTTTTTGCGCACCATATTGATGGTGCCGCCGGGGCCGCCTGCGCCGGTGAGCAACCCGGTTGCACCCTTGAGAACTTCGACCCGGTCGTAAATTGCCGTGTCGGTAAGGGTGTGCCCGGCAGAGTACTGCGGGTCTTGCAGGATCGGGATGCCGTCGTACTGAAAGTTCTTGATCGCAAAACCGCGGGAATAGTAGCTGGTGCGGTCACTGTCATAGGTCGCAACGGTGATGCCGGGGGTGTGGCGCATCACGTCATCGATCGAGTTGAGACCGAAATCGTCCATCGCCTGGCGTGTTACCACAGAGATCGACTGTGGGGTTTCGCGCGGTGTCAGCACCATGCGCGTAGCAGTCGCAATGCTGCCGGGGGTGTAGGAGCCCGAACCTTCAGTGATGGTGCCCAATTGGTTGGCGCTGACTTGGGTGGCGCCCAGTTCCAGGCTGCCGCCCGCCGCAGGCAGTGCCTCGAGCATGTAGCCATTGGCACTTTTTACTGCGGTATAGCCACTGCCACGCAACAAGGCTTCGAATCCGGAAGGCTCGTTGTAGGTGCCGTGCAGGCCGGGAGTCGTCAGCCCCTCAAGGTTGGCGGGCTGAAAAATAATCGCTACCCCGGCCTGTTGTGCAAAACGGTTCAGGGCACTGCTCAGCGGGCCGGATGGAATGTCATAGGTCTGTACCGATGCCGACTGCGCCTGGGCGACGGTGCTGCACAGCACGCCAGTCGCCGAAGCGACAATCAAGTGAATGGCCAGGGCCAGCGGGGTGCAGGCCCGCGGGCTAAAACGCCCGCGAGGGTGGGAGGAAGTCAGCATGGAGAGCGCAGTCCTTTAGGGTTCTATGTATCTACCTTGACGGCTGGCTAGAAAAAAGCGGAACTAATGCGAATAATTATTCTTTAGATTGTTGCGCCTGGCTGATCACCACCAGCCACGGGGTATAGGTTTTTATCGTCAGCGGCAGGGTTTCAGCGATCAATTGCAGCGCCCGATCGATGTTATCCAGCGGCAATACAGCCGATACGCGCAAATTGGCCAGGGCCTGACGGTCAAACTGGATATGGCCGCGCCGATGTCGGGAAATTTCATCGAGCACCCGGGTCAGGGGCTGGTTATCCACCACCAGTTGGTGATCTCGCCATGCCTGATCAATGCTGGCGGGGTCGAGCGTACCGGAAAGTTCGACCGAGTCGCGGCGGATCAGCGCCCGGGAGCCAGTGTCGACCTCCAGGGTCTGTCGTTCGTCAGCGCTCTGTGCGGCGACGCGCGACTGCAGCATGCTCAAAACAGTGGTGTCGTGCAGATGTTTGACCACGAAGCGGGTGCCCAGCGCGCGCATGCTGCCCTCGTCGGTCTGCACAATAAAGGGCCGGGCGCTGTCGTGAGCAACCTCCACCAGGACTTCGCCTAGCAGTACCTCGATACGCCGTTCCTGGCCGTTGAAGTGCACATTCACTGCACTGGTACCGCTAAGAGTGAGCGTTGAGTTGTCGGCCAGACGCAGGGTTTTCCAGTCATTGGGGCCGGTTCTGATGTCGGCCATCCATTGCTTTGGATACTGGCTTTGCAAGAGCAGTGCGCCGGGTAGGCCCAGGCAGCCGGCAATCAGTAATGCGCGTAATACCCGCTTGCCTCGGGCTGCAGGTTTGCGCCCGCCAAAGGCGGCAGTGAGTGCGGCCTTGGCTGGGGCGGATTGCCCACGCAACGCTTGCAGGCGGCTGATCACCTCTTGCATGCGCAGGGCGGCGGCTGCGTGTTGCGCACTTTGTTGTTTCCAGCACTCGAACTGCAGACGCAGCGCATCGTTGGCGGCCTCTTCATGCAGTTGAAGAATCCACTCGGCGGCTTGCTCGTCAATGGTCGGGTGGGGCTCGGGCATGGCTTTATCAGGTATCCAGGCTATGGCTGCAGTGCAGCAAGGCCTGGATCAGGTACTTGCGCACCGTGCGATCAGACAGTGCCAGTTGCCGGGCGATCTCGCTCTGTTTCAGGCCATCGAGGTAGTACAGGACAAAGGCTTGGCGAACCTTGTCCTGCATGCCTTCCAGAATGAACGCGATGTGTTCGAGAGCTTCCAGTGTGGTGAGGATCTGCTCGGGGGATTGAAAGCCTTCAAGGGCTTGTGCGGTAAGCGCAAGTTCTTGCAGATAGGCGTTTTCGATTTGTTTGCGGCGCACCTGATCAATGATCAGGCGTCGTGCCGTGGTGCTCAAAAACGCCCGGGGCTCACGCAGAGTGGCTACCGACTCGCGGGCGTTGAGGATTCGGGTAAAGGTGTCTTGTGCCAGGTCTGCGGCATTCTGGGCGCAGCCGAGTTTTCTGCGCAGCCAGCCAAACAGCCAGCCGTGATGCTCGCTGTACAGATTGGAAATCGCGGCCTGGAACGCGGGTTCACCCGTTGACATAGGTCGTGGCTCAGACGTTATTGAGAATTATTACTAATTCTGAATGCAAGTCCGGGGTAAACGCAACTGAGAATGAATGCAGGAGCAAGCTTGTTTGTAGGCGCGAGCTGTTCAAGAGCTCGCACCTACAGGGGAGGGGGGGATCAGTTTTTGGCGATCAGGTTGCCGGCATGCAGGCCGCACTCTTTTTGCGTGGCTTCTTCCCACCACCAGCGACCTTCGCGCTCGTGCTGATTTGGCAGCACCGGGCGGGTGCAGGGTTCGCAGCCGATGCTGATAAAACCGCGCTCGTGGAGGCTGTTGTACGGCAACTCCAGCATGCGGATGTAGCCCCAGACTTCCTCGCTGGTCATTTGTGCCAGCGGGTTGAATTTGTACAGCGCACGTTCGGGGGTGGAGAACGCACCGTCAATTTCCAGTGCTGCCACCTGGCTGCGGGTGCCCGGGCTCTGGTCGCGACGCTGGCCGGTGGCCCAGGCCTTTACGGTCGACAGTTTGCGGCGTAGCGGCTCGATTTTGCGCACGCCACAGCACTCGCCGTGGCCGTCCTTATAGAAGCTGAACAGGCCTTTTTCTTTAACGAACGGCTCAAGTTTGCTTTGATCCGGCGAAATCAGCTCGATCTGGATCTGGTAGTGCTCGCGCACCTGCTCGATAAACCTGTAGGTCTCGGGGTGCAGCCGGCCGGTGTCGAGGCTGAAGACTTTGACGTTCTTGTTCAGCTTCCAGGCCATGTCCACCAGCACCACATCTTCGGCGCCGCTGAAGGAAATCCAGAGCTCGTCGCCAAAATGTTCAAAGGCGAGTTTGAGAATGTCCTGGGGGGACTTGCTGGCGTATGTCGCGGCGAGTTCGGCGACGTTGAACGTATGGCTCATCAGGCGGCTTCCTACAGTGAATGGCGCTTGGCGCTCTCTAGTGCGGCGATGTTAGCAAAAACCGCGGGCTACAGGGTTTGCAGCGTATCGAGCAGCACTTTGACCTTGGTGATCGATTCCTGGTATTCGTCCTGCCAGTGCGAGTCGGCGACGATACCGCCGCCGCCCCAGCAGCTCACTTGCCCGTCCTTGATCAGCAGGCTGCGAATCGCAATGGAACTGTCCATCTCGCCGCGTACGTCCAGATACATGAGCGAGCCGCAGTAAATGCTGCGTCTTGTCGGTTCCAGCTGATCAATGATTTGCATCGCGCGGATTTTCGGGGCACCGGTAATCGAGCCGCCAGGGAAGCTGTCGCCGATCAGGTCGAGGGCGTCTTTGCCTTCAGCCAGTTGCCCGGTCACGCTGCTCACCAGGTGGTGAACATTGGGATAGCTTTCGAGGCTAAACAGCTGCGGGACGCTGACCGAGCCAGTACGGCAGGTACGCCCCAGGTCATTGCGCAGCAAATCGACAATCATCAGGTTTTCAGCGCGGTCCTTGGGGCTGGCGAGCAGTTCGGCGGCGTTCGCCGCATCTTCGCTGCTGTCTTTGCCCCGCGGGCGGGTGCCTTTGATCGGGCGGGTTTCCACCTGATTGTTGCTGACCCGCACAAAGCGCTCCGGTGACAGGCTCAAAATCGCGTTGCTGTCCGTCAGGCGCATAAATCCTGAAAAGGGTGTCGGGCAGGCGGCCCGCAGTGCGCAATAGGCGGTCCAGCTATCGCCCTGGCAAGGGGCGCTGAAGCGCTGGGTGTAGTTGACCTGGTAGCAGTCGCCGGCCTGGATGTAGCGCTGAATCTGTTCCAGTGCCTGCTCATACTGGCTGGCGCTGATATCCGGCTGCATGGGCCGCTTGAGCGAGAACCCCGGGTTCGCCGCCGGCGCCGGCTGGCTGAACAGCGCAATCAGGCGTTCGCGTTCGCCGTCAGCCAGGCGCGGGTGAAACACCAGTTGGCTGGTGAGTTGCTGGTGATCGCTGATCAATGCCCAGGCGTACAGGCCCAGTTGCGCGTCGGGCAATTGCAGGTCATCCCGTGACCGGGCAGGGAGCTGCTCAAGCCGACGGCTGAAGTCGTAGCTCAGGTAGCCGATCAGGCCGCCGGCAAACGGCAGTTCATAGTTGGCCGGAAGGCTGGCGTTGCCGAGCTGGTTCAGGTTTTCCCGCAGGCGCTGTAAAAACTCGCGCCCCGACTCGCTTGGCCCCACAGTCAGCTCTTGCAGTGGCCAGGCGCTCAGCAGGTCATAACGGCCGCGCTCGGCTGCAGGGCGGCCGCTGTCGAGCAGTACGGCACCGGGCGCATGGCGTATCGCCGCAAAATACTCGGCGGGATTGGCGTGGTAGGGCAGGGGGTGTACAGAGCAGGTCAACATGCGAAGCCAATCAGCCATCGGAGCGGGGTGGCGATTGTAATCCTGTGCAGGGCAGCAACCAAGCCTTGAGGGTGCGGTGGCAAGAGTCTGTGGGAGCCGGCTTGCCAGCGATGCCTGTAATGCGGTTGTCTGTCGGGCCGCATTGAGGCCATCGCCGGCAAGCCGGCCCCCGCCGGGCTTGTCAGCGTCTTGTGGGGGCCGGCTTTATTCGGCGGAGTGAATATGCCCGAACAATTCCTGGGCAAAGCGCATGCGCTCTTCCGGGGTTTCCTTGATGCCTTTGGCGGCCAGCTCTTCGAGGTGTGCTTCTACTGCGTGGGTACGCAGCGTCAGGCCACAGTCGTTGGCAATCTGGATATTCAGGCCCGGGCGGGCATTGAGCTCCAGAATCAGCGGGCCTTTTTCCTGGTCGAGCACCATGTCGACCCCGATATAGCCCAGCCCGCACAACTCATAGCAGCCGGCAGCCAGCTTCATGAAGCCGTCCCAGTTGGGCAGTTGCACGCCGTCCACCGCATTGGTGGTGTCGGGGTGTTTGCTGATGATGTTGTTTAGCCAGGTGCCCCGCAGGGTCAGGCCGGTCGCCAGATCGACCCCGACCCCGATCGCGCCCTGGTGCAGGTTGGCCTTGCCCCCCGATTGTCGGGTTGGCAGGCGCAACATGGCCATCACCGGGTAGCCCATCAAGACAATGATGCGAATATCCGGCACGCCTTCGTAGCTGATGCTTTTGAATATCTGGTCCGGGATCACCCGGTACTCGATCAGTGCCCGGTCGCGGTGGCCGCCCAGCGAGTAAAGGCCGGTCAGAATGCTCGAAACCTGATGCTCGATTTCTTCGTGGCTGATGATCTTGCCCGAGACCGTGCGAAAACGGTCTTCGAAACGGTCAGCTATCACCAGAATGCCGTCGCCGCCCGCACCCTGGGCGGGCTTGATCACAAAGTCGTTACGGCCACCGATGATCTCGTCGAGTTTTTCGATTTCTTTTTCGGTGGAAATCACGCCATACATTTCCGGTACGTGAATGCCGGCTGCAATGGCGCGTTCCTTGGTGATGATCTTGTCATCCACAATCGGATACAGGCTGCGCTTGTTGTACTTGAGTACATAGTCCGCGTTGCGCCGATTGATGCCCATGATGCCTCGGGCTTCCAGGGCCTTCCAGGTTTTCCAGAAGCCAAACATCAGGAGTCAGCCTTCAGGAAGGCCTTGAAACGCACCAGTTCGGTCAGGCGGTAGCCGCGATAGCGACCCATGGCCAGCATGAAGCCCACCAGAATCAGCAGCACTGCCGGGAAGGTGAAGATGAAGTACACCAGCTCCGGAATGCTCATGATCAGGTACGCCAGCGTAGCGGCAAACAGGGTTCCGACTGCGACTTTCATCGCATGGCCGCCGCCACGTTCTTCCCAGGTAATCGACAGGCGCTCGATGGTCATGGTCAGAATCACCATCGGGAACAGTGCCACCGACAGTCCGCGTTCCAGACCCAGTTTGTGACTGAACAGACTGATGGCAGCGATCAGTATCACCACGAAGGTCAGTACCACGGACAGTCGCGGCAGCATTTGCAGCTTCAGGTGCTCCAGATAGGAGCGCAACATTAATCCGAGTGCCGTTATCACCGTAAACAGGATGATGCCGAACTCCAGCTGGGTTTCGCGGAACGCCAGGGCTATCAGTACCGGGGTGAAGGTACCCAGGGTTTGCAGGCCGATCAGGTTGCGCAGTACCAGAATCACCAGCACGCCAATCGGGATCATCACCATGATCATGAAGGTTTGCTGGGTTTGCAGTGGCAAGCCGTACAGCGAGTACTCAAGGAAGTTGGCGTCGGTGTTCTCGTCCGTCAGCTTGGCCAGGCGAATGGCGTTCATTTCGCTGTTGTTCAGGCTGAAGGTCACGTTGGGCTTCTTGCCGCCATCGACGGTGACCATTGGCTCGTCGCCGATCCACCACAGCAGGCGATCGGAGGGCAGGCCCTGCTCACCGGTTTCCGGGTTGAAATACAGCCAGTCGTTACCGTTGAAGCTGCGCAGCCACAGTTCAGGGTTCTGTGGTTGATCGGCCACCAGGCGGATGGTGTGGACTTTTTCCATCGGCACGTGGGCAATCGACAACAGCAGCTCGATGACCTGGGCTTTGTGCGGGGTGGAGGGGTCACCCGCCAGCAGCAGTTTCACGTTGTCATCGTTAGGGTTGTTCACCCGTTTGATGGTTTCGCTGATAAAGGTTTCGACGTCGGCAGAGTGCTGGCGAATGGGCGCCAGCAGTGCTTCGGCGGCGATTTTTTCCGGGCCTTCAACGGCAATGCTGTCACGGAAGACCGGGCCTTTGAGCTTGGTCTTGTCACCCGAATAGCGCTTGGTCAGCACCAGGCGGTAATAAAGGGTCTGCTTGCCGCTGACCCGGCGTGCGGACCAGGTCACCTTGCGGTTGCCATCCACCCGGTTGACGCTGACACCGTAGTTATTGGAGATAAAGCTTTCGTTCAGGCTGACGTAGTCGCGGTTGAGCGGCGGTACGAACATCTGGATCTTGACCGGGTCTTTAGAGCTGGCGACGAACTCGACTTTGGCATCGATGTTCCACAGGTCGTCGGTCGCGTCTTCGGTCACAGGAATGCCGAGAGCAAAAATCTGATAGGCAGTAATCGAAATGCCCAGCACCACGAGGACGGTGATCAGGATTTTCAGGTGAAGGGTAAGCGCGCGCATTTCAATTACTCTGCGGTTTGAGCGTTAGCGACGCAGGCAGGTTTGCCAGCAGCGTATTTAAGACTTGGGTCGACCAGCGCATCAAAGCGCTTGAGTGCTTCGGAGCCGATCAGCAGCGGGTATTGGAACGCACTTCTATCAGTCAAGTTCACTTCGATTGTGCGTAAAGCTTTGCCCATGCAGATTTCCAGGGCAATGACCGGGCGCGAGGTGTAGTTCTTGTCGGACTGGGGATCATAGTCACCCGAGCGGCGTTTGATCTTGCTGACCCGGGCCAGCGGGCGTTCGATGGGGTGCGAGTGGGCGTCATCGATGGCCAGATAAAAGCGGACCCAGCTCTCTCCATCGCGTTTGAAACGCTTTATGTCGCGTGCGCTGAGGGATGCGGTTTTGGCTCCGGTATCGAGTTTGGCGGCCACTTGCAGATCGATGCCGGCCAGTTCGGCATATTCATTGAGGCCGTACACGGTTTTCTCGGCACCAAGGCTCAAGCCCGGTACGCACAGCAGACAAAGAAGGGTGTAGAGGGGGAAAAATTTCATAAATCGGGGCACGTCTCTTGCAATCTTCAGTTCAAGGCACTGGCAGTACAGAGCAAGTTTCCTCGTGCGGCTGCCCGTGGACGGGGCAGGGCGGATGCGGCCGGCATTCTAACATGAAGGTTTTATGGCGCCAGCGTTGCGGCGCTTTTATGGGGGGGAACTGGCTGTCGATTAAACTAAGGTCGTATCGGGATATTGTCGACAATACCTATTTATACTTTGACTATTTGGCGTTGAATCGCTAGTTTTGGCGTCATTGATTTGAAAGGTGTCGACAATATGCTGCAAGCACTAGAACCCGCCGCTATCGCCCAGGACGATTCTGAAACCCTGTCGGAGAACGTGTTTCGGCGTATTCAGGCGGCTATTGTCAAAGGTGAAATCGCCCCCGGCAGCAAGATCTCCGAGCCCGAACTGGCCCGCACCTACGGCATCAGCCGTGGGCCATTGCGTGAAGCCATTCACCGTCTCGAAGGTCAGCGCCTGCTGGTGCGTATCCCCCATGTCGGGGCCCGGGTGGTGTCGCTGAACCACGCCGAACTGATCGAACTCTACGAAATTCGCGAGTCCCTCGAAGGTATGGCCTGCCGCCTGGCCGCCGAGCGCATGAGTGATGAAGACATCGCCGAGTTGCGTCGGGTGCTCGAAACCCATGAGCGCGATGAGGCGTTCCAGGCGGGTGTCGGTTACTACCAGCAGGAAGGCGACTTCGATTTTCATTACAAGATCATTCAAGGCAGCGGTAATCGCACCCTGACCCAGATGCTGTGCGGCGAGCTGTACCAGCTGGTGCGCATGTACCGCATCCAGTTTTCCACCACCCCCAATCGCCCGCACCAGGCATTCGCCGAGCACCACCGGATTCTTGATGCCATTGCCGATCGCGACGGCGAACTGGCCGAGTTATTGATGCGCCGCCATATCGGCGCGTCGAAACGCAATATTGCGCGTCACTACCAAGACAGCGCCCAGCAGACAGCCACTCCACGAGGTGAGTCATGAGCAATAAAAACAGTCCAGGCCAGCGTTTCCGTGACGCAGTCGCCAGTGAACATCCGCTGCAGGTTGTGGGTGCGATCAACGCCAACCATGCACTGCTGGCCAAGCGTGCCGGCTTCAAGGCAATTTATCTGTCGGGTGGCGGTGTTGCAGCGGGATCTTTGGGGGTGCCGGACCTGGGCATTACCGGCCTGGACGATGTGCTGACCGACGTCCGTCGCATTACCGACGTCTGCGACCTGCCGCTGCTGGTGGACGTGGATACCGGCTTTGGCTCCTCGTTCTTCAACGTGTCGCGCACCGTCAAGTCGATGATCAAGTTTGGCGCGGCGGCGATTCATATCGAAGACCAGGTCGGTGCCAAGCGTTGCGGTCATCGCCCGAACAAGGAAATCGTCTCGCTGCAAGAGATGGTCGACCGCATCAAAGCAGCAGTTGACGCCCGTACCGATGACAGCTTCGTGATCATGGCGCGCACCGATGCGCTGGCGGTCGAGGGCCTGGAGTCGGCGCTGGAACGTGCAGCAGCCTGTGTTGAAGCCGGTGCCGACATGGTCTTCCCGGAAGCCATTACCGAACTCGAGATGTACAAACTGTTCGCCAATCGGGTGAAGGCGCCGATTCTGGCCAACATCACCGAGTTTGGCTCGACACCGCTGTACACCACCGAGCAACTGGCCGGTGCCGATGTATCGCTGGTGCTGTACCCGCTCTCGGCTTTCCGGGCGATGAACAAGGCTGCTGAAAACGTCTACGGCGCCATCCGCCGTGACGGCACCCAGCAGAACGTGATCGACACCATGCAAACCCGCATGGAACTGTACGACGCCATCAACTACCACAGCTTCGAGCAAAAGCTCGACGCCGTGTTTGCCGCCAAGAAGTAACACAATTCCATGATCCTGCAGGAGCGAGCTTGCTCCTGCAGGGATAGGTATAGAACCCTGTAGTTGCCGAATCCCTAACAAATTCAAGATTGGAGAGCGCAATGGCCGAAGCAAAAGTATTGAGTGGCGCCGGATTACGCGGCCAGGTGGCCGGGCAAACAGCCTTGTCGACCGTTGGCCAGGAAGGCGCAGGTCTCACTTATCGTGGTTATGACGTCCGTGAACTGGCCGCCGAAGCCCGCTTTGAAGAAGTAGCCTATCTGCTGCTGTACGGTGAACTGCCGAACAAAACCGAGCTGGCGGCCTATATGGCCAAACTCAAAACCCTGCGTGATTTGCCGCAGGCCCTTAAGGAAGTGCTGGAGCGCATCCCCGCCGACGCCCATCCGATGGATGTGATGCGTACCGGCTGCTCGTTCCTGGGCAACCTTGAGCCCGAGCTGGATTTTGCCCGTGAGCGCGATGTAACCGATCGCCTGCTGGCCGCTTTCCCGGCAATCATGTGCTACTGGTATCGCTTCAGCCATGACGGTCTGCGCATCAATTGCGTGACCGATGAAGAGTCCATTGGCGGGCACTTCCTGCACCTGCTGCACGACAAGAAGCCGAGCGAACTGCACGTCAAAGTGATGAACGTGTCGCTGATTCTGTATGCCGAGCACGAATTCAACGCCTCGACATTCACCGCCCGGGTCTGTGCTTCGACCCTGTCCGACCTGTACTCGTGCGTCACGGCCGCCATCGGCACGTTGCGCGGGCCACTGCACGGTGGCGCCAACGAAGCGGCAATGGAAATGATCGAGCGTTTCGGCTCGGCAGAAGAGGCGGTCAAGGGCACCCTCGAGATGCTGGCGCGCAAAGACAAGATCATGGGCTTTGGCCACGCGATCTATAAAGACAGCGATCCGCGTAACGAAGTGATCAAGGGCTGGTCGAAAAAACTCGCTGACGAAGTGGGTGACACCACGTTGTTCCCGGTTTCCGAAGCCATCGACCAAACCATGTGGGAGCAAAAGAAGCTGTTCCCCAACGCCGACTTCTACCATGCCTCGGCGTATCACTTCATGGGCATTCCAACCAAGCTGTTCACCCCGATCTTTGTCTGCTCACGCCTGACCGGCTGGGCTGCGCACGTGTTCGAACAGCGCGCCAACAACCGCATCATCCGCCCGAGTGCCGAGTACATCGGCGTCGAACAGCGCAAGTTCGTGCCAATCGAGCGCCGCTGACCAGCAGGCGGCTTGAACCTGTCCACCCTGCAGGAGCGAGCTTGCCCGTGAGCTCTTTGAAAAGCTCGCGAGCAAGCCCGCTCCTGCAGGAGGGGTGAGCCGCCTCAGACCTAACCGTGATCGAGTCCCACGCCATGAATACTGAATTTCGCAAAACACTACCGGGCACCCGGCTGGATTATTTCGACACCCGCGCGGCAGTCGATGCGATCAAACCCGGTGCTTATGACACCCTGCCATACACCTCCCGGGTACTGGCCGAAAACCTGGTGCGTCGCTGTGATCCTGCGACCCTGAACGCCTCATTGAGCCAGTTGATTGAACGCAAACGCGATCTCGACTTTCCGTGGTTCCCGGCGCGAGTGGTGTGCCACGACATTCTCGGGCAGACCGCGCTGGTCGACCTCGCCGGTTTGCGCGACGCCATTGCCCTGCAAGGGGGCGACCCGGCGCAAGTGAACCCGGTGGTCCCGACCCAGCTGATTGTCGATCATTCGTTGGCGGTTGAGCGTGACGGCACCGATCCCGAGGCGTTTGAAAAGAACCGCGCCATCGAGGATCGCCGTAACGAAGACCGGTTCCACTTTATCGAGTGGACCAAAAAAGCCTTCAAAAACGTCGATGTGATCCCGCCAGGCAACGGCATCATGCACCAGATCAACCTGGAGAAAATGTCTCCGGTGATTCAGGTGCGTGACGGTGTGGCATTCCCCGATACCTGCGTCGGCACCGACAGCCACACCCCCCACGTTGATTCGCTGGGCGTCATTGCCATTGGCGTCGGCGGTCTTGAAGCCGAGAGCGTGATGCTCGGTCGTGCCTCCTGGATGCGCCTGCCGGAAATCGTCGGCGTCGAGCTGACCGGCAAGCTGCAGCCGGGCATTACCGCTACCGATATGGTGCTGGCGCTGACCGAGTATCTGCGCAAGCAAAAAGTCGTCGGTGCCTGGCTGGAGTTCTTCGGCGAAGGTGCTGCGGCGCTGACCCTGGGGGACCGCGCCACCATCTCCAACATGGCCCCGGAATACGGCGCCACGGCTGCGATGTTCTACATCGACCAACAAACCATCGACTACCTCAAGCTGACCGGTCGTGAAGACCAGCAAGTGCAGTTGGTCGAAAACTACGCCAGGCTCACCGGGCTGTGGGGCGACAGTCTCAAGCATGCTGAGTATGAGCGTGGCTTGAGCTTTGACCTGTCCAGTGTCGTGCGCAACATGGCCGGCCCGAGCAACCCCCACGCCCGAGTCGCCACCAGCGACCTCGCGGCCAAGGGCATTGCCGGTCAGTGGGAAGACGTGCCGGGGCAAATGCCTGACGGCGCGGTAATTATTGCGGCCATCACCAGCTGCACCAACACGAGCAACCCGCGTAATGTGATTGCGGCAGGCCTGATCGCCCGCAACGCCAACAAACTGGGGCTGACCCGCAAGCCTTGGGTCAAGTCGTCGTTGGCACCGGGTTCGAAAACCGTCGCGCTGTATCTGGACGAAGCCGGTCTGACCGATGAGCTTGAGCAACTGGGCTTTGGTGTGGTCGCTTTTGCCTGTACCACCTGCAATGGCATGTCCGGTGCGCTGGATCCGCAAGTGCAACAGGAAATCATCGATCGCGATCTCTACGCGACGGCCGTGCTCTCGGGTAACCGCAACTTTGACGGGCGGATTCACCCGTACGCCAAGCAGGCATTTCTGGCTTCGCCGCCTTTGGTAGTGGCCTATGCAATTGCCGGGACCATCCGTTTCGATATCGAAAAAGATGTGTTGGGTCTGGATTCCAGCGGCAACGAAGTGCGTCTGAAAGATATCTGGCCAAGCGACGAAGAAATCGACGCCGTGGTCAAGCGCTCGGTCAAGCCGGAGCAGTTCCGCCAGGTTTATATTCCGATGTTCGCCATTCACGAAGACACCGGCCCGAAAGTCGAGCCGCTCTACGACTGGCGCCCGCAAAGCACTTACATTCGTCGTCCGCCGTATTGGGAAGGGGCACTGGCCGGTGCACGTCCGCTCAAGGGCATGCGCCCGCTGGCAGTGCTGCCGGACAACATCACCACCGATCACCTGTCGCCGTCCAACGCGATCATGCTCGACAGTGCCGCAGGTGAGTATCTGGCGAAAATGGGCCTGCCGGAAGTCGACTTCAACTCCTATGCAACCCACCGTGGCGACCACCTGACCGCGCAACGTGCCACCTTTGCCAACCCCAAACTGTTCAACGAAATGGTGATCGAGGACGGCAAGGTCAAGCAGGGCTCATTGACCCGTCTTGAGCCTGAAGGCCAGGTGATGCGCATGTGGGAAGCGATTGAAACCTACATGGATCGCAAGCAGCCGTTGATCATCATTGCCGGCGCCGACTACGGTCAGGGCTCGTCCCGTGACTGGGCGGCCAAGGGCGTGCGTCTGGCCGGGGTCGAAGCCATTGCGGCAGAGGGCTTTGAGCGGATTCACCGTACCAACCTGGTCGGCATGGGCGTGTTGCCGCTGGAGTTCATGCCGGGCACCAACCGTAAAACCCTGCAGATTGACGGCAGCGAGACTTACGACGTGATCGGCGAGCGCACCCCGCGTGCCACGCTGACCCTGGTGATTACCCGCAACAACGGCGAGCGCGTCGAGGTGCCGGTGATGTGCCGTCTGGACACCGCTGAAGAAGTCTCGATCTACGAAGCGGGCGGCGTGTTGCAGCGCTTTGCCCAGGACTTCCTGGAATCGGCCACGGCTTAATAGCAGTGCCGGGGCCTGGCGCCCCGGCCCTAACAGGAATCAGTTTTATGGCCTATGCAGCGCAAATCAAAATCCCTGCGACTTATATGCGCGGCGGTACCAGTAAAGGGGTATTTTTCAGTCTGCTTGACTTGCCCGCCGTGGCCCAGGTTCCGGGCGCGGCCCGTGATGCCCTGTTGTTGCGGGTAATCGGCAGCCCGGACCCGTACGAAAAGCAAATTGACGGCATGGGCGCGGCGACCTCCAGTACCAGCAAAACCGTGATCGTCAGCCAAAGCCTGCAAGCCGATCATGATGTCGACTATCTGTTTGGCCAGGTGTCGATCGACAAGCCGTTCGTGGACTGGAGCGGCAACTGCGGCAACCTGTCGGCGGCCGTCGGTTCGTTTGCCATCAGCAGCGGCCTGGTGGATGCGGCCCGTATCCCGCAAAACGGCACGGCCGTGGTGCGTATCTGGCAAGCCAATATTGGCAAAACCATTATTGCCCATGTACCGATCACCGATGGCGCAGTCCAGGAAACCGGTGATTTTGAGCTCGACGGGGTGACCTTTCCTGCCGCCGAGGTGCAGCTGGAGTTCATTAATCCGGCGGCTGACGAGGAGGGTGCAGGGGGTTCGATGTTCCCTACCGGCAACCTGGTTGACGACCTTGAAGTGCCAGGGCTCGGCACCTTGAAAGTCACCATGATCAACGCCGGTATCCCGACCATTTTCGTCAATGCCCAAGCCATCGGTTACACCGGTGCCGAGCTGCAAAACGACATCAACGGCGATCCGAAAGCCCTGGCCATGTTCGAAACCATTCGTGCCCATGGTGCGTTGCGCATGGGCCTGATTGAAAGGCTCGAAGATGCGGCCAAGCGTCAGCACACGCCCAAGGTGGCCTTTGTTGCCGGGCCGACCGATTACCTGTCATCCAGCGGCAAGCCGGTACCTGCACAGAGTGTGGACTTGCTGGTGCGGGCATTGTCGATGGGCAAGTTGCACCACGCGATGATGGGGACGGCGGCGGTGGCGATTGGCACTGCGGCAGCGATTCCGGGCACCCTGGTCAACCTTGCCGCGGGCGGCGAGTTGCGCAGCGCCGTGCGTTTTGGTCATCCCTCGGGCACCTTGCGGGTGGGCGCGCAGGCGCAGCAGGTTGATGGCGAATGGACAGTTACCAAAGCCATCATGAGCCGCAGCGCGCGGGTTTTGATGGAAGGTTGGGTGCGGGTACCGGGCGATGCCTTTTAACCCTGATTGCTGAATCCGACGCATAAAAAACCCCGCATCGCTGCGCAATGCTGTTCGCCTAAACGACTGCTATCTCAACTGTAGGAGCGAGCTTGCCTCGCGATGGTCTCGAAATGCCGTGTTTAATCTGTAAACACGGCGTTTTCGTTAACAATCATCGCGAGACAAGCTCGCTCCTACAACGGCAGGGTTTAGTTCTGTGAACAGCTTTGCTCATCGTTGCGGGG
Source organism: Pseudomonas sp. PAMC 29040 (assembly GCF_003994535.1). Taxonomy (NCBI): domain Bacteria; kingdom Pseudomonadati; phylum Pseudomonadota; class Gammaproteobacteria; order Pseudomonadales; family Pseudomonadaceae; genus Pseudomonas; species Pseudomonas sp. PAMC 29040. The sequence continues at coordinate 357,604 of NZ_RZAA01000005.1, forward strand.
CTTTTTAGTTCAAGTCCTGTGGGACTTAAACCATTTTGTCGCCGACATGCAGAATCTTCATGCCGTTGGTGCCACCGATGGTGTGGTAGCTGTCGCCCTTGGTCAGGATGACCCAGTCGCCATTTTCTACGACGCCACGCTTGAGCAGTTCGTCGATGGCAGCCTGGCTGACTTGTTCTGGCGGCAGCGATGCCGGGTCGAACGGCACGGTGTAAACGCCACGGAACATGGCAGCACGGGCCTGGGTTTCACGGTGCGGGGAGAACGCGTAGATCGGCACCGAAGAACGGATGCGCGACATGATCAACGGCGTGTAACCACTTTCGGTCAGCGCGATGATCGCTTTGACGCCAGGGAAATGGTTGGCGGTGTACATGGCCGCCAGCGCAATGCTCTGGTCGCAGCTTTCGAAAACCTTGCCGATACGGTGGCTGGAGGTTTTGCTGGTCGGATGCTTTTCAGCGCCGACACAGATCCGCGCCATGGCCTGTACCGCTTCCAGCGGGTAAGCGCCGGCAGCACTTTCAGCCGAGAGCATCACGGCGTCGGTGTAGTCGAGAACGGCGTTGGCAACGTCGGACACTTCGGCGCGAGTCGGCATCGGGTTCTGGATCATCGACTCCATCATCTGGGTCGCAACGATCACCGCTTTATTGTGGCGGCGTGCATGCAGAATGATTTTCTTCTGAATGCCCACCAGCTCGGCATCGCCGATTTCCACGCCCAGGTCGCCACGGGCAACCATTACTGCGTCACTGGCCTTGATCAGCCCGTCGAGGGTTTCGTCATCCGCTACGGCTTCAGCGCGTTCAATCTTCGCGACCAGCCAGGCAGTACCGCCGGCTTCGTCACGCAGTTGACGGGCGTATTCCATGTCGGCGGCGTCCCGCGGGAACGACACGGCCAGGTAGTCGACTTGCATTTCGGCAGCCAGCTTGATGTCAGCCTTGTCTTTTTCAGTCAGGGCCGGCGCGGTCAGACCACCGCCGCGACGGTTGATGCCCTTGTGGTCAGACAGTGGGCCGCCGATCAGCACGGTGCAGTGCAGGGCGTCATCGGTGGCGGTGTCTACACGCATTACGACACGGCCGTCATCGAGCAGCAGCTCGTCGCCGACGCCGCAGTCCTTGACCAGATCCGGGTAGTCGATGCCGACTACTTGCTGGGTGCCTTCGGTCAACGGATGGCTGGTGGAGAAGGTGAATTGATCACCGACCTTCAGCTCGATCTTCTTGTTGGCGAATTTGGCGATACGAATTTTCGGGCCTTGCAGGTCACCCAAGAGGGCAACGAAACGGCCATGTTTGGCAGCGATTTCACGCACCAGCTTGGCACGAGCCTTATGCTCATCCGGGGTTCCGTGGGAAAAGTTCAGACGGGCGACGTCCAGGCCAGCGAGGATCAGCTGTTCCAGCATCTCCGGTGAATTGCTGGCAGGGCCAAGTGTGGCAACGATTTTAGTTCGACGAACGGACATGCAAAGACTCCTGAGTTCAAGCGCAGCCAAAGGCTACTATGGTCTTTGGCTGTAGTCATTGTTCCTCTGCACTACTTTCGACTTAAGTTGTGGTGCCGCAGCTTGAAGAATTTTCCCGCGGGGTCGATACAGTGTTAAGAACAGGAGATCCCCATGCGTTTTTTGCTCATTCTATTGATGGCCGGCAGTGTCGTCGGTTGTACCCGCTGGTCGATGAATCATCACCTGAACAGTGCCTACCGTGCCTATGACCGGGGTAATTGCGAAGCGGTGATGCTGGAGTTGTCCGAGGTGGATCGCGAGAGCCGCAGTCGCCCGTATATCTGGCCGCAGACTGCAATGTTGCGCGGACTATGCCTGGAACGAACCAAGTTCTATCTGGACGCTGCCCAGACCTATCAATACATCATCAATGAGTTCCCGAAGAGCGAGTATGCCTATCGCGCCAAGGCGAGGATCGAGACGTTGAGAATTCTTAAATTCATTCCGGGCCCCGGTGCAGGAGTGACTCCGGCACTGCCTGCTACCATTTGATGAAGTATCAACTGGCTAGTGGCTATATGATATCGCTGTGCTGCTGTTAGAGTATTCCGGGCTTTTTATGGATTAATAAAGGTATCGATGTCTGCTGGTTGGCCTGAGAGCGAGCTGCGGAACATTTCAGGCAGTAGCGCGGTCATGCTTAATGGCCTTTCAAAGTGATATTCGCCATGGTTATAGATCGCCGTATCCAGCGTCATCAACTGACAGGCTTCCTGGGCGTGCTCAATCGGTTTACAGGCAAACCCATCGGGTATCTGGGCAATGTGTCCGAGGGTGGGCTGATGCTGATCAGCCAGTTGCCGCTGCTGGTGGGGGCTGATTTTGAACTCAGGCTGCAAGTGCCCGGGCCTGACGGGGAGCTGCAGCTGGTGGATCTGACGGCACGATGCCTGTGGTGCATTGAAGACGTCAGCCCACAGTGCTACGACTCCGGGTTTATGCTGTATCAGCCTCCTGCGCAATACCTCGTGCTGATCGACAGCTTGCGCGAGTATTTCAGTTTCCTGCCGTTACAGGCCTCGGCTTAGGTCTGGCCTTGCACCGGTTTGAGCGCCTAGACTGACGGGGTCTACAGCTCAGGAACACCCCGTGACCTCTATTTTTTGGTACGACTATGAAACCACCGGCATCAACCCGCGCTGCGATCGGGCTGTGCAGGTTGCCGGTATCCGCACCGATGTCGACCTCAATGAGATTGATCAGCCGCTCAATCTGTATTGCCAGCCCAGTGACGATATTCTTCCTCACCCCATGGCTTGCCTGATCACCGGTATTACCCCCGGGCGCCTGGAAGACAAGGGCCTGGGGGAGGCCGAGTTCATGACCCGCACCCACGCGCAACTGGCATTGCCCGGCACCTGTGGCGCAGGCTACAACTCCTTGCGTTTCGATGACGAAGTCACGCGCTACAGCCTGTACCGGAATTTCTTCGATCCTTATGCCCGCGAGTGGCAGGGCGGCAACAGTCGCTGGGATTTGATTGATGTAGTGCGAACCGCTTATGCCCTGCGTCCGGAAGGAATTGTCTGGCCTGAAGACGAGGGCCGAGTGACCCTCAAGCTCGAGCGTTTGACGGCTGCCAACGGGATTGATCATGGCCAGGCCCATGATGCCTTGTCCGATGTGAGGGCCACCATCGCGTTGGCGCGGCTGATTCGTGACAAGCAACCCAAGTTGTATGAGTGGTTATTCAAGCTGCGCACGAAACAGCGGGTGCTTGATCAAGTTCGGTTATTGCAACCCATGCTGCATATTTCGGGGCGCTTCTCTGCGGCCAGGCATTATGCGGGGGTGGTATTGCCGCTGGCCTGGCATCCGAAAAACCGTAATGCACTGATTGTGTACGATCTGCATTTTGATCCTCAGCCATTACTGGACATGGATGCAGAGTCCCTGCGCCAGATGCTCTATACCCGGCGCGAAGACTTGGCTGAAGGCCAGCAGCCGGTTGCGCTGAAGCTGATACATGTTAACCGTTGTCCGGTGGTGGCCCCCTTGAATGTAGTGCGGGCCCAGGATCAACAGCGTTTGCAACTGGACATGGCGCTTTATCAAGCGCGTGCGGCGACGCTTATTGAGGCTCAGCAAGTTTGGCAGGACAAGTTATCGGCTATTTATGCCAGCGAAGATTTCGTCCCCGCTGCCGATCCCGAGCAACAGTTGTATGACGGTTTTCTCGGTGAGCGTGATCGTCGATTGTGTGAGCAAGTCAGGCTCAGTGATCCGGAGCAATTAGCAGGTACTACTTGGCCTTTTGATGACGAGCGTTTACCTGAATTATTGTTTCGCTACCGTGCGCGAAACTTCCCCCATACCTTGAGCGCGGAAGAACTTGAGCGTTGGCAATTGTTCTGTCGGCAGCGCTTGACCGACCCGGCCATGGGCGCGCCCCTGACCCTGGATGACTTCACCCGCGCAGCGCTGGAGCTGTCACGCAGTGCCAAGCCCGCCCAACTGAAGCTGTTGAGTGAATGGCAGCGCTATGCGCAAGGTCTTGGCCGCCGTCTGGGGATGGACTCGCAGGCGCAGGATTGACACTAAAAGGCAGGCAATAAAAAACGCCAGCAAGCTGGCGTTTTTTATTAGCGGTGCATAACGCAGCGCGAAGGGGGCACTTAGTCCAGCAGAGTTGCCCAGCCTTCAACTACGTCGCCGCCCCACTTGGCTTTCCACTCTTTCAGGGTCTTGTGGTTGCCACCTTTGGTTTCAATCACTTCACCGTTATGCGGGTTTTTGTATTGTTTAACCTTGCGGGCACGTTTGGTGCCGGTGGTTTTAACAACACCGCGTGGTGCTTTGCTTACTTTGGCTTCTGGATCCAGAAGGGCGATAATATCGCGCAGCGATTTTTGGTATTCGCCCATCAGCGTGCGCAGTTTGCCTTCGAATTCCAGCTCGGTTTGAAGTTTGTCGTCTTCCGACAGGTTTTTCAGGCGAGCTTGCAGTTCTTTGATCGCTTCTTCAGTTGCACGGTATTCGTTGATCAGGGACATGAGGATAACCTTATGTTGGAAAGGGTTTACAGGGAGACAGTGATGCAATAATAGTCAGACAGTTACTGCAAGTAAATATGCAAGGCTCGATTAATTTTAAAATTTAATTATTAACATTTTCCCATTCCTATATCAGCGCTATTAAATAAGCCGTTGTCAGGTGAATGTTAAGAAAGATTAATAAATGTCCTGGTTCACCAATAAAAACCCTGAAGGCCCCGCTCCCGAAGGCGTAGCAGGTGGGTGATGCGACCCTGGGGCGCACGCAATAAGCCTCAAGGAAGACTGTAGTTTTGCTGCGCACTCGCTAGAATGGCGGCCTTAGTAAAGTTTTGGAGTTTTTCCCTGATGCGCACTTTTCGGTTGGTGATCGCCTGCCCCGACGGCGTTGGTATTGTTGCCAAGGTCAGTAATTTCCTGGCCTCACACAATGGCTGGATCACTGAAGCGAGCCACCACTCGGATGATCAAAGCGGCTGGTTCTTTATGCGTCACGAAATTCGTGCCGACTCCCTGCCATTTGGACTTGACGCTTTTCGCGAGGCGTTTGCCCCGATCGCCGAAGAGTTTTCGATGGAGTGGCGCATTACCGATACCGCACAAAAAAAACGCGTGGTCTTGATGGCCAGCCGCGAATCCCACTGTCTGGCAGATTTGTTGCACCGCTGGCACAGCGATGAACTGGACTGTGATATCTCGTGCGTGATTTCCAACCACAATGACTTGCGCAGCATGGTCGAGTGGCACGGCATTCCTTTTTACCATGTGCCGGTTGACCCGAAAGACAAAGAGCCGGCCTTCGCCGAAGTCTCGCGTCTGGTTAAGCATCATGCTGCCGAGGTCGTGGTTCTGGCGCGCTACATGCAAATTCTGCCGCCGGATCTGTGTCGCGAATATGCCGGCCAGGTCATCAACATTCACCACAGCTTCCTGCCGTCATTTGTCGGGGCCAAGCCTTATCACCAGGCTTCGATGCGCGGTGTAAAGTTGATTGGTGCAACCTGCCACTATGTGACCGAAGAACTGGACGCCGGTCCCATCATCGAGCAGGACGTCGTACGCGTCAGCCATAGCGACAGTATTGAAGACATGGTGCGTTTCGGTCGTGATGTCGAGAAGATGGTGCTGGCCCGTGGCCTGCGCTATCACCTCGAAGACCGTGTACTGGTGCACGGCAATAAAACCGTAGTGTTCTGATGCCGCAATCGATTACAGGGGTCGGCTGACCGGCTCCTGTATCGCCGCCTTCGTTGCTCTGCAGCGACTACACCCAGGGTTAGTGCAACATAAAACCTTCAAAGGATTTGTGTCATGACCGATCCGTTCGATAAAGCCACTTCCACGGCACCGGCAACCCTGGGTGAGGGCTGTCTAAGCCGTTACGACCCGCAAGCGTTAAGCCCGCAGGACGGCACAGAGTTTTCAGATGCCCGGGCCTTGTGGCTGGCGTTACACCCGCAACTTCCCGACGATCAACCCTCGGATACGCTCTCACCGGCTGCTGACTGAGATGAACTCATGCTGGCGACGAGCCTGTGGGCGCACTTAAAGAGTCGAGCCATGCGCTTTTGGTGACGGGCCTGCGGCCGCTGTCGATCAGACGCTTGAGGGTTTCAAGCCAGTAATCGCGGGAGAATCCATGGCGCATATCCACAGGATGCAGGCCCAGTCGTATCAAGGGTGCATTTTGCCACTGGCGTTCACGCAGATCGCACACCACTTTTGACACCCCTCGACGCCATGCACTGCCAGCACTCCAGACCAGCCCCGGCGCATCAATGGCTGAAAAATCGGGCAGACGATAAAGGTGCTGTTGATCGCTGGTATAACTCAAGGGCAGTTGGCGCAAGGCCAGGCGTGTGCCTTCGCTCATCAGCCACGCCGGGGCAACAAAGCCGCGGACTGGCCATTGATAGCGCTCAAATACTTCAAGCCCACGCTCCAGCCGGTTCAGTGCCTGGGTTTCGGACAATTTGTAGAACTCCCCCTCCCAGGTATACACCCGGCGCATGAACCAATCGCGCGGGGTGCGCGGTGCAGGCATGTCATCGGCATGGAAGTAACCATGCAGTACCAGTTCGTCGCCCCTGGCCACGCGGCTGTCGAGCGTGTTGCGCAATTGGTCGGCACCGGCCAAAGAGCCGCCATGGTGAAAGTCCGGAACCACCAGCCAGGTGATCGGGATTGCGCCCATGGCATCGACAGCTTCGACAAACGGTTGATAATCGGCCCAGGTTTGCGGGGCGACATCGTGCAGCACCAGCGCCACCACCGGATCAGACATGGACAGGTACAGCCTGATGGGTGCCGGTCAATGCGTGATAATGAACCAGCAGGTCCTGCACCACGCGATCCCAGGAGTAATGCAGTTCGGCCCGTTGGCGGGCCTGCCGGCCAAGTTGCGCCGGATTGTTGGCGAACAGCTCACGGACGGCGTTGGCCATCGCCTCAGGGTTGTTCGGTTGGCACAGCAGACCCACCTCATCGTGCACGATTTCCCTGAAGGCCCCGGCGTCAACGGCCACCACCGGAATGCCGCTGGCCATGGCCTCGAGAATGACCAGGCCAAAGGTTTCCTGGTCTCCGGCATGTACCAGAGCATCGGCACTGGCCATGAGGCGGGCCAGTTGAGCGGGGGGGCAGAAGTCGTCAATGACTGTCACGTTATCCGGCACCAGGGATGGCATCTGTGAGCCCACCAGCAGCAGGTGCCAGTTCTGGCCCAAGTCGCGCATGCAGTCGAGCAGAACCGGGAGATTTTTTTCCTTGGCGCCGCGCCCGGCAAAAATCAGCAAATGGGCGTCAGGACTTATCTGCAGCTCTGCACGCAGATCGGGGTCGCGGTGCTGAGGATTGAATGTCTGCAAGTCGACGCCCAGGGGTTGCACGAACACATTGTCGACCCCCAGGCCGATAAGTTTGTTGGCCATGACCTGGCTCGGGGCCAGGACCCGGTCGAAATGCCGGTACAGCCGGCTGACATAGGCTTCTACATTGGGTGTCAGCCAGTTGCCCATGCGGTTGCGCACCAGCAGCGGCAGATCCGAGTGATAAAAGCCAATGACCGGTACGTCCAGCTGCCGCCGGGCATCGAGTGCGGCCCAGGCGGTGAGGTAGGGGTCGCCGACTTCGATCAGGTCCGGTTGCAGGTCTTGCAAAATATTGCACCAGGGCGCCAGGCGGATCGGGAACCGAAAACCGTTGCCAAATGGCAGGGCCGGGGAGGGGACCTGGTATATGCCGTCGTGCACTGTCCGGTTGCTGCCCGGCACCAGCAGGCTGTGACGGGTGCCCGGCAAACGGCTCAGGCGTCGGTGCTTGGCGTCCAGATAAGTGCGCACGCCGCCACTGGCGGGCGCATAGAACATGGTGATGTCAGCAATATGCACGGCCTTGAGCCCTTTAAATGTCTATCGTCCATGGGGTTGACCTTAATGGATGATAGATGTTCGCAGGAATTGAGCCGGGTAAAAAACGCGTAACCGCCAAGTGCGGGGTTACGCGTTGAGTGCAGGGCGATCAGATGCGGAAACTGCCCACCAGTTGCTTGAGGCGTGCGGCCTGTTGTTCAAGGTCCGTACAGGCTCGCAGGGTGGATTGCAGGTTCTCGACGCCCTCCTGGTTCAGGGTGTTGATCTCGGTGATGTCCATATTGATCGACTCAACCACCGAGGTTTGCTCTTCCGTGGCGGTAGCGACCGACTGGTTCATGCCGTCAATTTCGCCAATGCGCTCGGTGACGCTGACCAGACGTTCGCCTGCACGGTTGGCGATTTCCACACTGTCCTGACTGTGGCGCTGACTTTCCTCCATGGTGCTCACCGATGCGCGCGCGCTGACTTGCAGCTCCTCGATCATGGTTTGTACTTGCTGCGCCGACTCCTGGGTGCGGTGCGCCAGGTTGCGCACCTCGTCAGCGACCACGGCAAAGCCGCGTCCGGCTTCACCGGCACGGGCGGCTTCAATCGCGGCATTGAGCGCCAACAGGTTGGTTTGCCGGGAAATGCTGGTAATCACTTCAAGGATCTGGCCGATGTTCACTGTCTTGTCATTCAGTGATTCGATGTGGCTACTGGAGGTGCCCAGCATTTGCGACAGTTGCTGCATCGAACCGATGCTGCGCTCGACCACTTGCTGACCTTCTTCTGCCAGGCCGCGGGCGTCGCTGGCTTGATGCGAGGCCAGGGCAGCGTTGCGGGCGATTTCCTGGGCAGCTGCGCCCAGCTCGTTGATCGCTGCTGCAACACTGTTAGTGCGGCTTGCCTGTTCGTCAGAGTTGAGCATCGATGAGTTGGAAGCACTGACCACCCGCAGGGCGACTTCGTTTACCTGTTCGGTAGCCGATGATACTTCGCTCATGGAGGTATGAATGCGCTCGACAAAGCGGTTGAAAGCGCTGCCCAGGGTGCCGAACTCGTCGTTGGATTCAACCACCAGGCGCCGGGTCAAGTCACCTTCACCTTCAGCGATGTCTTGCATCGCGCGGGTCATCACATGCAAAGGTTGCAACAACAAGCGAATCAACAGGCCGAGCAGGGCGATGATCGAGACCAGGGCAATGCTGGTGGCAATGATCGCTGATGTGCGAAATGTGCTGAGCATTGCGAAGGCTTGTTCTTTATCTATAGACAGCCCGACATACCAGTTGACCGAACCCAGCCCTTTGACCGGGCTAAAGGTCACGATCCGTGTTTGGCCATTGGCTTCGGTTTCGCTGATAACCGGACTGATCGATGGTGTGTTTTGCGGGTAAATATCCTTCAGGTTCTTTGACACCAGATCCTTGTCCGGGTGAACCAGGATTTTGCCGTCGGCACTCACCAGGAAGGCAAAGCCCATGCCATCGAAATCCAGGGTGTTGATACTGTCAGCGATGGTTTTCAGGGTCAGGTCCGAGCCGACCACGCCCAGGGTTTGCCCGGCCTTTTTCACCGCGGTACCGATGGAGATAATCATCTGCCCGGTTACAGCATCTATATAAGGTTCGGTCAGGCTTGCGCTGCTGCTGTTGAGCGCGTCCTTGTACCAGGGCCGCGTGCGGGCGTCGAAGCCCTCGGGCATCTTGCTGTTGGGGCGAATGGTAAAGTCGCCCTGGCTGTCGCCAAAGTAGACTGCCATAAAGGTGCTGCCCAGGGCTTTTTGTTCCAGCAGGCTGGCCACTTGCGCTGGGTCTGAAGCAATGGCTATGGATTCTGCAAGATTTTCCGTGAGCAGAATCCGCCCTCCCATCCAGGTTTGAATGTTATTGGCTGTGATGTTGCCCATCTCGTGCAGATAGTTATCCAGATCATTGCGAATGGCATTGCGTTGCAGGTAATCGTTGTACAGCGTAAATAGCGAGAAGGCGGCTATTACGATCAGGGACGCGGCAAGCAGGATTTTATGGCTGAAACGCAGGTTTTTATTCATGGCTTGAAGGGTCCGCTAAGGTCTAAAAGTTTGAGGCCTACTCTGTGGAAACATGCCCATGCGACAAATCACTGTCAGAACCTGAATGGGCTCTATATTTGTCAGTACTGTTTCCTACGCTAAATCCGGTTTTATCTGATCTAGCATTAAGGATGTATCGACTCGCGATCGCGAAAGATTAATCAAAGGTGGAAAAATGCCGGACTTATCTGCTCTTGTTCTTGGTGCTGACCTTGCGGGTCAGCCCGTGGCCCAGTCTTTGCGCCTGGCAAACCGTCATGGCCTGGTGGCGGGCGCCACGGGGACAGGTAAAACCGTGACCCTTCAGCGCCTGGCTGAACAGTTCAGCGATGCTGGCGTGGCTGTATTTGCCGCTGACATCAAGGGCGATCTTTGTGGGCTGGGTGCGGCAGGCAACCCTCAGGGCAAAATTGCCGAGCGGATTGCCGGCATGCCATGGCTCGATTATCAGCCGAAGGCGTATCCGGTTACGTTGTGGGACATACAAGACAAGACCGGTCATCCATTACGCACAACATTGAGTGAAATGGGACCGCTGCTACTGGGCAGTCTGCTGGAGTTGACGGACAGCCAGCAGTCGGCCCTGTATGCCGCGTTCAAAGTGGCAGATCGCGAGGGTTTGCTGCTGCTTGATCTAAAAGACCTGAAAGCCTTGCTTAATCATCTGCGCGACAACCCCCAGGTGCTGGGCGATGACGCGGCTTTGATGACCACCGGTTCCAGCCAGGCCCTGCTGCGGCGCCTGGCAACACTTGAACAGCAGGGCGCCGAGGCCTTGTTCGGCGAGCCGGCGCTGCAACTGGAAGACATTCTGCAGCCGACCAGTGACGGTCGCGGCCGGATTCACCTGCTCGATGCCAGTCGCCTGGTGCATGAAGCGCCCAAGGTTTACGCCACGTTCCTGTTGTGGCTGTTGGCGGAGCTTTTTGAACAGTTGCCGGAGCGCGGGGATGCCGACAAGCCTTTGCTGGCGCTGTTTTTCGATGAGGCCCATTTGCTGTTTGCCGGGACGCCCAAAGCATTGCAGGACCGTCTTGAGCAAGTGGTACGTCTGATTCGTTCCAAAGGTGTTGGTGTGTACTTTGTAACGCAATCGCCAGCGGACTTGCCGGACACTGTGCTCGCGCAACTGGGTTTGCGGATTCAGCATGGACTGCGGGCTTTTACCTCTAAAGAGCAGAGATCGTTACGGGCTGTAGCCGACGGATTTCGGCCTAACCCGGCTTTCGATGCGCTGGCGGTGCTGACCGAGTTGGGCACCGGCGAAGCGTTGGTGGGCATGCTTGAAGAAAAAGGCACGCCGGCCATGGTTCAGCGAGTATTGATTGCACCGCCGCAATCGCGGATCGGCCCGCTGACCGAGGCTGAGCGGGCGGCCTTGATTGTCGGTTCGCCGTTGCAAGGGCGCTATGACAAACCGATTGACCGGGAGTCGGCCTACGAAGTGTTGCTGGCCCGCAAGGGCGTAGCACCGCAGGAGCAAGTCAAGCCACAGGAACCGGGTCTTCTGGATCAGGCCGGGGACTTCCTGGGCTCAACGGCTGGCAAAGCACTGCAATCCATGGCGCGTCAGGCGGCGGGCCAGATGGGGCGGCAGTTGGTTCGCGGGTTGCTGGGCTCATTGCTGGGTGGCAGCAAACGCAAGTAGTGGCTGGCGTCGGCTGGGAAGGGTTGCGCAGCAGCCCGACTCAGCTGATGGGCCGGGCATTTTCATCGCTGGCAAGCCAGCTCCCGCACGTATCGGTTACTGAGGCTTGGGCTTGGCGTGACTGGCCAGCCGCTCAAGGGCGGCGCGCAGGGCCGGGTCGCTGATACCATCGGCCGTTGCCTGGATGGTCTGGGCGGCATTGACCGAAAGGTCGAGCGTATGTCCGGCAACTTTGGCCTGCACCGTCGGTGGCTGCACTTTAAACAGGATCCGGGTCAGGCTGGCGAACTCGTCAAATGCCTGCAACTGGCGCTGCAGGCGCTTTTGCTGATAGCGCAGGCGAGTGGCCCAGTGGCCATCGGTCACAATCAGCAACAGGCTGCCTTCACGCCATGAAGCGACGTGGCAATGTTCGCGGGCGGCCGGCTGGAGCTGGCTTTCAAGAAGGCGTTGCAAGTGTGCCAGACGTTTGGCGTGGCCAAAAATGGCCTTCAGGGGCTTGGCCTCGCGGAGCAGAACGGAGGGTGCCCGTGCTGGGTGTGGGCGAAATGCCATGTTCAGACACCTGAGGAAACAGAGCCGCAATCTTAGCAGAAACCGCCTGTTTCACTCGATATGATCCTGATTTCAAAAACTTTATTTGTGGAATCAATGAGTAACTTCTGCTCTCCATGGGTTGAAGTTCAGCAAAAAGCCCTTATTTTAGTGAGGCCCCGTCACAACGCTGCACCAGTATCGTGGAATAACGCCACTTTCCTCACCGACGTTTCCGGGTAGAATGCTCGCTCGCATGCGGCCATCAGGGCTGCTCGGGCGACTCTCGGGGCCGCCCTCCATCCCTATGTGTGGAAGATCCTGCCGATATGTTTGCGCCTTTGTTAAAGAAACTTTTTGGAAGCAAGAACGAGCGCGAAGTCAAACGCATGCTCAAGACAGTACAGGTCGTCAATTCCTTCGAAGAGCAGATGGTTGCCCTGACCGATGAGCAATTGCGCGCCAAGACCGAAGAGTTCAAGGCCCGCATAGCCAAAGGTGAGACCCTCGACCAGTTGTTGCCAGAAGCCTTTGCGGTGTGCCGCGAAGCGGGTAAGCGGGTCATGGGCATGCGCCACTTTGATGTCCAGCTGATCGGCGGCATGACCTTGCACGAAGGCATGATCGCAGAAATGCGCACCGGTGAAGGCAAGACCCTGGTAGCAACCCTGGGTGTTTATCTCAACGCATTGTCGGGCAAGGGCGTACACGTTGTAACCGTGAACGACTACCTGGCTCGTCGAGATGCCAACTGGATGCGTCCGCTCTATGAATTCCTGGGCCTGACGGTCGGTGTTGTCACGCCGTTCCAGCCGCCTCAGGAAAAGCGTGAAGCCTATGCTGCCGACATCACTTACGGCACCAACAACGAATTCGGTTTCGATTACCTGCGCGACAACATGGCTTTCAGCATGGAAGAGAAATTCCAGCGCGAGCTCAATTTTGCCGTAATCGACGAAGTCGACTCGATCCTGATCGACGAAGCCCGTACTCCGCTGATCATCTCCGGCCAGGCCGAAGACAGCTCCAAGCTGTACACCGAAATCAACAAGCTGATCCCGCGCCTTGAGTTGCATGTCGAGGAAGTCGAGGGCGAAGTGACCAAAGCCGGTCATTTCACTATCGATGAAAAGACCCGTCAGGTTGAGTTGAACGAAGCCGGTCACCAGTTCGTTGAAGACATGCTGACCCAGATCGGTCTGCTGGCAGAGGGCGAGAGCCTGTACTCCGCACACAATCTGGGCCTGCTGACCCACGTCTATGCCGCATTGCGCGCCCACAAGCTGTTCAACCGCAACGTTGAATACATTGTTGAAGACGGTCAGGTATTGCTGGTCGACGAACACACCGGCCGTACCATGCCGGGCCGTCGTCTGTCCGAAGGCTTGCACCAGGCTATCGAGGCCAAAGAAGGCCTGAACATTCAGGCTGAAAGCCAGACCCTGGCATCGACCACCTTCCAGAACTACTTCCGTCTGTACAACAAGCTGTCCGGCATGACCGGTACGGCTGATACCGAAGCGTTCGAATTCCACCAGATCTACGGTCTGTCGGTGATGGTCATTCCGCCGAACAAGCCCCTGGCACGTAAAGACTTCAACGACCTGGTGTTCCTCACCGCTGACGAGAAGTACGCGGCGATTGTGGCTGACATCAAGGACTGCATGGCCAAGGGCCGTCCGGTGCTGGTAGGTACGGCCACCATCGAAACCTCCGAGCACATGTCCAACCTGTTGAAGCAGGAAGGTATCGAGCACAAGGTTCTGAACGCCAAGTTCCACGAAAAAGAAGCTGAAATCATTGCCCAGGCCGGTAGTCCTGGGGCACTGACCATCGCTACCAACATGGCCGGTCGTGGTACTGACATCCTGTTGGGCGGCAACTGGGAAGTGGAAGTGGCTTCCCTTGAGAACCCGACTCCGGAGCAGATCGCACAGATCAAGGCCGACTGGCAAAAGCGTCACCAGCAAGTGCTGGAATCGGGCGGCCTGCATGTGATCGCTTCCGAGCGTCACGAGTCGCGCCGTATCGACAACCAATTGCGCGGTCGTGCCGGTCGTCAGGGTGATGCGGGTTCCAGCCGTTTCTACCTGTCCCTTGAAGACAGCCTGATGCGCATCTTCGCCTCTGATCGGGTGAAGAACTTCATGAAGGCCCTGGGCATGCAGTCCGGCGAAGCGATTGAGCACCGTATGGTGACCAACGCGATCGAAAAGGCGCAGCGCAAGGTTGAAGGCCGCAACTTCGACATCCGCAAGCAATTGCTGGAGTTCGATGACGTCAACAACGAACAGCGTAAAGTGATTTATCACATGCGTAACACGTTGCTTGCTGCGGACAATATCGGTGAAACCATCGCCGACTTCCGCAAGGACGTTCTTGAAAGCACTGTCAGCGCGCATATTCCACCGCAGTCGTTGCCGGAACAGTGGGACGTCAAAGGTCTGGAGTCGGCTATCGAAACCGGTTTCGGGGTGAAGCTGCCGATCCAGCAATGGCTCGATGAAGACGACCACCTGTACGAAGAAACCCTGCGTGAGAAGCTGCTGAACGAGTTGCTGGCGGCTTATAACGAGAAAGAAGAGCAGGCGAGCCCGGAAGCGCTGCGCACCTTCGAGAAACAAATTGTGCTGCGTGTACTGGATGACTTGTGGAAAGACCACCTGTCGACCATGGATCACCTGCGCCACGGTATCCATTTGCGCGGCTATGCGCAGAAGAACCCGAAGCAGGAGTACAAGCGCGAGTCGTTCAACCTGTTCTCCGAGCTGCTTGATTCGATCAAGCGCGATTCGATCCGTGTGCTGTCCCATGTACAGGTTCGTCGCGAAGACCCGGAAGCAGAAGAGGCTCGTCTGCGTCAGGAAGCGGAAGACCTGGCTTCGCGCATGCAGTTCCAGCATGCCGAAGCACCGGGCCTTGATCAGCCCGAAGCGCTGGCTGAAGTGCTGCAGGGTGCCGATGTTGAAGACGTCGTACCGGCTACCGAGCCTGTTCGTAATGAGCCGAAGCTGGGTCGCAATGAGCTGTGCTACTGCGGCTCGGGCAAGAAATACAAGCATTGCCACGGGCAAATCAATTAAAACCCGTTCCAACTGCTGAAGTACCTGCGCCGCGACCGGCATTAGCCGTCGCGGCGTTTTACCATTGAATTTGCGTGCTTTCGCGGCGGCGCACAGAACTTATTTAGGAGCGCGTCATGGCTGTTGGTCTTGGTCCTTTGCCTACTTTGCACCCGGTTGCCGGTTTTGAACTGGGTATTGCTTCTGCCGGTATCAAGCGTGTGGGGCGCAAGGATGTCGTGGTAATGCGCTGCGCCGAAGGCTCCAGCGTTGCGGGCGTATTCACTTTGAATGCGTTTTGCGCTGCGCCGGTGATCCTGGCCAAGCAACGTTTTCAGGGCGCGATCCGCTACCTGCTGACCAACACCGGCAATGCCAATGCGGGCACCGGTACCCCGGGGCTGATCGCGGCTGCCCGTACCTGCGACAAACTCGCTGAACTGGCAGGGGTTGATGCCAATTCGGTTCTGCCGTATTCCACGGGGGTAATCGGTGAGCCGCTGCCGGTCGAGAAAATCGAAGGCGCACTGCAAGCCGCGCTGGACGACCTTTCCGAGGACAACTGGGCACAAGCGGCCACCGGTATCATGACTACTGACACTTTGCCCAAAGGTGCCAGCCGCCAGTTCGAGCACGAGGGTGTAACCATCACCGTGACCGGTATCAGCAAAGGCGCGGGGATGATTCGTCCCAACATGGCCACCATGCTCGGGTACATCGCGACCGACGCCAAGGTTTCCCGTGAAGTGCTGCAAAACCTGCTGCTTGACGGCGCCAACAAGTCGTTCAACCGCATCACCATCGATGGTGATACGTCGACCAACGATTGCTGCATGTTGATTGCTACCGGCAAAGCCGACCTGCCTGAGATCACCGAAGCCAACGGCCCGCTGTTCGCTGCCCTGAAACAGGCAGTGTTAGAGGTCTGCATGGAAGTGGCGCAAGCCATTGTGCGTGACGGTGAAGGTGCAACCAAGTTCGTCACTGTTGAAGTGAATGGCGGCGCTAACCATCAGGAATGCCTGGACGTGGGTTACACCGTTGCCCATTCGCCACTGATCAAAACGGCACTCTTTGCATCTGATCCGAACTGGGGTCGCATCCTGGCCGCTGTAGGCCGTGCTGGCGTACCTGATCTGGACGTGAGCAAAATCGATGTGTACCTGGGTGAAGTATGTATCGCCAGCGGTGGTGCGCGTTCGGTCAGTTATACCGAAGAGCAGGGCTCGGCAGTGATGGCCCGGGAAGAAATCACCATTCGTATCGAACTGGGTCGCGGTGTGTGCAGTGAAACCATCTGGACCACCGACCTGTCCCACGAGTACGTGAAAATCAACGCCGAATACCGCACTTAAATCCGGTTCTGCAACAAGTACCCTGTATTCGTCAAAAGGACGGCCCACCATGAGCTTGCATCTGATCATTGGCGACAAGTTGTACTCATCCTGGTCCTTGCGTGCCGCTCTGGCGCTGGAACTTGCAGGTGTTTCGTATAGCGAACAGATGATCAAGCTGGGTCAGCCCGATACCCGGGCTTTGATCCTGCAGTACTCGGCAACGGGCAAAGTACCCCTGTTGCAGACCGAACACGGCACCATTGCCGATTCTCTGGCAATTGCCGAATACCTGAATGAGCAATTCCCGGCTGCTCAATTGTGGCCGGCAGATATCGCCGCGCGGGCCCAGGCCCGATCGGCATGTGCGCAAATGCACAGCGGCTTTTTTGGCTTGCGGGCAAACTTGCCCTTTGATTTGAGCCACGATCAGGCGTTGGCGTCCATGCCTGCCGAAGCTCGGGCCGATATCGAAAGAATCAGTGCGTTGTGGGCAGAGTGCCGCGCACTGGCAATCGAAAGCGGGCCGTATCTGTTCGGGCCTCCGAGCCTGGTGGACGCTTTTTTCGCACCGGTGGCAGTCCGTCTTCATACCTATCGTGTAGCTCTGTCGGCTGAAGATGCCGCCTATGTTGAAGCCATTTACCAATGGCCCGCGTTCAAAGCCTGGCAACAGGCCGGATTAGAGGAAGTACAAGGGTGAAACGAGTTCATGTGGCTGCGGCCGTTATTCGAGGTACAGACGGTAAAATCCTGATCGCACGTCGTGCAGATTCCCAGCATCAAGGCGGGCTTTGGGAGTTTCCTGGCGGCAAGGTTGAGGCTGGTGAGTCGGTTGAGGCTGCTCTGGGTCGTGAACTGCAAGAAGAGTTGGGGATCAGGGTTGAATCGGCTCGGCCCTTGATCAAGGTGCTGCATGATTACCCTGACAAACAGGTCTTGCTGGATGTCTGGGAAGTCTCGGCCTTTGCAGGTGAGCCACATGGGGTAGAAGGCCAGCCAGTGGCCTGGGTCTCTGCGCGCGAATTGGCTGATTACCAGTTTCCGGCGGCTAACGAGCCGATCGTGGCCGCTGCCCGCTTGTCTGATCAGTACCTGATTACTCCGGACGGGCTGGAAACGCCGGAACTGCTACGGGGGCTGAAGAAGGCCATTGCTGGCGGCATCAAACTGGTTCAGCTGCGAGCCCCCAATGGTTATGACCCCAAGTACCGTGATCTGGCTGTAGATGCTACGGGGTTGTGTGCGAGCAAGGCGCAACTGATGCTCAAGGGGCCACTGGAGTGGCTGGGTGACTTTCCTTCGGCGGGCTGGCATTTAACTGCTGCGCAACTGCGCAAGTACGCGTCCAAGGGGCGGCCTCTGGCGAAAGATCGCTGGCTGGCAGCCTCATGTCACAACGCAGAAGAGTTGGCGTTGGCTGAGCAAATGGATGTGGATTTCGTGACCCTGTCACCAGTTCTGCCCACTCAGACCCACCCTGATGCGCAACCTTTGGGTTGGGAGCAGGCTCAGCAACTGGTTGCCGGCTTCAGCAAGCCGGTATTTTTGCTGGGCGGCCTGGGGCCGGATGATCTTCAACAGGCATGGGCGATTGGTGCGCAAGGTGTTGCCGGGATTCGCGCACTCTGGCCTGAGGCTTGATACGCAATCTGCAGGGGTTCTGGCAGTCGAGTGATTGCGCCCTGATTTAAAACGCTGTGCCTGAATAACCAAACCCGGCGCCTGCCGGGTTTGGTTATTCAGGGCGCGTCGGCCTTCAGTCGTAAATGGCTTTTTTCTTCCAGTCGCCGTCGGTCTCATCTGTTCTGAGTCCCTCGGTCAGTTCATTGACCTCGTCCGTGGACGGCTCAAGCCCGTTCTGCAACATTGCGTTGGCGCGGGCCAGCTGAGCTTCAAACGCCTTGAGCTGGGCGCTGTACTGCGCGTCAGGCTGTTTACGCAGGTATTGCACGCCACGCTCAAAGGCCAGGCGCGCCTGGCCCGGCTGATTCTGCTGCAGGGCCAGCTGGCCAAGGTTGTTGAAAAATTCGATATGCAAGATCACCAGCAGGTGACGGATTTCTTTGAGCCACTGCTTGGCTTCGTTGGTCGCCAGCACTCGATCCTTGGTGGCACGGGTGATCTGGCCGTGCAGTGTTTCCAGCTGGAAACGCACATCCTTGGCTTTGGCTTCGGTGAGAATCGGGCGCGGAGGGTTGTTGACCGGTATCGACTCGCCTTGCGCGAGCAGGGCATTGAGCTCGGTAACCCGGGCTTTCAATGCAGCACTGGATTTGTTCAGGAGTAACAGTCGCTGGGTGGCGTTGAGCTCGAGCCGAGTCAGTAGAAGTTTCAGGGCAGGGGACATCATTTGCCCTGGAAACGTTTCGTTCACTTCACTCAGGCGACGGATGCGGTCGTTGAGCTCGACCTTGAGGCGGGCCTTTTCCAGGTTTTTGTTTTCCACCACATGGTTCATGTAACCGATGGCGATCAGAAGTGCGATCCCGCCTATGACAAGCAGGGCGATCATGGAAGGAGTCAACGTTAGAACCTCTTCAGGGTGGTCTGCCGGCTCTATAAAAAGAAGCTGGGAATCGATAGGTACAAATTGCCATCACCTAATGCTGTCAATCATAACGCCTTGAGAGATGACGGAATATAGACGTCAGGAGTTCGGCGACATACTGCGCATGAAAAAGCCTAAAGGAGAGGGAAGTCATTGATTTCAATATATTTTAAGAATGGGGTTGACGACTTCCCAATCCATCCCTAGAATGCGCGCCAATTGCAGCGTAAAGCGAACAGCCAAACGCATGTAACCAGTGAAGTTGTAGCGTGTCCCCTTCGTCTAGTGGCCTAGGACACCGCCCTTTCACGGCGGTAACAGGGGTTCGAGTCCCCTAGGGGACGCCATTGCGGGAATAGCTCAGTTGGTAGAGCACGACCTTGCCAAGGTCGGGGTCGCGAGTTCGAGTCTCGTTTCCCGCTCCATTTTTAAGCAATCACGCTCTCGGGCGGGGTTGAGTGAAAGCCAAAGCATTAACTTCGGTAAATGCGGTTGGCACTGAAATATACAGTGTATGTTTCGGGCAACGTCCCCTTCGTCTAGTGGCCTAGGACACCGCCCTTTCACGGCGGTAACAGGGGTTCGAGTCCCCTAGGGGACGCCATTATTGCGGGAATAGCTCAGTTGGTAGAGCACGACCTTGCCAAGGTCGGGGTCGCGAGTTCGAGTCTCGTTTCCCGCTCCAAATTTTGTTTTTTGGAGCTACGCATAGTCCAGGAAACATGAAAAATCAGCCATTGGCTGTTTTTTTTTGCTTCACCCAGCAACTTTGTTTCGACAAGGTTGAGTGAAAAGTCAGAGCGTTAACTGCGGTTAATGCGGCTGACACTGAAATGTACAGTGTACGTTTCGGGCAACGTCCCCTTCGTCTAGTGGCCTAGGACACCGCCCTTTCACGGCGGTAACAGGGGTTCGAGTCCCCTAGGGGACGCCATTATTGCGGGAATAGCTCAGTTGGTAGAGCACGACCTTGCCAAGGTCGGGGTCGCGAGTTCGAGTCTCGTTTCCCGCTCCAAATTTTGTTTTTTGGAGCTACGCAGTTGCAAAAAACACCAGAAAGCAGCCTTAGGGCTGCTTTTTGCGTTTCAGCGTTTTAATCCCCCCGGTACCCCCGCCAAACGCTCTAAGCCCATAACCAAACGATCTGCAAGAAAAGTACGACTCGCGCCACAGATGGATTCAAACCTGTGTTGAGTTCCGCAGATGTCGCATTATTTCGATAGCGCCCAGCGCCGGGACATCCTGGCCTTGTCCCGCACATTCACCGGCCGTACCCAATGGCCCACATGGTTATTGTTGATTGCCGTGCCCGGCGCATGGTTTGCCTTGCTGCTCGGCAGTTCGCTGATTGGCAGTTGGTGGACCAGCGGATTGCTGATTCCGGTTGTAGTGTTGTGGATGTCGCTGCAGCACGAGTTGCTGCACGGTCATCCCACCCGCTTTGAGTGGTTCAACAAGCTGCTGGGCTATGCCCCTTTTGCCGTGTGGTATCCATACACCCTGTACCGCGACAGCCATTTGTTGCATCACCGCGACCATGACCTGACTGTGCCGGGGGTTGATCCGGAAAGCCGCTATTTGAGCCAGGCGCGATGGCAGGGCAGCTCTAAAATGCTGCGCGGCGTGCACTGGTTGAACAAAACCGTGCTGGGACGACTGCTGCTGGGGGCGCCTCTGTCGTTGGCCGGCCTGGCTGGACAAGAACTGCAGCGCTTGCTCAGTGGTGATGCCCAGGCCTGGCGCATGTGGCTGACCCACGGTTGTCTGACGCTGCTGATGTTTGTTTTTATTGCCCGCTACAGTGAAGTGACAGTTTGCCAGTATGTATTTTTTGTCAGCGTGCCGGCGCTGTCGGTGGGCGCCATTCGCTCCTTTTATGAACATCGGCCCGCTGTACGTCCCGAGCAGCGCACGGTGCTTAACGAAGCGGGCTGGCCCTGGACCTGGCTGTTCCTGAATCTGAACCTGCATCTGGTGCACCATGATCTGCCTGGTGTGCCATGGTTCTACTTGCCCGCAATCTATCAGGCGCGGCGTGCCCAATGGCAACAACGCAGTGGCGGCTTTCTGGTACGGGGGTATGGCGAATTGATTCGTGGTCACGGCCTGCAGCCGATTGATAGCCCGCAGCACCCGTTCAATTGAACCCACAGGGAGCACCCGATGCCGGGACGTTATGCAGAACTCGTGATGTACGTTGCGCCGCAACCGGTGAAGGTTGCCAGTGAGCAGTGGCTGACTCGAATTGTGGAGCTACTGGATGTACCTCGTCGTGATGGCCGGGGGCTGGAGTTGCTTGAGTTGTTCAGGTCCCCGGATCTGTTGCTGACCCAGACCTGTGGTTACCCGCTGATGACCCTGTTGCGCGGTCAGGTGCAGCTGGTGGGTCGCCCGCGCTATGAACTGAATGACAGCAGCGCGGGCAACCACTGCAGTTTGATCGTCAGCCGCGCCACCGACCCGCGTACCGATCTGGCTGACTTCAAGGGCAGTCGCGGGGTGATCAACGACCTGCACTCCAACAGCGGCATGAACCTGTTTCGTCACCGTCTGGCGCCGTTGCAGCAGGGTGGACGATTCTTTGCCAGCGTGGCCATCAGCGGTGCCCATCAACAAAGCCTGCGCCATGTGCGTGAAGGATGGGCTGACCTGGCTTGCATCGACAGTGTCACCTTTGACTGTCTGGCCCGTTACGCCCCGGCAGAGGTTGCGGGCTTACGCACTGTGGCACGTACTGAAAACAGCCCCACCTTGCCTTACATCACCGCGCTCGGCACCGGGCGCGGTGGTGCAGAGCAGATTCGCCGGGCAATGAATCAGGCTTTGCAGCAATTGCCGCAGGTCAGGGCTGTATTGGGTGTGCAGGAGGTATTGCCGGTCAGCGAAGTGGATTATCAACCCGTGCTCAATCTTCAGCGAGTCGCCACCGAATGTGGGTATGCAGTACTGGCTTAGATGTTTTTTAGTCAAATAACGAATAACTAAATGTGTTTTTAGTATTTAAATTGAATAAAGGCCTTTGATAGGATCGCCGCACCGGATCACCGGACATACCGTTTTTACTTCTTTTGGAGCCTTTATGTCCGGCGCCGACACCTCTCACCGAGACTATGTGGGACTGCTTTATCGCACCCATCATGGCTGGCTGCAGGCGCGTTTGCGCCGCTACCCCGGTTCCAGCAGCTACGCTGAAGACATTGCGGCCGAAACCTTTACCCAGCTTTTGAGCGTCGGGCAGGGGATGTCGATCCGCGAACCCCGTGCCCTTTTGACCACCATTGCCCGACGCTTGATTTACCAGCGCTGGCGCCGCCGAGACGTGGAGCAGGCGTATCTGATGAAGATGCAGCATGAACTTGCGCTTTGTTCGCCATCACCCGAGGCGCTGGCCCAGGCTCATCAAGCCTTGCAGATGATTGACGCGCTGCTCGACGGTTTGCCGCAAAAGGTTCGGAACACTTTTCTGCTCTCAAGGGTCAATGGTCTTACGTATCCAGAAATAGCGGCGCAGTTGGGTATTTCCCGGCGCTCTGTCAGCGATTACATGAGCCTTGCCCTTGGCCGCTGCTTGATAAGCGACGCTGCACTGCCGAAACAAAGCCCCTTCATAACAAGAGACTCGCTATGAACAACCTTAAACAATGGCTCGGCGGCACGCTGCTGGCACTGGGGATCGCAACGCAACCGGTATTGGCCGCGCCTGCGGCTGCACCCGTGCACTTCGGTGATATCACTTGGGAAAGCGGCAGCCTGATCACTGAAGTACTGCGTTTAATTACCGAAAAAGGCTACGGCGTTGCCACGGATACCTTGCCCGGCAGTACCGTCAGCCTCGAAGCGGCGCTGGCCAAAAACGACATCCAGGTGATTGGCGAAGAATGGGCAGGGCGCAGCCCGGTGTGGGTCAAGGCCGAGGCTGAAGGCAAGGTATTCGGTCTGGGTGACATCGTCAAAAACGCCAGTGAGGGTTGGTGGGTGCCGGAGTACGTGGTCAAGGGCGACCCTGAAAAAGGCATCAAGGCCGTGGCCCCCGACTTGAAGTCGGTAAAGGATCTGGCGCGCTATAAAGAAGTGTTCCGCGATCAGGAAGACCCGAGCCGCGGGCGTTTTCTCAATAGTCCGACCGGCTGGACCTCTGAAATTGTAAACAGTCAAAAGCTCAAGGCTTATGGCCTGGACAAGGATTTTGTAAATTTCCGCACCGGCTCGGGCGCTGCGCTGGACGCAGAAGTCAGTTCTTCGATTCGCCGTGGCAAGCCCGTGTTGTTTTACTACTGGTCGCCAACCCCGCTGATCGGGCGCTATAAGCTGATCAAGCTGGAAGAACCGGCGTTTGATGCCGAAGCCTGGAAAACCCTGGCTGATGCCAACAACCCCAATCCCAAAGGTACGAGCTCATTACCGGCAAAACTGGCCATTGGTGTATCGGCCCCCTTTAAAGCTCAATACCCGCAGTTAGTGGAGTTTTATGAAAAAGTCGATTTCCCTATCGACCTGTTGAACACCACCCTGGCCCGGATGAGCGAAAAACGTACCGAGCCACGCAAGGCGGCAGAAGCCTTTTTACGTGAACAGCCGCAGATCTGGCATGCCTGGGTCACCCCCGATGCCGCGGCCAAGGTCGATGCGGCCCTCAAAGCCGATTAACGCTTTCAATCAAGCAAGAGCACGGCATGTTCCCTGAAAATTTGACGTTTTCCATCGCCGGTTGGGTCAATGATGGAGTTGATGCACTGGTGAGCAATTACGGGGATGTGTTCCGGCACATCTCCGACACTTTGCTTTGGGCCATTATCAACCTCGAAACCCTGCTGCGCCTGACACCCTGGTGGTTGATGCTGGCCATTGTCGGTGCCATAGGCTGGCACGCCACACGTAAAATCCTCAGTACCCTGTTGATTGTCGGCCTGTTGTTTTTAGTGGGGGCGGTCGGCCTGTGGGACAAACTCATGCAAACCCTGGCATTGATGATGGTGGCCACGGTTATTTCGGTGTTGCTGGGGATTCCGCTGGGGATTCTGGCGGCCCGCAGCAATCGCTTGCGTGCGGTGATGATGCCGTTGCTGGACATCATGCAAACCATGCCCAGTTTTGTGTACCTGATTCCGGTGCTGATGCTGTTCGGCCTGGGCAAGGTTCCGGCGATCTTTGCCACGGTGATCTATGCCGTGCCGCCACTGATCCGTCTGACTGATCTGGGCTTGCGCCAGGTCGACCGGGAAGTGATGGAAGCGATCAACGCTTTTGGTGCCAATCCATGGCAGCAACTGTTCGGTGTGCAATTGCCGCTGGCCATGCCCAGCATCATGGCCGGGATTAACCAGACCACCATGATGGCGCTGTCGATGGTAGTCATCGCCTCAATGATCGGTGCCCGGGGGCTGGGTGAGGATGTGCTGGTGGGCATTCAGACACTCAACGTCGGCAAAGGCCTTGAAGCGGGGCTGGCGATTGTGATTCTGGCCGTGGTTATCGACCGGATCACCCAGGCCTATGGCCGTACTCGGCACGGGGAGCAAAAATGACCCCGGTGGCGCTCGACAAGATCGAAGTACGCAACGTTTTCAAGGTGTTTGGCAGCCGCGAAAAAGAAGTCATGACCCTGCTCCGGGAGGGCCTGAAAAAGGAACAGGTACTGGCGCAAACCGGTTGTGTGGTGGGGGTCAATGATCTGTCCTTGTCGATTCGCGCGGGTGAGGTGTTCGTCATCATGGGGTTGTCCGGCTCGGGCAAGTCGACGCTGGTGCGCCACCTCAACCGTCTGATCGACCCCACCAGCGGCCAGATCCTGGTGGATGGTGAAAACATCCTGGATTACGACATGCCTGCCTTGCGCCAGTTTCGACGGCACAAAATCAGCATGGTGTTTCAGGGCTTTGGCTTGCTGCCCCATCGCAACGTGCTGGAAAACGTGGCCTACGGCCTCAAGGTGCGCGGCGAGAGTAAAGGTCAGTGCAATGAGCGGGCGCGGCACTGGATATCGATGGTAGGGCTGCAGGGCTATGAACAGGCTTTCGTGCAGCAACTGTCGGGAGGCATGCGCCAGCGAGTAGGGCTGGCGCGGGCTCTGGCGACTGACACCGACATTATTCTGATGGATGAAGCCTTCAGCGCGCTGGACCCGTTAATCCGTGCAGAAATGCAGGATCAGCTGTTGGAGCTGCAGCGAACCCTGGAAAAAACCATTGTTTTTATCACCCACGACCTGGATGAAGCGCTGCGTATTGGTAATCGCATCGCCATGCTCAAGGACGGGCAGCTGATTCAGGTGGGGACGCCGCAGGAAATCCTGCTGAGCCCCGCGGACGATTACGTGGAGCGTTTTGTACAACGTCACCGGGCCAGGCTTATTTGACCTCATAGCGCACGGACAGCACGCCCTTTTTCTGGCCAACCGACAGCACGCTGACGGCATGTAACGCGGCCAGTGAGCGGACATGGGTGCCGCCACAGGGATAACCCGGCAAGTCGCCAAAGCGGATAACCCGTTGCCCGGAGTCGTGCTGCATGTGCCTTGGCAAGTCGGCTCTGATCCATTGCTCAAGATGCTGTTCGATGGTTTCGGGCTCCAGCTCTTGCGGATTATCGCCGGGGGTGAAGCTTACCCGGCATTCGCCCGGCCAGTGGTGGGCCTTGGCGGGAATCCAGCCTGCCTGCTCACCCAGAACGCCAATCAAGTGCCCGGCCGAGTGCAGGCGCGCATTTAGATGGCGGCGTGTCGCGTCAACTTCTGCCCGTGCCGGGCCTGGCAAAACCGGCTGTTTGAGGTAATGCACGATGGCGTCCTGTTCTTGCAGTACTTTCACCACTTCACTGTCTGCAATCCAGCCAGTATCAGATGGCTGCCCGCCGCCCTGAGGGTGGAAGGGCGTGGCATTGAGGACCACTGCAAAGCCGTCTTCGTGGGGCGTACAGCGCAGAACCTCGACCTCTGCGGTCAGTGCGTCATCGGTAAAAAACAGGCGTTGGGTCATGGTTCTATCCTGGAGGGTTTCTTTTTCCAGTATAGGGGCGGCCCTTGAGTGTGATAA
This sequence comes from Pseudomonas sp. PAMC 29040, assembly GCF_003994535.1. NCBI lineage: Bacteria > Pseudomonadati > Pseudomonadota > Gammaproteobacteria > Pseudomonadales > Pseudomonadaceae > Pseudomonas > Pseudomonas sp. PAMC 29040. The sequence goes on from NZ_RZAA01000005.1 coordinate 383,706, forward strand.
TCCATCCAAATTTCAATGGACCTGTGCGTTGTGAGCATAAATCTCCCGCTGTCGTTATTGGCTGAAATGGTGATTTTCGTAAAGGTGGTCGAGGCCGGGAGTTTTTCCGCAGCTTCGCGTCAGCTTTCAATGTCGCCTTCAGCGGTCAGTCGCAGTATTTCGCGGCTGGAAAAAGCTCTGGCCATCCGTTTGCTGCAACGGACTACGCGCAAGTTGCGCCTCAGCGATGCCGGAGAAGAGGTTTTCAAGCGCTGCCTTGAGGTAACGGGCGCGGCGCAGTCAGTGATGGATTTAAGCGGGCGCTTTACCCTGGAGGCCGAAGGGCTGATCCGGGTCAGCGTGCCCAAAGCCGTGGGTCGCTATGTGATACACCCGCATATGCCCGAGTTCTTGCGGCGCTATCCCGGGGTTGATGTGCAATTAATTCTTGAAGATCGCTATGTCGACCTGATCGATGACAACGTTGACCTGAGCATCCGCATTACCGATCAGCCGCCACCGGGCCTGGTGGGACGCCAGCTGTTTGTGATTGAGCATTTGCTGTGTGCCACGCCGGGTTATCTGGCAGAGCACGGGGTGCCGCAACAGCCTGAGGACCTGCGTGATCACAGCTGTATTTATCTGGGGGAGACCCCGGCGGATGCGCGCTGGAAGTTCAGGCAGGGCGCCAAGTCAGTGACAGTCGGGGTACGTGGCCGTTATGCGGCCAACCATACGGGCGTAAGGCTGGACGCGGTGTTGCAGCATATCGGGATTGGCAGTCTGCCGTACTTCACGGCGTGTCAGGCGCTGGAGCAGGGGCTGATTGTACAAGTGCTGCCGGCGTGGAATTTTATCGCCTCCTACCACGGAGCTGCGTGGTTGTTGCATGCCCCTTCGCGCTATATGCCACCCAAATTGCGGGTGTTTATCGATTATCTGGTGGAGCGCCTGGGGCAAGAACCGCTGCGGCCCTGACAGTGGCATGGGGGCATCAGTACTGGAGGCACAAAAAAGCCCGCCAGGTAAACCGGGCGGGCTTTTAGAATCGGGCGCCTGGCGCGTCAATCAGTGCTGCGGGCTGTCTTCGTTGGTCGGCAGCGCCATAAATTGCTTTTCCTGGTTCCAGTCGAATGGTTCGCCGTTTTGTTCGGCTTCAAAGCGACGTTCTTCCAGGGCTTCGTACATGTCCAGCTCTTCATCGGACAAGAAGTTAAAGCACGCGCCGCCGAAGAACCACAGCAAATCGCGAGGTACCAGGTGGGCGATTTGCGGATAGCGTTCGATCACCTGACACAGGATGTCCTGGCCCAGATACTGGCTGCTGTCAAAGTCGGTCAGCAGGCCGCTTTTCATTTCATCGAAGCGTTCCAGGAACAGGGCATGGCTTTCTTCCGGGATCTGTTCGGCATCACCGACAGCAACCAGGATACTGCGCAACATATCGAGCAGGGCTAGGTTATGGTTGAGATCGTTGGTGGCCATTGCGGTGTCCTCTAGAGCAAAACGGGCGCCGGAGTATAAAGCCCCCGGCGCCTGCTGTCCTGCTAGCGAATCTTTCCTTCGCTGTGGGTGAGCTGCTCTTTGCTGAAGTCATCCACGTCGATCACCTTGCGCCGCGCGGCTTCTGCGGTGCGTAAAGTCTCGGCTTCGGCCGGTTGCAGTACACCTGCCTGCAATGCCGAATCGATAGGCGGTTCGCCCGCAGCCGGTTTGACCTGGCCGCTTTTCAATCCGTCGTGGAGTTTTTTGTGCAGTGGATGTGCGGCTTTGAGCAGGTCGCAGGCGTGTTGCAGGGCGCCTACCGCATCGTCCGGTGACTGCGGGCGATAGCAGCCGGCAAGCACGGCTTCCAGGGCCGGATCGCCTTTGGTGCGACCCAGTACGGCGGCCACTTCAGCATCCAGTGCATCCGACGGCCCGGTATGGCGACGGCCGAACGGGAACACCACGACCCGCAACGCACAGCCCAGCGCACGGCTCGGGAAGTTTTTCAGCAGTTCGTCCAGGGCACGTTCGGCGTGGCCCAGGCTTTCTTCCATGGCCCACCGGAACAGCGGGTTGAGGTACTCGGGGGAGTCCAGATCGTGATAGCGCTTCAGGGCGGCCGAGGCCAGATACATGTGGCTGAGCACATCACCCAGGCGCGCCGACAAGCGCTCGCGACGTTTAAGTTCACCACCGAGCAGCATCATGCTCAAGTCTGCGAGCATCGCAAAGGCCGCTGCCTGACGGTTCAGGGCGCGGAAGTAACCCTGGCTCAGGGCATTGCCGGGGGCGTGTTCGAAACGGCCAAGGCCCAGGTTCAGCACCAGGGTGCTGGCCGCATTACTCACGGCAAAGCCGATGTGCTTGAGCAGCAGGCCATCAAACTCCAGCAGGGCCTGGTCTTTGTCTTCACGCCCGGCCAGGGCCATTTCCTTGAGTACAAAAGGATGGCAACGAATCGCGCCCTGACCAAAGATCATCAGGTTGCGCGACAGAATGTTCGCACCTTCCACGGTGATGAAAATCGGCGCCCCTTGCCAGTTGCGCCCCAGGTAATTGTTGGGCCCCATGATGATGCCCTTGCCGCCATGCACGTCCATGGCGTGGCCGATGCATTCACGGCCGCGCTCGGTGAGGTGGTACTTGAGGATGGCCGACAGCACTGAAGGTTTTTCGCCCAGGTCCACGGCATTGGCAGTCAGCATGCGCGCGCTGTCCATCAGCCAGGCATTGCCGCCAATCCGTGCCAGGGCTTCCTGGATGCCTTCAAAAGCGGCCAGGGGCACGTTGAACTGTTCACGTACTTGCGCGTACTGGCCGGTCACCAGGCTGGTGAACTTGGCAGCCCCGGTGCCGACCGCGGGCAGTGATATGGAGCGCCCGACCGACAGGCAGTTCATCAACATCATCCAGCCTTTGCCGAGCATTTCCTGGCCACCGATCAGGTAGTCCAGCGGGATAAACACGTCTTTGCCCGAGTTCGGGCCATTCATGAATGCCGCGCCCAGCGGCAAGTGCCGGCGCCCGATCTCAACCCCCGGGGTATCTGTGGGGATCAGTGCCAGGCTGATGCCCAGGTCTTCTTTGTCGCCCAGCAGGTGGTCCGGGTCGTGGGCCTTGAACGCCAGGCCCAGCAGGGTGGCAACGGGGCCCAGGGTGATATAGCGCTTTTCCCAGTTCAGGCGCAGGCCGAGTACTTCTTCGCCTTGCCACTGGCCTTTGCAAATGATCCCGGTGTCGGGCATGGCGCCCGCATCGGAGCCCGCCAGTGGACCGGTCAGGGCAAAACAGGGGATATCATCGCCGCGGGCCAGTCGTGGCAGATAATGGTTGCGCTGCTCGTCGGTGCCGTAATGCAGCAGCAGTTCCGCCGGGCCCAGGGAGTTGGGGACCATTACCGTAGAGGCCAGATCACCGCTGCGGGTAGCCAGTTTCATGGCGACCTGGGAATGGGCGTAGGCCGAGAAACCCTTACCGCCGAACTCCTTGGGAATGATCAGGGCAAAAAAACCGTGGGTTTTGATATGGGCCCAGGCCTCGGGTGGCAAATCCATGGCCTGACCGATTTCCCAGTCGCTGACCATTGCACACAGTTCTTCGGTCGGGCCATCGATGAAGGCTTGCTCTTCTTCGGTCAACTGCACCTTGGGGTAGGCCAGCAACTGTTCCCAGTCGGGACGGCCACTGAACAGCTGGCCATCCCACCATACGGTCCCGGCATCGATGGCATCGCGTTCGGTTTGCGACATGGGCGGCAGGGTTTTCTGAAACCAGCTGAACAGGGGCGCGGTGAACAGTTTGCGGCGCAGGTCGGGCAGCAGAAGCAGGGCAGCGGGAACCGCCAGTAATACCCACAAAATAACCAGTAGCCAGCCTGGTACATGGCCGATGATGCCCATGGCCAGCAGATAAACCGCCACCACGGCCATGGACGTCAGGGGCGCGATGCGGCGGTGGGCCAACCAGGCTACACCCACGATCAAAACCAGAATCCACAACAACAGCATATTCAATCCTCCGTGAGGCCATTCAGGCACCCTTGTGAGCTTAGTCGCAAGTCCATATCAAGGTAGTTGCAATAGTGACCTCATGCGGGAGACGGAGTTCGACGTCCCGGCGTAGACTCCTGTGGCGTCTATCAATCAGGAGTTGAGTCATGCTGAAAGTGTGGGGTCGCAAGAATTCGTCAAATGTCAGAAAGGCCTTGTGGTGTATTGAAGAGCTGGCACTGCCCTACAGTCGGGAAGAGGCAGGTGGTGCGTTCGGCGTGGTAAACAGCCCGCAATACCGGGCGTTGAACCCGAATGGACAAGTGCCGACGATCGAGGATGACGGCTTCGTGCTGTGGGAATCCAACGTCATCGTGCGTTATCTGACCGCCCAATATGGCGCGGACACGTCCTGGTATCCCACCGATCCCAAGGTGCGGGCCCAGGCGGACAAATGGATGGACTGGACCAGCACTTCCTTTGCCGCAGCCTTCCGCCCGCTATTTTGGGGTGTCTTGCGTACTCCGGCCGAGCAGCAGGACTGGGTGGCGATCAATGCCGCCATCCAGGCTTGCGGGCAGTTGCTGGAAATCGTGGATCAGGCCCTGTCTGAAAAACCTTACTTGTCGGGTGATGAAATCGGTATGGGTGACATCCCGCTTGGCTCGTTCATCTACGCCTGGTTTGAAATGCCCATCGAACGTCCGTCCCTGCCGCATCTCAGTGCCTGGTATGAGCGTTTGAAACTGCGTCCCGCCTACCGCAGTGCGGTCATGACTGCGTTGACTTAATACCTACTATTAATACGGGCGACTGTACTTGTGCGGCCGGGCCAAGCACCATACGAGGTGTTTAAAGGCCTTGCCGGACTTGTCATGCAGACAGTTCGTCCTTACTTGGGTCTCTCCCTTTCCTTCATCTTGGTGCGTAATCCGATATGAGTTCCGCTCTGTCCATACGGCAGCTAACCAAAACCTACGGCAACGGTTTCCAGGCCCTGAGTGGTATCGATCTGGATGTTGCTGAAGGTGACTTTTTTGCCTTGCTGGGCCCCAACGGCGCCGGCAAATCCACCACCATCGGCATTCTCTCTACCCTGGTCAACAAGACCAGCGGCACAGTGAATATCTTCGGCCATGATCTCGATCGTGACCCTGCAGCACTCAAACGCTGTATTGGCGTGGTGCCGCAGGAGTTCAACTTCAATCAGTTTGAAAAGACCTTCGATATCGTGGTGACCCAGGCCGGGTATTACGGTATCCCGCCGAAAATCGCCAAGGAACGCGCCGAGAAGTACCTGACGCAACTGGGGCTCTGGGACAAGCGCGAAACCCCTTCGCGTTCGTTGTCGGGCGGCATGAAGCGGCGCCTGATGATTGCCCGGGCACTGGTGCACGAGCCGCGGCTGTTGATTCTCGACGAGCCCACTGCAGGCGTGGACATTGAGCTGCGTCGTTCAATGTGGACCTTCCTCACCGAATTGAATGAGCAGGGCACCACCATCATCCTCACCACGCATTACCTGGAAGAGGCTGAGCAGCTGTGCCGCAACATCGGGATCATCGATCACGGCACCATTGTCGAGAACACCAGCATGCGTCAATTGCTGGGTCAGCTGCATGTCGAGACCTTCTTGCTTGACCTGAAGAAGCCGCAGGCGGTGCCGGTGCAACTGATCGGTTATCCGAGCCAGTTGCTCGACGATCACACCCTGGAAGTGCAGGTGGATAAAGCGGTGGGCATTACCGGTCTGTTCACTCAGTTGGCCGCTCAAAACGTTGAAGTGGTCAGCCTGCGTAATAAAACCAATCGTCTTGAGGAGTTATTCGTGTCGCTGGTCGAGAAAAACCTGGCAAAGGTGGCGATATGAGCTCGGAGCTGCGCCCCAACCTGATTGCGTTGAACACCATTATTTATCGTGAGGTGCGGCGTTTTACCCGCATCTGGCCGCAAACCCTGCTGCCGCCTGCGATTACCATGGTTTTGTATTTTGTAATTTTCGGCAACCTGATCGGTCGGCAAATCGGTGATATGGGTGGCTTCACCTATATGGAGTACATCGTACCGGGCCTGATCATGATGTCGGTGATCACCAACTCCTACGGCAACGTGGTGTCGAGCTTCTTTGGCGCCAAGTTCCAGCGCTCGATTGAAGAGCTGATGGTATCGCCGGTATCGCCCCACACTATTTTGATCGGCTTCACGGTCGGCGGGATTCTGCGCGGGTTGATGGTGGGCGTGATCGTGACCCTGCTGTCACTGTTCTTCACCCATTTGCAGGTGCATCACCTGGGCCTGACCATAGTTGTGGTGGTGCTGACGGCAACGATCTTCTCTCTGCTGGGGTTTATCAACGCCGTATTTGCGCGCAACTTCGACGATATCTCGATCATCCCGACGTTCGTGCTGACGCCGCTGACGTACCTGGGCGGGGTGTTTTATTCAATTACCCTGCTGCCGCCGTTCTGGCAGACCGTATCGCTGGCCAACCCGGTGCTGCACATGGTCAACGCCTTCCGCTACGGCATTCTTGGGGTTTCGGACATCAAGATCAGCGTGGCCCTGACCTTTATGGTGGTGGCAACGATCGTGCTGTACATCGCTTGCGCACGCTTGCTGGTCAGTGGTCGCGGGATGCGCCAGTAGTCTTTCATCAGCATGCAAAAGGCCCCGTAGCGGCTAATGCTGTTCACATGAATAAACCCTGCCTTGGCAGGAGCGAGCTTGTCTCGCGATGATTGTTAACAAGAATGCGTGTTTACAGGTTGAACACGGCGCTCTGGAGACCATCGCGAAACAAGCTTGCTCCTGCAGTTGAGACAGCAGGCGTTTAAGTGAGCAGCATTACCCTTACGGGGCCTTTTTTATGGGCGCTTGTTATGGCGGCGTTTCCATTGGCGGCTGACCCACCAGCGCCAGTACAACTGGGTCAGGCAATAGGCCAGCGCCCCGAGTACGACGCCACACACCACTGACCCAAGCAAAAATGGCTGCCACAGGGTGGACAACTGGCTGCTGATCCATTCCCAGGTCAGTTCGTCGGGCAGTGAGCGGGCTGGGACATTCATCAGCCATGCCCCCATTTGGTAAGTGCAATAGAACACGGGCGGCATGGTGATCGGGTTGGTCAGCCAGACCAGACTCACCGAAATGGGCATGTTGCTGCGCACCGTGATCGCCAGAAAGGCGGCCAGCAGCATCTGGAAAGGCATGGGAATAAACGCGGCGAAGATCCCCACCGCCATTGCACGGGAAACGGAGTGCCGATTGAGGTGCCAGAGGTTGGGATCGTGCAGCAAGGTGCCCAGGAAACGTAAGGACTTGTGTTCCCTGATGCTGGCCGGATCCGGCATGTAGCGTTTGAAAATCCGCCGTGGCATAGGCTTCTCGCTCGGAGTAAGAGTGCAGTATGCCCAAGTTAAGCTAGCCGCTTGTTCAGACTTTGTGACAATTCTTAAAACCTGGAGCGCAGCTTCCGACTAATCCGATTAAACGGCTTTATTGGATCGGGTTATGCATACGGGAATGTTGGCACTGGCGTCGGGTTTGATGGCGTTGCGGTTTTTACCCGGGTTGCCACCGGGCGGGTGGTTGTTGTCAATGCTTGTTGCGGGACTGTTGCTGCTCATCATTCGTTTCTATCCGGTGGGGCTGTTCCTGATCGGGCTGACATGGGCCTGTTTTCAGGGGCAGAGTGCACTGGATGATCGATTGCCCGGCGCACTGGATGGTCGAACGCTGTGGGTTGAAGGGCGTGTAGTCGGGTTGCCCCGGCAGACTGATAGCACCGTGCGCTTTGAATTGCGCGATGCCCGCTCGCGGCACACTGCTTTGCCCGGGACTATCCGGCTGGGCTGGTACGGCGGGCCGCCGGTCAACAGTGGCGAGCGCTGGCGGCTGGCGGTGAAACTCAAGCAGCCCCGGGGTCTGCTTAACCCCCAGGGCTTTGATTATCAGGCCTGGTTGCTGGCGCAGCGGATTGGCGCGACTGGAACTGTCAAGGCGGGTCAACTGCTCGAACCGGCCAGTCATGCCTGGCGCGACGATTTGCGCAAGCGTGTGCTGCACACCGATGCCAATGGGCGAGCGCCGTGGCTCGCCGCGCTGGTCATGGGCGACAGCTCGGGCCTGAGCAGTGATGACTGGAGGCTGCTGCAGGCTACCGGAACCGTGCACTTGCTGGTGATCTCGGGTCAGCACATTGGGCTGTGTGCCGGACTGATTTACGGCCTGGTCGCCTGGTTGGCACGCCGTGGCTGGTGGCCGCGGCGTCTGCCATGGCTGCCATGGGCCTGCGGCCTGGGGTTTGCCGGCGCGCTGGGTTACGGCTTGCTGGCAGGCTTTGAAGTACCGGTTCAGCGGGCATGCGTCATGCTGGGGCTGGTGCTGATATGGCGTCTGCGGTTTCGTCATCTGGGGGTTTGGCTACCGTTTTTGCTGGCGCTCAACGGGGTGTTGATCATTGAGCCGCTGGCCAGTCTGATGCCGGGATTCTGGCTGTCCTTCGCCGCCGTGGCGGTGCTGATTTTCACCTTCAGTGGACGCCTGGGGCCCTGGGACTGGCACGTGGCATGGGCCCGGCCCCAAGCAATGATTGCCCTGGGGCTGTTTCCGATGCTCTGGATCCTGGGCTTGCCCATCAGCCTGAGCGGCCCGCTGGCCAATCTGGTGGCTGTGCCGTGGATCAGTCTGCTGGTATTGCCCACGGCACTTCTGGGCACGTTGCTGTTACCGGTGCCCTGGCTTGGCGAAACCCTGCTTTGGGTGTCAGGCGGTTTGCTTGATGGGTTGATCAGGGGGCTGACCTTGCTGGCCGGGTATTTTTCCCCCTGGTTGCCTGTAACAGTTCCCTTGGCAGTGTGGCTGTTGAGTGCTTTCGGGGCGCTGCTGTTGATGCTGCCGGCAGGCGTGATACTGCGGCCGCTGGGGTGGCCGCTGGTGCTGCTCGCAGTTTTCAGCCCGCGTGAGCAAATCCCTCGCGGTCAGGTTGAAGTGTGGCAGCTGGATGTGGGGCAGGGGCTGGCCATTGTGCTGCGCACCCGCAATCACGCCGTGCTTTATGACGCGGGACCGAAAGTCAGGGATTTTGACCAGGGCGAGCGGGTGGTGGTGCCGGTGTTGCGTTCCCTGGGGATAGCCAGGCTGGACCTGATGCTGATCAGTCACGCGCACGCCGATCACGCCGGCGGGGCCCTGGCGGTACAGCAGGAAGTCGGTGCCCTGCGGGTCATCGGCGGTGAGTTGCCGGGGTTGGCGGAGCCATTGCGGGCGCAGCCTTGTACCAGCGGCGAGAGTTGGGAGTGGGATGGCGTGAAGTTTTCGCTCTGGCAGTGGTCAGGGGCGAGTGACAGCAATCAGAGGTCCTGTGTGATGCAGGTTGAAGCCGGCGGCGAGCGGCTTCTGCTGACGGGGGATATTGACGCCCGGGCCGAACGGGCCTTGTTGCAAACTTCGTTGGGCGTTCCCACCCGCTGGCTGCAAGCCCCGCACCACGGCAGTCGCACGTCATCCTCGGTGGATTTGCTCAAGGCCCTGGCACCCCGGGTGGTGCTGATCTCCCGGGGCCACGGCAACAGCTTTGGCCATCCGCACCCTCAAGTGCTGGCGCGCTATCAGGGGTTGGGGGTGCAGATACTGGACAGTGCCGAGCAGGGAGCGCTGCGGTTTCGCTTGGGCACCTTCGGCAAGGCTGAGAGTCTGCGCGATCAACCCCGTTTCTGGCGTGACTGATGCTTGAAGCCGGCTGCTGTGCGTTGCATGCCCAAGCGGCGAGACAGGCATGGCTGCTACAAGAGGGAGAGTTCAATCATGTGGTAAAGTGGCGCACTTTTTCGAGGGGATTTTCACTGTGTGGGAACTGGTCAAATCCGGCGGCTGGATGATGCTGCCGATCATTCTGAGCTCTGTTGCCGCGCTGGGCATTATTGTCGAGCGCCTGTGGACCCTGCGTGCCAGCCGCGTGACTCCGCCTCATCTGCTCGGGCAGGTCTGGGTCTGGATCAAGGACAAGCAGCTGGACAAGGAAAAACTCAAGCAATTGCGCGCCGATTCGCCATTGGGTGAAATCCTGGCTGCCGGCCTGGCCAACTCCAAACATGGTCGCGAGATCATGAAAGAATGCATCGAAGAGGCCGCCGCCCGGGTCATTCACGAGCTTGAACGTTACCTCAATGCATTGGGCACCATTGCCGCCATGGCGCCGTTGCTGGGACTGCTGGGCACGGTTCTGGGCATGATCGATATTTTCAGTTCGTTCATGGGCTCGGGCATGACCACCAACGCTGCGATACTCGCGGGCGGTATTTCCAAAGCGCTGATTACCACTGCTGCGGGACTGATGGTCGGTATTCCGGCGGTGTTCTTCCATCGCTTTTTGCAGCGCCGGGTCGATGAACTGGTGGTTGGCATGGAGCAGGAAGCGATCAAACTGGTCGAAGTGGTGCAAGGCGACCGCGAAGTCGACATGGTCGGGAGCAAAGTGTGAAGTTTCGCCGCAAGCCACGGGAAACGGTCGATATCAACCTCGCGTCGTTGATTGACGTGGTGTTTATCCTGTTGCTGTTCTTTGTCGTAACCACCACCTTTACCCGCGAAACCCAGTTGCGGGTGGATCTGCCGGAAGCCGTCACCGGCTCGCCCAGTGACGAGCAGAACACCAGGCAGCTGGATATCGCCATCAGCGCAGACGGGGTGTTTTCGGTGAACGACCAATTGCTGCCAAAAAACGATCTGGCGAGCCTGATCGAGGCCCTGCAGAGGGAGTCCGGTGGCGATACCAGCTTGCCATTGTCGATCAGTGCCGATGGCAAGACCCAGCATCAGGCGGTCATTATTGCGATGGATGCGGCCGGCAAGCTCGGCTTCAGCCATTTGCGCATGACCACCGTTGAGGCGCAGGCGCCTCACTGATGGCCATGTCAGATCGTTTGCTGCGTGCCTGGTATGCCGGGCATCCGCTGCTCAAGCTGTTGAGCCCGCTGGAATGCCTGTACCGCAAAGTGGTAGAGCGCAAGCGCGCGCGTTTTATCGCGGGAGAGGGCGAGATCTATCGTGCGCCCGTACCGCTGGTGGTGGTAGGCAATATCACCGTCGGCGGTACCGGTAAAACACCGCTGATTTTGTGGCTGATCGAGTATTGCCAGCGCAATGGTCTGCGGGTTGGGGTGGTGAGCCGTGGTTATGGCGCCAGGCCGCCTCAATTGCCGTGGCGTGTCAGCGCCGAACACAGCGCCAGAATAGCGGGGGACGAGCCCTTGCTGATCGTGCAGCGAACCGGCGTACCATTGATGATCGACCCCGATCGCAGTCGTGCGGTTCAAGCCTTGCTGGCCAGCGAGCCACTGGATCTGATTCTTTCGGACGACGGTTTGCAGCATTACCGCTTGGCCCGGGATCTGGAGTTGGTGCTGATCGATAACGCCCGGGGCCTGGGCAATGGTCATTGCCTGCCGGCGGGGCCGTTGCGGGAACCGGCGGAGCGATTACTGAGTGTGGATGCGGTGCTGTATAACGGCGCTGCCAGCGACCCCCAAGGTGGATTTGCGTTTCAGTTGCAGCCGACTGCGCTGATCAACCTGCTCAGTGGCGAGCGCAAGGCGCTGGACTTTTTCCCGCCTGAACAGGCCTTGCATGCCGTGGCCGGGATCGGTAATCCGCAGCGTTTCTTCACCACCCTCGAAACGCTACACTGGCGGCCAATCGCCCATGCTTTTGCAGACCATGCGCCCTATAGTGCCGAGGTCTTGAATTTCATGCCGCCATTGCCTCTGGTCATGACCGAAAAGGACGCGGTGAAGTGCCGCGACTTTGCGTCACCTGACTGGTGGTACCTGGCGGTTGACGCTGTTCCTTCCGAAGCCTTCGTGCTGTGGTTTGACCGGCAGTTATTGCGTCTTTTACCCAATCGTCTTTTGCCCTAACCGATCTTTATTCAGGGGAACATTTTATGGACACCAAGCTGCTCGATATCCTCGCGTGCCCTGTTTGCAAAGGCCCGCTCAAGCTCAGCGCCGATAAAACCGAACTGATCAGCAAGGGTGCAGGCCTGGCTTACCCGATCCGCGACGGGATTCCGGTGATGCTTGAAACCGAAGCCCGCACCCTCAGCACTGATGAGCGTCTGGATAAATGATTCCGGTTTTTACCGTCGTAATTCCCTCGCGCTTCGCGTCGACCCGTTTGCCCGGCAAACCGCTGCTGACGATTGCCGGCAAGCCGATGGTTCAACACGTCTGGGAACAGGCCTGTAAAAGCAGTGCGCAGCGGGTGGTAGTGGCCACTGACGATGCGCGCATTGTCGAGGCTTGCAAGGGGTTTGGTGCCGAAGTATTGCTGACCCGTGCCGATCACGAGTCCGGTACCGATCGCCTGGCCGAAGTGGCCACCCAACTGGGGCTGGCCAGCGATGCCATAGTGGTCAATGTGCAGGGCGACGAGCCGCTGATTCCACCGCAACTGATTGATCAGGTCGCGATCAACCTGGCGGCCCACAGCGAAGCAAGCATGGCGACGCTGGCCGAGCCGATCACAGACGTCGAGACCCTGTTCAACCCGAATGTGGTCAAGGTGGTCAGTGATATCAACGGGCTGGCGCTGACATTCAGCCGGGCTACCTTGCCCTGGGCCCGTGATGATTTCGCTTCGCACCCGGAGCAGTTGCCTGCCGGCGTGCCCTATCGTCGCCATATCGGGATCTACGCCTATCGCGCCGGTTTCCTGCATGACTTCGTCAGCTGGGGCCCTTGCTGGCTCGAAAACACCGAGCGTCTGGAGCAGCTGCGGGCACTTTGGCATGGTGTACGAATCCATGTGGCCGACGTGCTCGAGTCGCCTGCGGCCGGTGTCGATACCATTGAAGACCTCGAGCGCGTTCGGCGTTTGCTGGAGGCTTGATGCGCGTCCTGTTCGTTTGTCTGGGTAATATCTGTCGCTCTCCTACGGCCGAAGGCGTACTGCGCCACAAGTTGCAGGTAGCGGGTCTGGCCGGGCGTGTTGAAGTGGCTTCTGCAGGAACGGGCAACTGGCACGTAGGCGGGGCACCGGACAAGCGTACCCAGCGCGCAGCCATGCGGCGGGGTTACGATTTGTCGGCGCAGCGTGCGCAACAGGTGGTCGCGGCCGACTTCAATCACTATGACCTGATTCTGGCCATGGACCTGAGCAACCTGCGCGACCTTAAAGCCTTGCAGCCTGCCAACGGCAAGGCCGGGCTTGACCTGTTCCTGCGTCGTTTCGATGGCGTTAAAGACGAGGTGCCCGACCCTTATTACGACGGTGAGGCAGGCTTTGAAGAGGTGCTGGATCTGGTTGAGTCTGCATGCGATTTGCTGGTGATTGAACTGAAGGGGCGTTTATGAGTTTGCTGTTGCAGGTTGATGAGTCGCTCAAGCCGTTCAATAGCTTTGGTGTGGATGTGCGCGCGAGCCTGTATGCCGAGGCCTGTAGCGATGACGACGTGCGCGAGGCATTGCAGTGCTCGGCGCAGCGCAATTTGCCTTTGCTGGTGATCGGCGGCGGTAGCAACTTGCTGCTGACCAGGGATGTCCCTGCGCTGGTGCTGCGCATGGCTAGCCGTGGCATTCGCCAGGTTGAAGACGATGGTCGGGAAGTGGTGGTCGAGGCCGAAGCGGGCGAGGTGTGGCATGCCTTTGTGTTGTGGACCCTGGAGCAAGGCCTGTCGGGGCTGGAAAACCTCAGTTTGATTCCTGGAACCGTGGGTGCCGCGCCGGTACAGAACATCGGCGCTTACGGCGTTGAGATCAAGGACGTTTTTGCGGGGCTGACCGCACTTGACCGGCAAACCGGCGAGCTGCGCGATTTCACCCTGGCGGACTGCGACTTTGGCTACCGTGACAGTGTGTTCAAACAACAGCCGGGGCGCTGGGTGATTCTGCGGGTCCGGTTTACCCTGAGCCGTGCCGCAAGGCTGCATCTGGAGTACGGACCTGTACGCCAGCGCCTGAGTGAGCAGGGTATCGAACAGCCGACGGCGACCGACGTGAGCCGTGCCATCAGCAGTATCCGCAGTGAGAAGCTGCCGGACCCGGCGGTACTGGGTAACGCAGGCAGCTTCTTTAAAAATCCGCTGGTGTCAGCTGCGCTGGCCGCTGAGCTGAAACTGGCGCATCCCGGCATTATCGGTTACCCACAAGCTGATGGCCGAGTGAAGCTGGCCGCCGGCTGGTTGATCGAAGCCGCGGGGTGGAAAGGCTTTCGTGAGGCTGACGCCGGAGTGCATCGTTTGCAGTCGCTGGTATTGGTCAACTATGGCTCGGCCAGCGGTTTGCAGTTGCTGGCCCTGGCCCGACGCATTCAGGAAGATATCGAGCGGCGCTTTGCGGTGCAGCTGGAGATGGAACCGAACCTGTATTAATGGCTTCTCCCGATCTGGATAATAAATGAAGCAAATACCGGCATGGGCGTTAGCGCTGACCCTGGTGACATTAACCGGGTGTACGACAGCTCCGCCCAAAGACCAGGGCAATCTATGCAGTATCTATCGCCAGTATCCTGCCTGGTACAAGGACTCGGTCGCGATGCAGAGCCGCTGGGGAACGCCTCCCCATGTGGCGATGGCGATCATGAAACAGGAAAGCAGTTTTGTCGCTGATGCGCTTCCTCCCCGCGCTTATCTGTTGTGGGTAATCCCGTGGGGCAGGGTCAGCCCGTCATACGGCTACGCGCAAGCTCAACCGCCGGCCTGGAAGGATTTCGAGCGAAGCATGGGCAGTGGCGGTTCTCGCGATAACTTTGCCGATGCCATCATGTTTATCGGATGGTATGCCGCAGGTACCCAGCAGCAGTTGGGGATTTCCAAATGGGATACCTACAACCAGTATCTGGCGTATCACGAGGGCAGGGGCGGTTACAGTCGCAATACATACCGTGCCAAACCCTGGCTGATGCAGGTGGCCCGTAAAGTTGAGCAGCAGTCGAAAACCTATGGTGCGCAGCTTAACCAGTGCCGCGGAGAGCTGGAGCGTAACAGGCGTTCGTTCTGGTTCTTCTAGCTCCCCCGCAATTCATTGTAGGAGCAAGCTCGCTCCTGCAGTTGATGAGGTAGACAACGGAAATAAAAAAAGCCCCGCCAGTTCAGAACTGGCGGGGCTTTTTAGTGGCCTGCAGGTTTAGACGAGTGGTTTAGACTCGTGTTCCTTGCCTTCGGCTACGGTTTCGCCAGCAGCTGCCTGAGCGGCAGCAGCGGCGGCTGCTTCACGCTTGCGGCGACGTACTTCGCGCGGGTCGTTAGGAGCGCGACCGTTGCTTGGTGCGGTGTTGGCAACCGGAGCTGCAACCACTACTTCAGTCACTTCAGTCACTTCAGTCGCGACAACAACTTCTGCCGGAGCAGGTTGTTCAACTACAGCTGTCTCGATCACGGCGGCTTCAGCCACTACGACTTCGACAGCCACAGGTTCAGCCACAGGAGCCGGAGCTGCCTCGACAATAGCCGGCTCGGCAATCGGCTCGCGTACAAAACGGGCTTCCTTGACGTGCTCTGGCGCTTTTTCGATGGCTGGTGCCTCAACAACCGGTGCTTCCACGCTTGGCGCTTCTACTGCCGGTGCTTCGACTACCGCTTCAACCACTGGCTCTGGCGCAGCTACAACAGGCGCTTCGACTGCCGGGGCAGGCTCGGCAACTACCTGAGCTTCAGGCTGTGCTTGCGGTGCTGCAGGCACTTCAACTTCTGGTGCCTTGACTGCTTCGACCGGGGTGACCGCTTCAACAGCTGGCGCTTCAACTACGGGTGCTTCAACCACAGGGGCTTCTACAACCGGTGTTGGCACAATGGCTACTTCAGTTGTTTGAACCTTTTCAGCAATCACGGTTTCTGCCGGAGCCGATTCCTGGACGGTCTGGGTAGCACGCTCGGCCTGTTGATTGGCCTGGGCTTCAGCAGGAGCGCTGATGACCGAGCTGGCAACGGCTTCAGTGACGGCCAGACCGGCAGCCAGTTCAGTGGTGGAAGGAGCGTTTTCGGCAGTGCCTTCTTCGCTGTTTTCTTCCGAGCCTTCAATCACGTTGCCATTGGCATCGCGTTGACGCTCACGACGGTTGCTGCGACGACGCTGGCCACGGGAGCGGCGGCGTGGACGATCGCCTTCGGCGTTGTCCTGCGACTCGTCCTGGGATTGCTCTTCGTTCGACAGAGCTTCTTCGTCTTCTGCGGCTACTGGCTGTACTTCCCGTGGTGCACGTTCTTCGCGGGGAGCACGCGGCTGGCGTTCTTCCCGTGGAGGGCGCGGTGCCCGCTCTTCTTCGACGACGACGGCTGCAACGGCTGCGGCAGGAACGGCATCCAGAGGCTCGCGCAATTCGCGAACGCGCTCTTCACGGGCTTCGCCGCGCGGTTTGCGTTCTTCACGAGGTGCGCGTGGAGCACGTTCTTCACGAGGTGGACGCGGTGCGCGTTCTTCACGGGCAACAGCAGCTACCGGAGTTTCTTCGCGCGGCTCGCGGACTTCGCGTGGTGCGCGTTCTTCTCGCGGTGCACGCTCTTCGCGTGGCTTGCGCTCTTCATCGCGACGGCCATTGCGATTGCGGCTTTGCTGGCGACCATTGCGGCGCTCTTCATTGCGCGCAGGACGCTCTGTCGTTGCCGGCTTCTCAACCACGGTCGGAGCAGCAGGCTCTTCCTTGGAGGCGAACAGGCTTACCAGCGATTTGACCAGGCCTTTGAACAGGCTTGGCTCGGCGATGGTAGCGGCAGGTGCAGCAGCAGGAGCCGGTGCAGCAGCTTCGGTCGGAACCGGTGCCGAGGTGCGCGGCGGTGCTGTTTTGACTGCAGCTTCCTGGCGAACCAGAGTGCGAGTGGCGGCAGCCGGCTGAACTTCTTCCACTTCCGCAGCAGCGGCAGCGATTTCGTAGCTGGACTGGTTGGTGTGGGCTTCCGGGCTGTCATCACGCAGGCGCTGAACTTCGAAGTGCGGCGTCTCGAGGTGATCGTTCGGCAGAATGATGATGCGTGCACGGGTCCGCAGTTCGATTTTGGTAATCGAGTTGCGCTTCTCGTTGAGCAGGAATGCAGCAACCGGGATTGGCACCTGGGCGCGCACTTCGGCAGTGCGGTCTTTCAGGGCTTCTTCTTCGATCAGGCGCAGAATGGCCAGCGACAGCGATTCAACGTCACGGATGATGCCGGTGCCATTGCAGCGTGGGCAAACGATGCCGCTGCTTTCGCCCAGGGATGGACGCAGGCGCTGACGGGACATTTCCAGCAAGCCAAAGCGCGAGATACGACCCACTTGTACGCGGGCACGGTCTGCTTCCAGGCACTCGCGGACTTTTTCTTCCACGGCGCGCTGGTTTTTGGCAGGGGTCATGTCGATGAAGTCGATGACGATCAGGCCGCCGATGTCGCGCAGGCGCAACTGACGGGCGATTTCTTCAGCCGCTTCAAGGTTGGTTTGCAGTGCGGTTTCTTCGATATCGCTGCCTTTGGTGGCGCGCGCCGAGTTGATGTCGATGGACACCAGGGCTTCGGTCGGGTCGATAACGATGGAGCCGCCGGAAGGCAGTTCAACGACACGCTGGAAGGCGGTCTCGATCTGGCTTTCGATCTGGAAACGATTGAACAGCGGAACGCTGTCTTCGTAGAGTTTGATTTTGCTGGCGTACTGCGGCATCACCTGGCGGATGAAGGTCAGGGCTTCGTCCTGTGCTTCAACGC
The DNA here is from genome assembly GCF_003994535.1 of Pseudomonas sp. PAMC 29040. Classification (NCBI taxonomy): domain Bacteria; kingdom Pseudomonadati; phylum Pseudomonadota; class Gammaproteobacteria; order Pseudomonadales; family Pseudomonadaceae; genus Pseudomonas; species Pseudomonas sp. PAMC 29040. The sequence continues at coordinate 401,334 of NZ_RZAA01000005.1, forward strand.
TGTCGATCAGTACTTCGCCGATGTCCTGGCGCAAGTAGTCGCGGATGGCGCGGATGATCACGTTGCTTTCCTGATAGATCAGGAATGGCGCGGAGCGGTCCAGGGAGGCTTCTTTAATGGCGGTCCAGAGTTGCAGCAGGTAATCGAGGTCCCACTGCATTTCTTCGCTGCTGCGGCCCAGGCCTGCAGTGCGCACGATCAGACCCATGTCGGCCGGAGCGATCAGGCCGTTCAGGGCTTCGCGCAGCTCGTTGCGTTCTTCACCTTCGATGCGACGGGAGATACCGCCGGCACGCGGGTTATTAGGCATCAGAACCAGATAACGGCCGGCGAGGCTGATGAAGGTGGTCAGGGCTGCGCCCTTGTTGCCACGCTCTTCTTTCTCGACCTGCACGATAACTTCCTGGCCTTCGCTCAGGACGTCCTTGATGTTGACGCGGCCTTCAGGAGCTTTCTTGAAGTACTCGCGGGAGATTTCCTTAAGTGGCAGGAAGCCGTGGCGCTCAGAGCCAAAATCGACAAAGGCAGCCTCAAGGCTTGGTTCGATGCGAGTAATACGGCCTTTATAGATATTGGCTTTCTTCTGCTCGCGCGCGCCTGACTCGATGTCCAGGTCGTAGAGGCGTTGGCCATCTACCAGTGCAACACGCAACTCTTCAGGTTGAGTTGCGTTAATCAGCATTCTTTTCATGTTGTACCGTCGGTTTCCGGGCTACCGGAAACGGCGTTCGGCACACACGACTTCTCATGGTCGGTGTCAGGTGCGTCAGGAGCAGTTGGCCACTCCTGTGTCCAGCGAGGTTCGACCAATGGGGGCGAAGTCGCGACTTACGCTTCCTGCTTGCTGTGGTGACTTAAGCACTCAGTCAGGAGGAGGAATCAACCAGCGGCTGTGGACGAGATGAAGCGTCTTGATAAAGCCTATTGCTACACAGTCCGGCGGTTGTGCATCTCCACCCTACACGTATCCCTGATAATTCGGGTGCTGCCGCGCGCAGAATCCGCAGCGGGTTGGCATTTACCGTGTTCTCCAAAAGGGGAGTTCACGCATCATGGCTAATAAAGGCGATGTTTCCGAAGCATTCGCTTGATATGCCCGAAGCTGACTGCACTTTGTGAACTGGCCGTGAATATCGGCGTAAAAGGCGAGTTTGCACTCTGCTTTCCAGGCTCGCTTCAGGCCTCATGTCACCTGCGCTTGTTACAACTCCAGGTGTTCCGTATCCAGCAAAAGCCCCGTAGGACGGCCTCGCGTCCTGATTAAGAGCGTTGGGCAGGGCCGGTTATTCACCGTTAATCCGCTGTCCAGGCCGCTTTTGGCGGCGTTCGCGACTATAGCAGCAATGATTAAGTGCTTCAATTCCATAAAAAATTGTTATCATTCGCGGCATGACGACCACTACCCCCCCGACCCCCAGCGTCCAGCTGCTTGAGGTCTCGCCGGAATATGCCGGCCAACGCATCGACAACTTTTTACTTGCACGGCTCAAGGGTGTTCCCAAGACCTTGATTTACCGCATTTTGCGTAAAGGCGAAGTGCGTGTGAACAAGGGGCGGATCAAGCCCGAGTACAAGCTGCAGGCGGGCGATATCGTGCGCGTGCCGCCGGTTCGCGTGCCGGAGCGCGATGAACCGGTGCCGGTGGCTCAAGGTTTGTTGCAGCGACTCGAAGCCGCCATTGTCTACGAAGACAAGGCGCTGATAGTGCTGAACAAACCGGCCGGTATCGCTGTACATGGCGGTAGCGGTCTGACTTTTGGCGTAATTGAAGCCTTTCGTCAGATGCGCCCCGATGCCAAGGAACTGGAGCTGGTGCATCGCCTGGACCGGGACACTTCCGGCCTGTTGATGATTGCCAAAAAGCGCAGCATGTTGCGTCACTTGCATGCCGCATTGCGCGGTGATGGTGTCGACAAGCGCTACATGGCGTTGGTGCGCGGTAACTGGGCGGCGTCCATCAAGCAGGTGCGAGCACCGCTGATGAAGAGCAACCTGCGTTCCGGCGAACGTATGGTTGAAGTCAACGAAGAGGGCAAGGAGTCGGTCACCGTGTTCAAGGTGCTGCGTCGCTTCGGTGATTTTGCAACCATGATCGAGGCCAAGCCGATTACCGGCCGTACCCACCAGATTCGAGTGCACACATTGCATGCCGGTCACTGTATTGCCGGTGACACCAAGTATGGCGATGAAGGGTTTTCTAAAGAAATTCGCGATCTGGGTGGCAAGCGGCTGTTCTTGCACGCTTACATGCTGACGGTGCCTCTGCCTGAAGGTGGCGAGTTGAAGCTGCAGGCTCCGGTTGACGAAATGTGGGCCAAGACCGTGGAGCGCCTGCTGAGTGCGCCATGAGTACAAGCTGCTGATCTTCGACTGGGACGGTACGCTGGCTGACTCCATCGGTCGGATTGTCGCCGCGATGAAGGTCGCGGCACATCGCGCAGGCCGTCCTGAGCGCGATGAAGAGGCGATCAAGGGAATTATTGGCCTTGGTTTGCCTGAGGCCATCCTGTCGCTTTATCCCGATATGTCGGACGCCCAGGTGATTGCCTTTCGCCAGCACTATGCGGATGTCTACATGGCTATGGATACCGAGCCGTCACCGTTGTTTGCGGGGGTGGCTGAGTCGCTCGAGGCCTTTCGTGCCGAGGGTTACCGTTTGGCAGTTGCTACGGGCAAGGCGCGCCGGGGGCTTGACCGGGTGCTCAGGGCTCATGGCTGGGAAGATTTTTTCGATATCACCCGCGCTGCCGATGAGACCGCCAGCAAGCCTGATCCATTGATGCTGAATCAAATCCTGGCCCATTGCGACATGCAGCCCGGACAGGCCTTGATGGTGGGGGATGCGTCGTTTGATTTGCTGATGGCCCGCAACGCCGGTATTGATTCAGTTGCAGTGAGCTATGGTGCTCAGTCAATGGAGCGCTTGCTTGCATTTGAGCCGCGGTTGGCGATCGACAGTTTTCCCGAATTGCGTACCTGGCTCAATTGTCAGGTTAATTAAAGTCTTTGCTGGGGTAGAGCATGGTTGATCAATGGAAGGCGCCTTCAGAGTCTGAGCCGGCTGCCGGCGATGACAAAAGCTGGAAGCTGCTGGAAAAAACCCTGTTGGCAGGAATTCAGGAGCAGCGTCGGGCGCGTCGCTGGGGCATTTTTTTCAAGGTGCTGACCTTTTGTTATCTGATTACGGTGCTGATCCTGTTTTCTCCGTTGGTGGATATGGAGCGCAGTGCCACCAGTAGCGGGTATACCGCTTTGATCGATGTGCGCGGCGTGATTGCGGACAAAGAGGCTGCCAGTGCTGACAATATTGTCACCAGCCTGCAGGCTGCGTTCGCCGATCCCAAGGTCAAGGGTGTGGTGTTGCGTATCAACAGTCCGGGCGGCAGTCCGGTGCAGTCGGGCTATGTCTACGATGAGATTCGCCGTCTGCGCGGCTTGCACCCTGATATCAAGGTGTATGCGGTGATTTCCGATCTGGGTGCCTCGGGAGCCTATTACATTGCCAGTGCGGCAGATGAAATTTACGCCGATAAAGCCAGCCTGGTGGGCTCGATCGGGGTGACGGCTGCGGGCTTTGGTTTTGTCGGTGCAATGGACAAGCTGGGTATTCAGCGCCGCGCTTACACCTCTGGCGAACACAAGGCCTTTCTTGATCCGTTCGAGCCTGAAAAACCGGACGAGACCAAGTTCTGGCAGGGCGTGTTGAATGTCACCCATGAGCAGTTCATTGCCAGCGTCAAGCAGGGGCGTGGTGATCGCCTTAAAGACAAGGATCATCCCGAGCTGTTTTCGGGGCTGGTCTGGACCGGGCAGCAGGCATTGCCTCTCGGCTTGATCGACGGGTTGGGTAATGCCAGTTCGGTTGCCCGTGATGTGATCGGTGAAAAAGAACTGATCGACTTCACTGTGCAAGAGTCGGCGTTTGACCGCTTCTCGAAAAAGCTGGGCGCCAGTGTGGCTGAACAGTTGGCGATGTGGATGGGGTTCCAGGGGCCGACCCTGCGCTGATCCATGGATGATTTAAAAAAACCGGCCTTTTCAGGCCGGTTTTTTTGTTTTACGGAATCGCCACGCCTTGCGCGAGCAGCATGTCGACCAGGCGGATAAGTGGCAGGCCGACCAGGCTGGTGGCGTCATCGCCTTCGGTGCGCCTGAACAGGCTCACACCCAGACCTTCCGCTTTGAAGCTGCCTGCGCAGTCATAGGGTTCTTCGGCAAGCAGGTAGCGTTCGACCTGTTCCGGGGTGAGGGTGCGCATGTGCACGGTGAAGGGCACGCAGTCGGTCTGATAGTGGCCTGTCTGGCTGTTGAGCAGGGTCAGTCCGGTGAGGAAGGTTACGCTGGCGCCGCTGGCGTCCAAAAGTTGCTGGCGGGCCTTGTCAAACGTGTGGGGTTTGCCGATGATTCGTCCGTTGAGCGCTGCAACCTGATCGGAGCCGATAATCAAGTGGTCGGGGTGACGGGTGGCAAGTGCTTCGGCTTTTTGCCGGGACAGGCGTTTCACCAGTTCGACGGCTGATTCGCCGGGGCGGTGGCTTTCGTCTATATCGGGGGAGCTGCAGCTGAAAGGCAGGCGCAGGCGAGCCAGCAGATCACGGCGATAAGCCGAGCTTGAAGCGAGTAATAAAGGCAGCATGCGCGTCTCCTGTGGGCGGTCAGGGATTCTAACGATCGTACAGGATGTCGCACAGGCACAATTTCCTTTGACAGGTGAAGGGGTCGTCCCTAGAATGCTGCGCCTATGTTGAATGACCCGATTCCACCTCACGTTGACCCGCGCAAATTAGCTGATCGTGGCACTACCCTCCAAGGTGAAGTGTTGCTGGCTGATTTGGAGAGACTCTGCGACCCGCTTTCCGATACTCTCGGAACGGTCCAGGCGAAATTTGTTTTTGAACGAGATGAACGTAGGTCTGTGGTCATCCACAGCTCTATCGACGCCGAAGTCAAAATGGTTTGCCAGCGTTGTCTTGAGCTGGTCACCCTGCCGATCCACAGCGAGTGCAGTTATGCTGTGGTGAAAGAGGGTGCGAACACCCAGTCGTTACCGCAAGGTTATGACGTGCTGGAGCTGGGCGAGGATCCTTTGGATCTGCTGGCACTGATCGAGGAAGAGCTTCTGCTCGCCTTGCCCATTGTGCCTGCTCATCATCCGGAAGAATGCCAGCAGCCGGCGGGTCTCGATGAGCCCGATCCAGGCGAGGACGAGGTAACGCGGTCCAACCCGTTCAGTGTATTGGCGCAGTTAAAGCGTGACCCAAACGTTTAGGAGTTAATTAATTATGGCTGTTCAGCAGAACAAAAAATCCCGCTCTGCCCGTGACATGCGTCGTTCGCACGATGCTCTTTCGGCTAGCACTCTGTCTGTAGAAAAAACCACCGGTGAAATTCACCTGCGTCACCACGTATCGCCAGAAGGCGTATACCGTGGTCGTAAAGTGATCGACAAGGGCGCTGACGAGTAATCACTTGTCCGTTCAGGTCATCGCGATCGACGCAATGGGCGGGGACTTCGGTCCCCGCAGCATTGTTCAGGCCAGTATTGCTTGCCTGTCTGCTACTCCCTCGTTACACCTGACCCTCGTCGGTCAACCCTCCGAACTTGAAAATCTGATTGCCAGCTATCCGGCTGTGGATCGCACGCGCCTGACTATTACCCCTGCTTCAGAAGTGATCGCCATGAATGAGCGGCCTTCGCTAGCTTTGCGCAGCAAGCCAGACTCTTCTATGCGTGTGGCGCTGGAGTTGTTGCGTGACGGCAAGGTGCAGGCATGCGTGAGCTCAGGTAATACCGGGGCGCTGATGGCGCTGTCGCGGCATGTGCTTAAAACCTTGCCGGGGATTGATCGTCCGGCAATGGTGGCGGCGGTGCCGACCCAAACCGGCTACTGTCAGTTGCTGGATCTGGGGGCCAATGTTGATTGCACTGCCGGGCAGTTGTTTCAGTTTGCCGTGATGGGCTCGGTGGCGGCGCAGGCGCTGGGTATTCTGCGTCCGCGGGTCGCCTTGCTCAATATAGGCACCGAGGACGTCAAGGGTAATCAGCAGGTCAAGGAAGCGGCGGTATTGTTGCAGTCGGCGCCTGGCCTCAATTACATCGGCTTTATTGAGGGTGACGGGGTGTACCGGGGTGAGGCCGATGTGGTGGTGTGCGATGGATTTGTCGGCAATATCTTGCTCAAATCCAGCGAAGGTCTGGCGACGATGATTTCGAGCAGGATCCGGGCGGTATTCAAGCGTACGCTGTTCGGCCGGTTTGTCGGTGCGCTGGCGTTACCGTTAATGCGGCGTTTGCAGGCTGATCTGGCGCCCGCCCGGCATAATGGTGCGAGTTTTCTCGGTTTGCAGGGCATTGTTATCAAGAGTCACGGTTCGGCAGGTGCTCAGGGCTTTCAGAGTGCAATAGAGCGCGCACTGATTGAAATCCATGAAGACCTGCCAAAGCGTTTGTATGGACGCCTTGAAGGGTTGTTGCCGTAGGCGTTTTGCCGGCCGGGTACTGAAATGTGACCGCCCGGTCTAATCAGCCATCCAACTGTCAGTTTCTTGCGTCCGCCACGGCAGGACGTCAATTCTCCGACGACAAGATCATTAGGGGCTTGTTACATGTCTACATCCCTCGCATTCGTCTTTCCAGGGCAGGGTTCGCAGTCCCTCGGCATGTTGGCCGAGCTGGGCGCGGCTCATCCGCTGGTCATTGATACCTTCAAAGAAGCTTCTGATGCTCTGGGTTACGACCTGTGGGCCGTGACCCAGGAAGGGCCGGCAGAAAAACTCAATCAAACTGATGTTACCCAGCCAGCCATTCTGACTGCCTCGATTGCCCTTTGGCGTCTGTGGCTGGCCGAAGGCGGCAAGCGTCCGGATTATGTTGCCGGTCACAGCCTGGGTGAATACAGCGCTCTGGTGGCTGCCGGCTGTCTGAGCCTGGCGGATGCGGTCAGGCTGGTTGAGCGTCGCGGGCAACTGATGCAGGAAGCTGTTCCGGCCGGTCAGGGCGCCATGGCGGCGATTCTGGGGCTCGAAGACGCCGTTGTGCTGCAAGCCTGTGCTGAAGCTGCCCAGGGTGAAGTGGTCAGCGCGGTTAACTTCAACTCGCCGGGTCAGGTTGTAATTGCCGGTTCCAAGGCTGCCGTCGAGCGTGCCATGGAGCTGTGCAAGGCCGCCGGAGCCAAGCGTGCGCTGCCATTGCCGGTCAGCGTACCTTCGCATTGTGAGTTGATGCGTCCTGCCGCAGAGCGCTTCGCCGAGTCGATTCAAGCGATTGATTGGCAGGCGCCACAGATTCCTCTGGTGCAGAACGTCAGTGCGGCCATTGTGCAAGATCTGGAAACCCTCAAGCGCGATCTGCTCGAGCAGCTGTACAAGCCGGTGCGCTGGGTTGAATCGGTACAGGCGCTTGCAGCCAGCGGTCCGGTTGACTTGGTTGAGTGCGGTCCGGGCAAAGTCCTGGTAGGCATCAGCAAACGTTGCGCAGAAGGCGTAACCACTCACAACTTGAATACCCCAGATGCCTTCGCCGCTGCGCGTACGGCACTGGCTTGAATTAGGAGAAGCCTGCATGAGCTTGCAAGGTAAAGTTGCACTGGTAACCGGCGCCAGCCGTGGTATTGGCCAGGCTATTGCCCTGGAATTGGGTCGTCAGGGCGCCGTTGTAATCGGCACTGCTACGTCGCAAGCCGGTGCCGAGCGCATTGCTGCCACCCTGAAAGAACACGGTGTTCAGGGTACCGGCATGGAACTTAATGTTACCAGCGATGAATCAGTTGCCGCGGTGCTGAACAGCATTCAGGAACAGTTCGGTGCGCCGGCGATCCTGGTCAATAATGCCGGCATCACCCGCGATAACCTGATGATGCGGATGAAAAATGACGAATGGCATGACGTCGTCGATACCAACTTGAACAGTCTGTTTCGCCTGTCCAAGGGTGTTTTGCGCGGCATGACCAAGGCCCGTTGGGGACGAATTATCAGTATTGGCTCTGTTGTGGGTGCCATGGGCAACGCAGGCCAAGTAAACTATGCCGCCGCCAAGGCTGGCCTGGAAGGTTTCAGCCGTGCGCTGGCACGTGAAGTGGGCTCGCGCTCGATCACTGTGAACTCGGTAGCACCAGGGTTTATCGATACCGATATGACCCGCGAGTTGCCGCAGGCACAGCGTGAAGCCTTGCTGACACAGATTCCGCTGGGCCGTTTGGGTCAGGCACAAGAGATCGCAAACGTGGTTTCTTTTCTGGCCTCTGACGGTGCAGCCTACGTGACCGGAGCTACAATCCCGGTCAACGGCGGGATGTACATGAGTTAAATGTGACGGATTGCTTCAAAAAAATGTCATACGAGCTGTCTAAAATCCGTTATAAAGCTGCAATCTATTTATAGGCAGAGGGCCGTTGAGGGATGAGTGCAAAGCTTTCAGTTGAAAAACTGAAAAGTCTTTCGATACACTTGCCCGCTGGCCAGCTGCCTGAATTTGTCCATTAGGAGTGAAAACAAGGTATGAGCACCATCGAAGAGCGCGTCAAGAAAATCGTAGCCGAGCAACTGGGCGTTAAAGAAGAAGAAGTAGTAAACACTGCTTCCTTCGTTGAAGACCTGGGTGCCGACTCCCTTGACACCGTTGAGCTTGTGATGGCTCTTGAAGAGGAATTCGAGACTGAAATTCCTGACGAAGAAGCTGAAAAGATCACGACCGTACAAGCTGCTATCGATTACGTGACTAACCACCAGGCTTAATTGCTTGTAATCGTTGCTCGCTGTTATGGAAAAACCGCACTGCCGCTCTGGCGTGCGGTTTTTTCTTTAGGTGTGATGCAAAGTGTCGTCAATAGAATAAAGGAGAGTGCTGTGTCGCGTAGACGCGTCGTAGTCACCGGTATGGGGATGTTGTCGCCGCTGGGTGCAGATGTACCAAGCTCCTGGCAAGGCATTCTGGCAGGCCGAAGTGGCATTGGTCTGATCGAACACACGGATCTTTCTGCCTATTCCACCCGTTTTGGCGGCTCGGTACAGGGTTTTAACGTTGAGGATTACCTCTCCGTCAAAGAGTCCCGAAAACTTGACCTGTTTATTCAATACGGATTGGCAGCCGGATTTCAAGCTGTGCGTAATTCCGGCCTTGAAGTCACAGATGCCAATCGTGAGCGCATCGGTGTAGCAATGGGCTCCGGTATTGGTGGTCTGACCAATATCGAAGAAACCAGCCGTACCCTGCATGAGCAAGGCCCGCGACGGATCTCTCCGTTTTTCGTGCCTGGCTCGATCATCAATATGATTTCCGGCTTTCTGTCTATCCACCTGGGTACGCAGGGTCCGAACTACGCCATTGCCACAGCCTGTACCACGGGTACGCACTGCATCGGCATGGCGGCACGCAACATTGCTTACGGCGAAGCCGACGTAATGATTGCCGGCGGCGCCGAGATGGCCGCGTGCGGTCTGGGCATGGGCGGCTTTGGTGCCTCGCGTGCGTTGTCGACCCGTAACGACGACCCGACGCGTGCCAGCCGTCCCTGGGACAAAGGCCGTGACGGTTTTGTGCTTTCTGATGGTGCCGGTGCGCTGGTGCTTGAAGAGCTTGAGCATGCCAAGGCCCGTGGTGCGACCATCTATGCCGAACTGATAGGTTTTGGCATGAGCGGTGATGCTTATCACATGACCTCGCCTCCGGCTGACGGTGCGGGCGCTGCACGCTGCATCACCAACGCCTTGCGCGACGCCAGAATAAACGGCGATCAAGTGCAGTACATCAACGCCCATGGCACGTCGACGCCTGCGGGTGACCTGGCGGAAGTGTCGGCGATCAAGTCGGTGTTTGGCGAGCACGCCTACAACCTGGCGGTGAGCTCGACCAAATCCATGACCGGTCACTTGCTGGGTGCTGCAGGCGCGGTAGAGGCAATCTTCAGCGTGCTGGCGATCAACAGCCAGATAGCTCCGCCGACCATCAACCTCGATGAGCCGGATGAAGGCTGCGACCTCGATTTCGTGCCGCACAAGGCGCGGGAAATGCCGATCGATGTAGTGCTGTCCAACTCATTCGGTTTTGGCGGCACCAACGGCTCGTTGGTGTTCCGCCGGTTCACCGACTGATGCAAAGCTGGGTCGACGGCCAGCCAGCGAACGCCTTGGCGTCGCTTAAAGACCGTGGGCTGGCCTACGGTGATGGTCTGTTCGAGACCATTGCCGTCAAGGCCGGCAAACCGAAGCTGCTGGACCTGCACTTGCAGCGTCTGGCACTCGGTTGTACCCGACTGGCGATTGTTGCGGATCAGGCATTGATCCGCAGCGAATTGCTGGCGTATGCGCAGGCCATGGGGGAGGGCGTTCTCAAGCTCATCCTGACCCGTGGCGACAGTCTGCGCGGTTACAGCGCCAACCCCGAGGCGCAACCTCGAAGAATTCTTCAAGCCGGTCCGGCTGCTACTTACCCGCAGGCCCATGCCGAGCAGGGCATCCAGCTGTTTGACTGCGCCACCCGTCTGGCCGAGCAGCCGCTATTGGCGGGGCTCAAGCACCTTAATCGCCTGGAACAGGTGATCGCCCGTTCTGAATGGCAAGACCCGGCCTACGCCGAGGGCTTGATGCGCGACACCTCGGGCCGGATCATCGAAGGTGTGTTCAGCAATCTGTTTCTGGTCCGCGACGGTGCCTTGCTCACCCCCGACCTGCAGCGTTGCGGTGTGGCCGGCGTGATGCGCGCAGCGCTACTGGCCGAGGTCGGACAGCTGGGCATCCCTTGTCATGTTTCTGACATCAGCCTGAAGCAATTGCAGCAGGCCGATGAACTCTTTCTCTGCAACAGCGTATATGGCATCTGGCCTGTTCGCGGGTTTGCAGAGCTGAGCTGGCCGGTGGGGCCGCTCACCCGTAAACTGCAAGGCATTGCTCGCACCCTATTGGATGTTTGATTCGTGAAACGTAAATTCTTGGTGCTGCTGGAGACAGGTCTGGTGCTGGCGGGATTGTTGCTGGGCGCTAGCGCCTGGAAGCTCAACTCGGCGCTGGAACAACCGCTTAACCTGACACAAGAGCAACTGCTCGACGTACCGGCTGGCGCCACGCCGACCGGCACCTTCAATCGGCTAGAGGCCGACGGCACGCTGGATGACGCTTTCTGGCTACGCCTGTACTGGCGTTTCAATCTCGAGGGCCAGCCCCTGCACAGCGGTGAGTACCGCATGACTCCCGGCATGAGCGCCCAGGACCTGATTGGCCTGTGGAAGCGTGGTGAAGTGGTGCAGTACAGCTTGACCCTGGTCGAAGGCTGGAACTTCCGCCAGGTACGCAGCGCCCTGGCAAAACACGAAAAAATCGAGCAGACCCTAGACGGTTTGAGCGACAGCGAAGTCATGGCCAAACTCGGTCATCCCGGAGAATTCCCGGAAGGCCGGTTCTTTCCGGACACCTATCGCTTCGTGCGGGGCATGACTGACGCTCAATTGCTCGAAAAATCCTACAACCGTCTGGAGAAAGTGCTGGCCGAAGAATGGGAGCAGCGAGACCCGGACGTACCCTATGCCGACCCTTACCAGGCGCTGATCATGGCCTCTCTGGTAGAGAAAGAAACCGGGGTGCCCCAGGAACGCGGGCAGATTGCCGGGGTATTCGTGCGCCGCATGAAAATCGGTATGCCGCTGCAAACCGATCCCACCGTGATCTACGGGCTGGGCGAGCGCTACAACGGCAAGCTCACCCGTAGCCATCTGCGTGAACCCACGCCGTACAACACCTACACCATTGCGGGTTTACCGCCGACACCGATTGCCATGGTCGGGCGTGAAGCGATTCATGCCGCCTTGCACCCGGTCAGTGGCAGCAGCCTGTATTTTGTTGCCAAGGGCGATGGCAGCCACACCTTTTCCGATGATCTGGATGCGCACAACAATGCCGTGCGCGAGTTCCAGATCAAGCGTCGTGCCGACTACCGTTCAAGTCCGGCGCCGACCCCGGCAGCGGAGCCGGTGAGCCCTGCGGCCGAGCCGCAAAGCCCGCAATGACATTGATTAAGGATTGCTGCCTGTGACTGGCTTGTTTATTACCCTGGAAGGCCCCGAAGGCGCGGGCAAAAGCACCAATCGCGAATACCTGGCCGAGCGCCTGCGCAGCGCCGGTATCGACGTGGTTCTGACCCGCGAGCCCGGCGGCACGCCATTGGCCGAGCGAATTCGCGAGCTGTTGCTGGCACCCAGCGATGAAGCCATGTGCGCCGACACCGAGCTGCTGCTGGTGTTTGCCGCCCGTGCCCAGCATCTGGCCGAGGTGATTCGTCCGGCACTGGCCCGTGGCGCCGTGGTCTTGTGCGATCGCTTCACCGACGCCACTTATGCCTATCAAGGTGGCGGCCGCGGTTTGTCGCAAGAGCGTATCGCCAGCCTTGAAACCTTCGTGCAAGGTTCATTGCGCCCGGACCTGACCCTGGTGTTTGATCTGCCGATTGAAGTCGGCATGGCCCGGGCCAGCGCCCGTGGGCGGCTTGACCGTTTCGAGGAGGAAGGCCGGACATTCTTTGATGCGGTGCGCAGCACCTACCTCAAGCGTGCCGGAGCTGAGCCCGGGCGTTATCGTCTGGTGGATGCCGCCCAGTCACTGGAAAACGTACAAGTGCAGCTGGATGCCTTGTTGCCAGAACTGCTGGAACTGCACCGTGGCTGAGGCTTATCCGTGGCAGGACGGCCTGTGGCAGCAAATGGCCGGGCGTGCCCAGCATGCTCACGCCTATCTGTTGCACGGGCCGGCGGGCATCGGCAAGCGCGCGCTGGCCGAACGCCTGATGGCCAGCCTGTTGTGCAGGCAGCCGGTCGGGCTGGAGGCCTGCGGGGCGTGCAAGTCCTGCTCGTTACTGGCTGCGGGCAGTCATCCCGACAACTACATCCTGGAACCCGAAGAAGCCGACAAGGCGATCAAGGTTGACCAGGTACGGGATCTGGTCAGCTTTGTGGTGCAAACCGCGCAGCTGGGCGGGCGCAAGGTGGTGCTGGTCGAGCCGGTTGAGTCGATGAACATCAACGCTGCCAACGCCCTGCTCAAAAGCCTTGAAGAACCGTCCGGCAATACCATTTTGTTGTTGGTCAGCCACCAGTCCAGTCGCCTGCTGCCGACCATCCGCAGTCGTTGTGTGCAACAAGCCTGCCCACTGCCGGGCGAGGCCCTGAGCCTGGAGTGGCTGGCCGGGGCATTGCCCGAGTGCAGCAGCGAAGAGCGGGTCGAATTGCTGACGCTGGCAGCGGGCTCGCCCCTGGCCGCGGTCAAGCTGCAGGCCCAGGGTGTGCGTGAACAGCGGGCTGCGGTAGTGGCCGGGGTAAAAAAACTGTTGAAGCGCGAGCTGTCAGCGACGCAACTGGCGGAAAGCTGGAATGCCATACCATTGCTGCTGCTGTTTGACTGGTTTTGCGACTGGTCGAGTTTGATCCTGCGTTATCAGTTGACCCAGGACGAGTCCGGTCTTGGTCTGGAAGACATGCGCAAAGTACTGCAGTACCTGGCGCAGAAAACCCCGCAGGACAAAGTCCTGAATATTCAGGACTGGATTCTCGCCCAACGGCAAAAAGTGCTGAGCAAAGCCAACCTCAACCGGGTGTTGTTGCTTGAGGCACTCTTGGTGCAGTGGGCGGGTCTGCCCGGCCAGCGCTGATTTGATTGAATTGTGAAACAGGTGATTTTTGTATGCTCGTAGATTCCCATTGCCACCTCGATCGCCTTGATCTGAGTGCCCATGACGGTTCGCTGGACGCCGCCCTTGAAGCGGCACGCCAGCGCGGTGTCGGGCACTTTCTGTGCATTGGCGTGAGTGCCGACAATGCGGGCGATGTCAAAGCCCTGGCGGATCGCTATACCGATGTCGATTGCTCGGTGGGTATCCACCCGCTGGATGTTCAGCCGGGGGCCGCGCCAGCGCTGGACTGGTTGCTGAACGAGTTGAATCACCCGCGGGTGGTGGCCATTGGCGAGACGGGTCTGGACTATCACTACGAGCCGGAAGCCGCCGAGTTACAGCAACTGTCATTTCGGGTTCACCTGGAGGCGGCGCAGCAGACCGGCAAACCTGTGGTGATCCATACCCGTGGAGCTCGCGCCGATACCCTGGCCATGCTGCGTGAAGCGGCGCTGCCCAATGCCGGCGTGTTGCATTGCTTCACCGAAGACTGGGACATGGCCAGGGCTGCGCTGGACATGGGCTATTACATTTCGTTGTCGGGGATTGTCACCTTCCGTAATGCCGACGCCCTGCGCGATGTGGCCAGCAAAGTACCGGCGGATCGCCTGCTGGTTGAGACCGACTCGCCGTATCTGGCGCCGATTCCCTATCGTGGCAAGCCGAACCTGCCGCAATACGTGCGCGAAGTCGCCGAATTTCTGGCCATGTTGCGCGGCGAGTCCTACGAGCGTTTTGCCGAGCAGACCACCGAAAACTTCAAGCGCCTGTTCCCCCTGGCCCGGGTTCAGGGCTAGCCCCCAACGCCTTGCGGGAGCGAGTGGGTGAGTGGCAAAAAAAAACCCGGACTCTGGGGAATCCGGGTTAAGACCATTAGGAGTAAAACAAAGGCCTACATTCCATTGTCGCCTTGATCGGCGAAACACTTGGGGGGGATGCTGCGCCGACTCCTTAAGTATTGGTCAGCTTTGTTGAACGTCCAGTCTCTGTTGGTCATTTTTTAAACAGATTTGGAATACGCGTGATTCGTTTGAGTGCTCATAGTGTTTATATGAAATTCTCGGTAAACGTCTATACGCAGGATGGTCCGTGCAATTTAGCGTGACTAATGCATAATACTCCGCTTCGATTTTGACCCGAACAGACCTTTTCTTATGCACAAAGAACCCCGTAAGGTCCGTGAGTTTCGTCGCCGCGAGCAAGAAATTCTCGATACCGCGCTCAAGCTGTTCCTCGAACTTGGTGAAGACAGCGTCACCGTCGAGATGATTGCTGATGCCGTAGGTATCGGCAAAGGCACGATTTACAAGCACTTCAAGTCCAAGGCCGAGATCTATTTGCGCCTGATGCTCGACTACGAGCGCGATTTGAATGAATTGCTGCAATCCGCTGACGTTGATAAAGACAAAGAGGCGCTGTCGCGCGCCTACTTTGAATTTCGCATGCGTGATCCCCAGCGCTACCGCTTGTTTGACCGCCTCGAAGAAAAGGTCGTCAAAGGTAATCAGGTACCTGAACTGGTTGAAGAGCTGCACAAGATCCGTGCTTCCAACTTCGAACGCCTGACCCTGCTGATCAAGGGTCGCATCAGCGAAGGCAAGCTCGAAGACGTGCCACCTTACTTCCACTATTGCGCGGCCTGGGCGCTGGTGCACGGCGCCGTGGCGCTGTACCACTCGCCGTTCTGGAGCAACGTGCTGGAAGACCAGGAAGGGTTCTTCCAGTTCCTGATGGACATCGGCGTGCGCATGGGCAACAAGCGCAAGCGTGATACGGACACCCCGGCTGTCGAGTAAGGCTGCAAGGCATATACTTGGATCTGGGTCTTGCCAAAACTTGATTTCTAAGTCAAGTTTTGGCGCGCTCTATATTCCCCGTGCCGGAGTCATCCATGATTGTTGATCGCCAAGGCAGACGTTTTCGCAATTTGCGTATCAGTCTGACCTCTGCCTGCAACTACGCCTGTACCTACTGCGTGCCCAACGGCAAGCGACTGGTCGCAGCGCAGGATGAACTGTCGGCCGAGGCCATGGTGCGCGGGGTGGCCTACCTGATCGAAGCCGCAGGCATCGAGCGCTTGCGTATTACCGGCGGCGAACCGCTGGTCAGTCCCAAGCTCGAAACCTTTATGCGTGAAGTTGGCCAGTTGGGCCTGAGTGATATCAGCCTGACCACCAACGGCCAACTGCTTGCGCGAAAATTGCCGCTGCTGGTGGATGCCGGTATTCGCCGCCTCAACGTATCCCTCGATACCCTTGATCCTGTTGCGTTTCGCACCATTGCCCGGGGCGGCGATCTGCCGACCGTCCTCGACGGCATGCAACAGGCCAGCGCCGCGGGGATGAAAATCAAGGTCAACATGGTGCCGTTGCGCGGGCAGAACCTGGATCAGGTCATGCCGCTGCTGGAGTACTGCCTTGAGCGCGGCTATGAGCTGCGCTTTATCGAACTGATGCGCATGGGGCATCTGGCCAGTGATGGCAACGCCTTCCTGCAACAGTTCGTCAGCCTGCAACAACTGTTGTCGCTGATTGGCGAGCGCTATGAATACCTGCAGGCCGATGCACCGGTGGATGCCACGGCGGTGCGCTACCAGATCCCGGGGTTTGGTCACTTCGGTGTGATCGCCAACGAAAGCGTCCCGTTCTGCCGTACCTGCTCGCGGTTGCGGCTGTCGTCCACGGGCTGGCTGCATGGCTGTCTTTCGTCGAGCAATCGCCACTATGTCGGCGACCTCCTGAACAAACCCCGCCACCAGGCCCTGCCAGCCCTGCAAAGCTTGTTGATGAAAGCCCTGGGCGACAAGCAGGACGTTGCCTTCTCGGGCGGCGCCACTGTGATGAAAATCATCGGCGGCTAAGCCCCCTGCGTATCAATGCCCGCAGGAGCGAGTCCTTGAACGGCCCGTGAGCCAGCTTTTACATCTAATCCCTGTATGTGGGATGCAAAATTATATATTGAGACTTTTCCATTTCCGGGTTTATAGTCGGCAGCAGCTCCACGCACTCACACTAAAAAAATAAAACAGGTGAAGTGATGCCCAGATATCCCAGGATTCCCCTGCGCGCCCGTGCGACTCCCCCATCCCCCAGATTTCTCGGCCGGCCATCGACAGATGTCCGGTTTTCGTCGTGCTTTCTTTTTGGAGTCCTGATCCATGGCTGAAGCCCTTTCACTGCCGCCGGCAGTCGAGCCGCCCCGTGGCGAGCGCCTTAAAAACAAGGTGGTGCTACTGACCGGCGCCGCCCAGGGTATCGGCGAGGCCATCGTTGCCAGCTTCGTCTCGCAACAGGCGAAAATGGTCATTAGCGATATCCAGGTCGAGAAGGTCGAGAAAGTCGCAGCCCATTGGCGTGAGCAAGGGGGCGACGTGCAGGCCATCAAGGCCGACGTGTCCTGCCAGGCCGACCTGTATGCCATGGTCGCGCTGGCCATGGAACTGCATGGCCGGGTCGATGTGCTGGTCAATTGCGCCGGGGTCAACGTGTTCCGCGATCCGCTGGAAATGACCGAGGAAGACTGGCGTCGCTGTTTCGCCATCGATCTGGACGGCGCCTGGTATGGCTGCAAGGCGGTTTTGCCGCAAATGATTGCGCAGGGCATCGGCAGCATCATCAACATTGCCTCCACCCATTCGAGCCACATTATTCCGGGCTGCTTTCCGTACCCCGTGGCCAAGCATGGCCTGCTGGGGCTCACCCGCGCGCTGGGCATCGAGTACGCCGCCAAAGGCATCCGCGTCAATGCCATCGCCCCCGGTTACATCGAGACCCAGTTGAACGTCGATTACTGGAACGGTTTCGCCGACCCCCATGCCGAGCGCCAGCGCGCCCTTGATCTGCATCCGCCGCGACGTATCGGCCAGCCGCTGGAAGTGGCAATGACGGCTGTATTCCTGGCCAGCGATGAGGCGCCGTTCATCAACGCCTCCTGCATCACCATCGATGGCGGGCGCTCGGTGCTTTACCACGACTGATCCCGCATCCGGACCTGTCAGGCTTTCAAACACCTCAAAAATAACAACAAGGAGTTTGCCATGTACCGTCGTCCCTTCATTCGTACCCTGTGCTGCGCGGCCCTGGCGGCCAGCGCATTGAGTCTGAGCAGTGCCTTGCTGGCTGGCGATCCGGTAAAGATCGGTTTTCTGGTCAAGCAGGCGGAAGAACCCTGGTTCCAGACCGAATGGGTGTTCGCAGAAAAGGCCGCCAAGGACAAAGGCTTCGAGCTGATCAAAATTGCTGTGCCGGATGGTGAGAAGACCCTGTCGGCCATCGACAGCCTGGCAGCCAACGGCGCCCAGGGCTTTGTCATCTGCCCGCCGGATGTCGGTCTGGGCCCGGCGATCATGGCCAAGGCCAAGGCCAACGGTTTGAAAGTCATCGCTGTCGATGACCGCTTTGTCGATGCCAACGGCAAGTTTATGGAAGAGGTGCCGTACCTGGGAATGGCAGCCTTCGAAGTCGGCCAGAAACAGGGCAATGCGATGGTCGCCGAAGCAAAAAAACGCAACTGGGACTGGAACGACACCTACGCCGTAATCAACACCTTCAATGAACTGGACACCGGTAAGAAACGCACCGACGGCTCGGTCAAATCCCTCAAGGACGCGGGCCTTGCCGATGATCATATCCTGTACTCGGCGCTTAAAACCCTCGATGTGCCCGGCAGCATGGATGCCACCAACTCGGCACTGGTCAAACTGCCCGGCGGCGCGAAAAACCTGATTATTGGCGGCATGAACGACAGCACCGTGCTCGGCGGGGTACGGGCCACGGAAAGCGCCGGTTTCGCCGCCGCCAACGTCATCGGGATCGGCATCAACGGTACCGACGCCATTGGCGAACTGAAAAAGGCCAACAGCGGTTTCTACGGCTCCATGCTGCCGAGCCCACATATCGAAGGCTACAAGACCGCAACCATGATGTTTGAGTGGATCACCGAAGGCGAAGAGCCGCCTCTGTACACCGCCATGGACGAAGTAACGCTGATCACCCGGGACAACTTCCAGGAAGAGCTGACCAAGATCGGTTTGTGGAATTGAGTCGAGGTCACTATGCCGCAGCCATTAGCCACTCAAGCACTGACAAGCAATACCGACAGCCTGCGCTTCAACGGCATCGGCAAGCATTTCCCCGGGGTCCAGGCGCTGGCCAATATCAGCTTTGTCGCCCATCCCGGCCAGGTGCATGCACTGATGGGCGAGAACGGTGCCGGTAAATCCACCCTGCTGAAAATCCTTGGCGGTGCCTACGCGCCAAGCAGCGGCAACCTGCAGATCGGCGAGCAGTCGCTGGTCTTCAGATCCACCGCTGAAAGCATCGCCAACCGGGTCGCCGTGATCCATCAGGAGCTGCATCTGGTACCGGAAATGAGCGTGGCCGAGAACCTGTTTCTCGGCCATCTGCCGGCGCGCTTTGGTCTGATCAAGCGCGGCGAATTGCGGCACCAGGCCCTGCAGTTGCTCAAGGGGCTGGCCGATGAAATCGATCCGCAAGAGAAGGTTGCCCGCTTGTCCCTGGGCCAGCGGCAACTGGTGGAAATCGCCAAGGCGCTGTCCCGCGGGGCTCATGTCATTGCCTTCGATGAGCCCACCAGCAGCCTCTCGGCGCGGGAAATCGACCGCCTGATGACCATCATCGGACGCCTGCGGGATGAGGGCAAAGTGGTGCTCTACGTGTCCCACCGCATGGAAGAAGTATTCCGCATCTGCAACGCGGTCACGGTGTTCAAGGATGGCCGCTATGTTCGCACCTTCGAGCAGATGAGCGAGCTGAGCCACGACCAGCTGGTGACCTGCATGGTCGGCCGTGACATTCAGGACATCTATGACTACCGCCCCCGTGAGTGTGGCGAAGTGGTGCTCAAGGTCGACCGCCTGCTCGGGCCGGGGTTGCGCGAGCCGGTGAGTTTTGCAGTGCGCAAGGGCGAGATTCTCGGCCTGTTCGGGCTGGTGGGCGCCGGGCGTACCGAGCTGTTGCGCCTGCTCGGCGGGCTGGCCCGTCACAGTGGCGGCCAGGTAGAACTGCAAGGCGTTGCGCTCAAGCTGCGCTCGCCCCGGGATGCGATTGCTGCCGGGGTGCTGCTGTGCCCGGAGGATCGGAAAAAGGAAGGCATCATTCCTTTGGCCAGCGTCGCGGAGAACATCAACATCAGTGCCCGCGGCGCCCATTCCACCCTGGGTTGCCTGTTGCGCGGGGTATGGGAGCGCGACAACGCCGACCGGCAGATCCATGCCCTGAATGTGAAGACTCCGACGGCGTCGCAGAAAATCATGTTCCTGTCCGGCGGCAATCAGCAAAAAGCCATTCTCGGGCGCTGGCTGTCGATGCCGATGAAAGTGCTGCTGCTTGACGAGCCGACCCGGGGCATCGATATCGGCGCCAAGGCCGAGATCTACCAGATCATCCATCGTCTGGCCGCCAGCGGAATTGCGGTGATAGTGGTGTCCAGCGACCTGATGGAAGTGCTGGGGATCAGCGACCGCATTCTGGTTTTGTGCGAAGGCGTGGTCAGCGGTGAGCTGCCAAGAGCCCAGGCCAATGAATCGAACCTGTTGCAAATGGCCTTGCCCCGCCAGCGCGGCTAACGGCGTGACCCACTGAGAGGTTTGTATGACAACCCAAGATTCGACACTGGCGACACCCCGTAAAAAACTCGACATGCGCCGCTTCCTCGACGATTGGGTCATGTTGCTGGCAGCGTTTGCGATTTTCCTCCTCTGCACCTTGCTGATCGACAACTTCCTGTCGCCGCTCAACATGCGCGGCCTGGGCCTGGCCATCTCCACCACCGGGATTGCTGCCTGCACCATGCTCTATTGCCTGGCGTCGGGGCATTTCGATCTGTCCGTGGGATCGGTGATTGCCTGCTCCGGAGTCGTTGCCGCGGTGGTCATGCGTGACACCGACAGTGTGTTCCTGGGTGTCTGCGCGGCGCTGGGCATGGGCCTGATTGTCGGTCTGATCAACGGCATCGTTATCGCCAAGTTGCGGGTCAACGCGCTGATTACCACCCTGGCCACCATGCAGATCGTGCGCGGACTGGCGTATATCTTTGCCAATGGCAAGGCGGTGGGGGTGTCCCAGGAAGCGTTTTACGTCTTTGGTAACGGCCAGGTGTTCGGCGTGCCGGTGCCGATCCTGATCACCATCGTCTGCTTCCTGTTCTTTGGCTGGCTGCTCAACTACACCACCTATGGCCGCAACACCATGGCCATAGGCGGCAATCAGGAAGCGGCGCTGCTGGCCGGGGTCAATGTCGACCGCACCAAAATCATCATCTTCGCCGTACACGGGCTGATTGGCGCGCTGGCCGGGGTGATCCTGGCTTCGCGCATGACCTCGGGCCAACCCATGATCGGGCAGGGCTTCGAGCTGACCGTGATCTCGGCCTGTGTACTGGGCGGGGTGTCATTGAGCGGCGGGGTGGGGATGATCCGGCATGTGATCGCCGGGGTGCTGATTCTGGCGATTATCGAGAATGCGATGAACCTGAAGAACATCGACACGTTCTACCAGTACGTGATTCGCGGTTCGATCCTGTTGCTGGCGGTGGTGATCGACCGCTTGAAGCAGCGCTGACTCTGAATACCGGCTGCCACAGGTTTTGCGCCATGGCATGCAGCAAACTGGCGCGCAAACTGCATTACGCGACTATTCGCCGGTTTTCTGTCACCGGCCATCGGGAGATCAGGATGCGTAGTCTGTTTGTGGTGCTGTCGGCGCTGGCGCTGGGTGGCTGTATGACGGTCAGCGATCTGGGGGAGGGCGCACGTTATCAAATGAGCGACGCCGGTCTGCTCGATCACAGCAATACCCGGCGCAGCAATTCACTGCGCATCCAGCCGGACTCCTATATCTACATTGCCCAGGGGCCATTCGCCCCCGTAGGCGATCCTTATGTACGGCCCAATGTGGTGGCGGAAGAAGCCTATAACGGCTTTATCGAATACTTCCCCATGGTGCGCCGCGCCAAAGCGCCGCTGGGGCTTGACCAGGCCATGACTGAAGCCCGTGGCTATGGTGCGCATTACTTGCTCTACACTCGCTTTGCACGGGCCGACGACCGTATCGGCAACAGTGACGAATGGCTGGATCAGGAAGAAATCAGCCGCCTGGGGGTTGATGGCGGCGTGATCCAGGTGATGTTGATCGAGACCAGCACCCAGTACCTGATCGATACCGCGACCATTCGCAGCCGTGGCGGCTTGCTGACGTTCCATGAGCAAAAGCCGGCGGACCTGATCGGGCCGCCGCTCGCCAAGTACGCGCGCAGCTTGATAGGCTTGAGCGACCAATAAGACCAGGAGAGCAGCATGAGTGAGCCGGTAGACGTCAGTAACCTGTTGGCGCAAATTCCCAAAGCCGACAAAGGCCTGCCTCCGGTTCATCTATGGGATACGGCATTCTGCGGTGATATCGACATGCGTATCGCCCGTGACGGCACCTGGTACTACATGGGCACGCCGATTGGCCGCAAGCCCATGGTCAAACTGTTCTCGACCATCATTCGCCGCGACGGCGATGATTATTTCCTGATCACCCCGGTGGAAAAGGTCGGAATCAAGGTCGATGACGCGCCGTTTGTGGCGGTCACGCTTGAGGTTCAAGGGCAGGGCGAGCAGCAGGTACTGCGCTTTACCACCAATGTTGAAGAACAGATCACCGCCGGCAGCGAACATCCGCTGCGCATCGTGATTGACCCCGACACCCAGGAACCCGCGCCCTACCTGCTGGTGCGGCGCAACCTTGAAGCGCTGATCCACCGCAATGTGTTCTACCAACTGATCGAGCTGGCGGTTGCCCGGCCCATCGACGGCCAGAGCTGGCTGGGGGTCTGGAGCAGTGGCGTGTTCTTCCCTATAGGCCCCGAGCCGGTCTGAATCCCTGCGCCACACCTGTAACAACCTGTGGGAGCCGGCTTGCCGGCGATTGCCTGTGCGCGGTGAACCAGACCTGCGCACTGTATGCATCGTCGGCAAGCCGGCTCCCACAAGGATTTTACGGATACAGTGTTATCCCTATATATGGGAGTGCAATTTATATATTGAGATTTGGCCGCCCCAAGGTTTATAGTCGCCTGCACTGATTCACAGCATTCACTGCTAAAAACAAAACAGGTGAAGCGATGCAGGCGCAATTGATCGCCCTCGATTGGGGGACAACTTCCCTTCGTGCGTATTTACTCGGATCCACCGGCCAGGTGCTGAAAGTGCGCACCCTGGCCTGCGGCATCATGCAGTTGCCCGGCACTGCCCGACTGGTCGCAGGCCAGTGGTGCGCTGACGGCTTTGAGCTGGCGTTCGACGATGCCTGCGGCGACTGGCTGGATGCCAACCCGGGAGTGCCGGTGATTGCCTGTGGCATGGTCGGCAGTGCCCAGGGCTGGTGCGAAGCGCCTTACCGGGAAACCCCGGCCAGCCTCAATGCCCTGGGCACGGCCTTGCAGAGGGTACGCAGCGTGCGCGGTGTCGACCTGCATATCGTGCCGGGTGTCATCCAGCGTTCAGCCTTGCCCAATGTGATGCGCGGCGAAGAAACCCAGGTGCTGGGGGTAGTGCAAAGTTTCCCGCAACTCAACGACTGCTTGATCGGCTTGCCCGGCAGCCACTCCAAATGGGTGCAGGTGCAGGACGGCAATCTTGTGCACTTCGATACCTTCATGACCGGCGAGCTTTACGCCGCCGTCTGTGAACACACAATCCTGGGGCGCACCCAACAGCGCTCCGAGCAGTTTGATCCAGCAGCCTTTGATCGCGGCGTGCAGGTGGCCTTGTCACCCGACGGCCGGCTCGGGCCGCTGTCGACCCTGTTCAGCGCCCGTACTCTGGGGCTGACCGGGCAGTTGAGCCCCACCCAGCAACCCGACTATGTGTCCGGCCTGTTGATTGGCCACGAGCTGTCAGCGTTGGGCGGCGCAGTACGTGAGCGCCGAGGCGCAGCGCCGATGCCCGCGATCATCCTGATTGGCAATTCCCGACTCTGTGAACGCTACCAGCGGGCCCTGGCCGCCTGCGGGTTCGCGGATGTGCGCCTGGCTGAACAGGCCACCGAGCAAGGTTTATGGCACCTGGCCCAAGCCGCCGGGTTACTCCGTCACACGCAACTGGAGGGCTGAGATGCTCAAGCAAGCACTGGCAAAAAACGGACTGATCGCCATTCTTCGTGGGTTGCGTCCACAAGAGGCGCAGGCCATCGGCAAGGTGCTGTATGACGCGGGTTTTCGTACCCTCGAAGTGCCACTTAATTCCCCCGAGCCGTACGAAAGCATCCGCATTTTGCGCAGTACCCTGCCTGCCGACTGCCTGGTCGGTGCCGGCACGGTGCTGACCCCGGCCCAGGTCGAGCTGGTCAAGGCGGCGGGCGGGCAGGTGATTGTGATGCCCCACAGTGACCCGCAAGTGTTGCGTGCGGCCAAGGCGGCCGGTCTGTACCTGTCACCGGGAGTCGCGACACCGACCGAAGCCTTTGCTGCACTGGCCGAAGGTGCCGATGTACTGAAAATGTTCCCGGCCGAGCAAATGGGCCCGGCCGTGGTCAAGGCCTGGCTGGCGGTGTTGCCTGCAGGAACTTTGCTGATCCCGGTCGGCGGGATTACCCCGGACAACATGCAGGTATTCCTTGATGCCGGGGTGTCCGGTTTCGGGCTGGGTTCGGGGCTGTTCAAGCCCGGCATGAGTGCCGAGGACGTGGCGGTTACCGCCAAAGCTTATGTGCAGGCCTGGAATGCCCGGCGCAAGGCTGACTGAAAGGCGCTTGCGCCCCATCGAACAAGAGAGACAAGACGATGAAAATTACCAAACTGACTACCTATCTGGTCCCGCCGCGCTGGCTGTTCCTGAAAATCGAGACCGACGAAGGCGTCACCGGCTGGGGCGAGCCCGTAGTCGAAGGCCGGGCCCACACCGTGGCGACTGCGGTGGATGAATTGTCGGATTACCTGATCGGCAAAGACCCGCGCAATATCGAAGACATCTGGACCGTGCTCTATCGCGGCGGTTTTTACCGTGGCGGCGCGGTGCACATGAGCGCACTGGCCGGTATCGACCAGGCGCTGTGGGACATCAAGGGCAAGGCGCTGGGGGTGTCGGTCAGCGACCTGCTGGGCGGCCAGGTGCGGGACAAGATCCGTGTGTATTCGTGGATCGGCGGCGACCGTCCGGCCGACACGGCCAGGGCCGCCAAAGAAGCGGTCAGCCGCGGCTTTACGGCGATAAAGATGAACGGTACCGAAGAGCTGCAGTTTGTCGACAGCTTTGAAAAGGTCGATCTGGCGCTGGCCAACGTGGCCGCGGTGCGGGATGCCGTGGGCCCTAACGTGGGGATCGGCGTGGACTTCCATGGCCGGGTGCACAAGCCCATGGCCAAGGTGCTGATGAAGGAACTGGACCCGTACAAACTGATGTTTATCGAAGAGCCGGTGCTCAGCGAAAACTACGAGGCCCTCAAAGAGCTGGCGCCGTTGACCAGCACCCCGATTGCCCTGGGCGAGCGGCTGTTCTCGCGCTGGGACTTCAAGCGCGTGCTCAGTGAAGGCTATGTCGACATCATTCAGCCCGATGCTTCCCACGCCGGCGGTATTACCGAAACCCGCAAAATCGCCAACATGGCGGAAGCCTACGATGTAGCGCTGGCCTTGCACTGCCCGCTGGGGCCGATTGCGCTGGCCGCGTGCCTGCAGCTGGATGCGGTTTGCTACAACGCGTTTATCCAGGAGCAAAGCCTGGGCATCCACTACAACGAAAGCAACGACCTGCTGGATTACGTCAAGGATCCGGCGGTGTTCGACTACGACAAAGGCTTCGTCAAAATCCCCAATGGGCCGGGCCTGGGTATCGAGATCAACGAAGAATACGTGCGCGAGCGCGCGCTGGTTGGCCACCGCTGGCGCAACCCGATCTGGCGCCATGCCGATGGCAGCTTTGCCGAGTGGTAAGTCCCTGATCTGATGCAATACCTGTGGGCGCTGGCAAGCCAGCTCCCACAGGGGTGTCGGACCCTGTATTTGAAACGACCTCAATAACCATAAAAAAGAGGCATGCCCATGTCATCTTCAAGCACTGTCGCGCCTGCGTCTTTGGTGACGCCGAGCCGCAAGCGTTTTTTCATCATGGTCCTGCTGTTCATTACCGTGGTGATCAACTATCTGGACCGCAGCAACCTGTCGATTGCCGCGCCGGCACTGACCACCGATCTGGGGCTGGATCCGGTACATGTCGGGCTGATTTTTTCGGCCTTCGGCTGGACCTATGCGGCCATGCAAATCCCCGGTGGCTGGCTGGTAGACCGGGTGCCGCCGCGCATCCTGTACAGCGTGGCGCTGCTGCTGTGGTCGGTGGCCACGGTGATGCTCGGTTTCGCTGCCAGTTTTATCGCACTGTTCGTATTGCGCATGGCGGTGGGCGCCCTGGAAGCGCCGGCGTATCCGATCAACAGCCGGGTGGTGACCACCTGGTTCCCCGAGCGCGAGCGCGCCACGGCCATCGGTTTCTACACCTCGGGGCAGTTTGTCGGGCTGGCGTTCCTGACTCCGGTACTTGCCTGGCTGCAGCATCAGTGGGGTTGGCACATGGTGTTTGTCAGCACCGGTGTGGTGGGGATTATCTGGGCCGTGATCTGGTACGCGGTGTACCGCGAGCCGCGGGATTTCAAGGGTGTCAATCAGGCTGAGATCGAGCTGATCAGTGAGGGTGGCGGGCTGGTGGATATCCAGAGCCAGACCGCCAAGCGCAAGGCACCGTTCAGTTGGCTGGATCTGGGCATCGTGCTCAGCAAGCGCAAGCTGTGGGGGATTTATCTGGGGCAGTTTTGCCTGAACTCGACGCTGTGGTTTTTCCTGACCTGGTTTCCCACTTACCTGGTGAAATATCGCGGCATGGACTTTATCAAGTCCGGCTTGCTGGCTTCCTTGCCGTTTCTGGCAGCGTTTGTGGGCGTGCTGTGTTCAGGGTTCTTCTCCGACTGGCTGATTCGTCGCGGCTACTCCGTGGGCTTTGCCCGCAAGCTGCCGATCATTGGCGGGCTGCTGATTTCAACGTCAATCATCGGCGCCAACTTTGTCGACTCGACGCCGCTGGTGATTGCGTTTCTGGCGCTGGCGTTTTTCGGTAACGGCCTGGCATCGATTACCTGGTCGCTGGTTTCGACCCTGGCCCCGGCCCGCCTGCTGGGACTGACCGGCGGGGTGTTCAATTTCATCGGCAACCTGTCGGCCATCACCACCCCGATCGTGATCGGTTTTCTGGCCACCGGCGACTCGTTTGCCCCGGCCATCACCTACATCTCGGTGCTGGCGTTGCTGGGTGCGCTGTCCTACATCCTGCTGGTAGGCAAAGTCGAGCGGATCGAACTGTAGGGGCGGGGCCACAGGCAAACCTCAACGGACCCTAGCCGTCAGACAACCGGGCGACCATAATGCCGCCCGGTTCTTCTCCTTAAAGCAAAGGCTGGCTATGCAGGACGACTCCCCGAAAGTTGCACCCACCGGCACGCAAACCCTACTTCGCGGTCTGGCGGTGGTACACGCCGTGGCCAATGGTGCGCGCGACCTCAAAGACATCGCCCGGGCGATTGGCACGACGCGCAGCACGACCCATCGCCTGGCCAGTTGCCTGGTGGACGAGCGTTACCTGCGGGTGTTGCCGCAAGTGGGTTATCTGCTCGGGCCCAAGTTGATCGAACTGGGGTTTCAGGCGCGGGAAGAGGTGCCGCTGGTGACGCTGGCCGGGCCGTACCTGGATGAGTTGTCGTTGCTGACCGGCGATACCATCCATTTGGCGGTGCGCGAAGGCGACGAGGTGCTGTACCTGCATAAAAATCCGGGGCGCAATGGCCCGGAGATGCGTTCGCGGGTAGGGCACCGCATGCCGCTGGCACGTACCGGGATCGGCAAGGCGATGTTGCTGGATGCGCCGTTGGGAGAGTGGCGACGCCTGTACGAAGCCAGCCATCCTGCCGATGGCAAAAACCCGTTGTGGCCGGAACATCAGGAAGTGTCGTGGGAACAGTTTGAACAGCGCATGCGCAGTTATGTGGCGGGGGGCTATGCGTTTGACCTGGAAGACAACGAGCCTTCGATCCGTTGTGTAGCTGCACCGATACGCGATGCCAGCCGCAAAATCGTGGCTGCCATCAGTATCGCCAGCACCGTGCCGTATATGTCACTGGAGAAAATGACCGGCTTGATCCCGGTCGTTACCCAGGCCGCGCAGCAGATATCGGCGGAGCTCGGGGCTGTCGGCTGACCCGATCCCCCACTGCAGCAACCGGCTTGCCAGCGATGGCATCGCAGGCAGGCCGGTTTTCTACAGACAGAAGGTGAGTCTTAAGCCTTCAGGGTTTTCATGTCGATCACAAAACGGTATTTCACGTCGCCTTTAACCACGCGTTCAAAGGCTTCGTTTATGTTTTTGATATCGAGCATTTCGATGTCGCAGGTGATGCCGTGTTCGGCACTGAAATCGAGCATTTCCTGGGTTTCAGCAATGCCGCCGATCAGGGAACCGGCCAGTACGCGGCGCTTGAACACCAGGTTGAACGCATTCAGGGCAGGCTCAACAGGTTCGATCAGACCGACCAGAATGTGTACCCCGTCAAAGCGCAGGGTTTCCAGGTACGGGTTCAGATCGTGTGGTACCGGAATGGTGTCCAGCAGGAAGTCGAAGCTGTCAGCCGCCGCTTTCATCTGCTGCGGGTCGGTGGACACGATCACGTGGTCGGCACCTTGACGGTAGGCCTCTGCAGCCTTGGCTTCAGAACGGGTGAACAGGGTGACTTCGGCGCCCATGGCTTTGGCGAACTTGATGCCCATGTGGCCCAGGCCGCCCATGCCCAGAATGCCGACTTTATCGCCAGCTTCGACACCGTAGTGCTGCAGCGGCGAATAGGTGGTGATGCCGGCGCACAACAGTGGGGCCGCGCTGGCCAGGTCGAGTTTTTCCGGGATACGCACCACGAAGTGTTCGCTGACCACGATGCTGTCGGAGTAACCGCCCATGGTGTTGCTGCCATCCACCCGATCGGGGGTGCAGTAGGTCATGGTCGCGCCTTCAAGGCAGTATTGTTCCAGGTCTTCTTTGCACGCTGAACACTCGCGGCACGAATCAACCATGCAGCCCACGCCGACCAGATCGCCGACCTTGTGTTTGGTGACCTTGTCGCCGACAGCCGTAACTTTGCCGACAATTTCATGGCCCGGCATTACCGGGTAAACAGCAAAGCCCCAGTCGTTGCGTGCCTGGTGAATGTCGGAGTGACAAACACCGCAATACAGGATTTCGATGGCCACATCATCCGGCCGCGGATCGCGGCGGGTGAACTTCATGGGGGTCAGGGGAGCGGTAGGTGTCTGTGTGGCATAACCGATGGCGTTGTACATGGGGAACCTCGAAAAGCGTTAACGGTGAACAGGGGGCAATTTTGCGCTTACAAATCTTGCAGGACTATGACGATTCCTCCGTCTGTCATGCCTATTCCTCCGGCGACGCGGATGAACTGTCGCTTTAATGACCAGTTCTGCGAAGATGCGGCTGTCTATTCCTCTTGTGAACTTATTTCATGTTTCTGACTCGTCACCGCGATGAGAACGCCGTGCTGGTATCGCTTATCAAGCCTCTGGCGACCCGGCTGGGTTTTGTCCATACCTTGATGCCTGAGGTGAGGGTGGTCTCGGCGTGTAATACCGTGGCCCGGATGCCGCAGATCTATGAGCCTAGTCTAATGGTGATCGCCCAAGGCAGTAAGTTGGCCTATCTGGGGCAACGCACCCTGGAGTACGGTGCCGGCCACTACCTGGTACAGGCGCTGTCGGTGCCTTTCGAGTGTGAAACCTTCGCCTCCGAGGACATGCCATTGCTGGGGGTGGCGATCAGTATTGATCGTGCGGTATTGGGCGAACTGGTGCTGGCCATGGGCCTGGACCCTGAGCGCAGTTCGGTGGCGCAGACTCCGGAGTCCATGACCTCGGCAGTGCTGGATGAGGAAATGCGCCAGGCTGTGGAGCGCTTGTTGCGGTGTCTGCATGACCCGCTTGAGTGCCGGATCATGGGTCGTGCGCGATTGCGCGAGGTGCTGTTTGCCGCCTTGCGCGGTCCCCAGGCCGGAGTGTTGCGGGCGCTGGTCGAGCAACAGGGGCAATTCGCCCGGGTGGCCGCCTCGCTGAGTCACTTGCACGAGCACTTTGCCGAACCGTTGAATGTCGAGACGCTGGCCCGCTGCGCCAATATGAGCGCGTCCACCTTTCATGAGCATTTCAAGCGCAGTACCTTGCTGTCGCCGGTGCAGTACCTCAAGCGCCTGCGCCTGTTGCGGGCCCAGCAGTTGCTGCTGAGCGAAGGGCTGGGAGTGGCACAGGTAGCAGAGAGGGTTGGCTATCAAAGCACCTCGCAGTTCAGTCGCGAGTACAAACGCTACTTCGAGCGCAGCCCGGGGCATGAAGGCGCGGGCTGCTGAAGCGCAACTGCACATTCCTCTGTAGGAGCGAGCTTGTCTCGCGAGCTCTTCAGCGCCTTCAAAGCTCGCGAGACAAGCTGTTGTGGCTCAATATTTATGGACCATCATGTAGGAGTATCAACTTAAGGATTCATCATGGGATTTCGGGTCGTAACTGCCGAAGAAAAAGCCGAGGCCATTCGCTTGGTCGTGGAAATGAATTACT